>DAISYX010000048.1:0-12187 GCA_036825095.1 Clostridia bacterium | reverse complement strand
TCGCCAAAGCGTTTTTCTGCCGCCCTGCCCGCCATCCCCAGCCACAGGCAGGCGGTGCGGGCGGTTTCAAAGGCGGAACCGGCGGATTTTGACGCCAGCAGCGCCGCCAGAACCCCCGTGAGAGCATCCCCGCTGCCGCCCTTGGCCAGGGCCGGGCTTCCGATGGTGTTAAGCGCCCGGGCGGCGCCGTCATCAATCACGCTGACAGCGCCCTTTAGCACCATCACGCCCCCATAGCGGCCCTGCAGGCGGCGGGCCGCCGCCAGGGGATCCTTTAGAATTTCAGCCACGCTGCTGTCCATCAGGCGGGCCGCTTCCCCCGGGTGCGGGGTGAGGATGGTTTTTGGCCCCAGGGCCAGGGGCTGGCGGGCCAGCAGGTTCAGCGCATCCGCGTCCAGCACCGAAGGGATATCCGCCCGGTAAAGCAGGCTCAGATGCCGCCAGGCCTCCGCACGCTGCCCCAGGCCGCAGCCTGCGGCAAAGGCGTCATAGGCGGGCAAATCATTCATCGCCCGCTTGATATCAAGACAAATGGCCCCTGGCACCAGGGTTTGAAGCACGGGAATGATTTCTCCCGGGCACAGGATGTAAACCAGCCCCGCCCCGGCCCTGAGGGCGGCCTTGGCCGCCATGGCCGCCGCCCCCGCCATGCCCAGGCTTCCGGCGTATAAAAGCACCCGGCCCGCCTGCCCCTTATGGATGTGCCTGGGGCGGGAAGGCAGGCGCGACGCTAAATCGCAGGGCTCCAGGGCGGTTAAGGGCGTTTCTCCCAGTTCCTCAAACACCTGATAGGCTGCTTTGGGCAGGGAGAGAGGAACCCTGACCTGCTCCCCGATATACGCCTGATGCGGGCTTAGGCAAAGGCCGGTTTTCAGATGCCCCAGGGCCAGGGTACAGCTGGCCCTAAGGGCTGTGTTTTCCATAGCGCCCGTGGCGCTGTCAAGGCCGCTGGGGGCGTCGATGGCAAAAACCGGCGCGCCCAAAGCGTTTATCCCCTCCGCCAAGGGAATAAGGCGCTGGGGCAGCCCGCCGCGAAAGCCCGTGCCAAACAGGGCGTCCACCACCGCGTCCGTTTTTTCATCAAGGGGCGTATCCGGCGCCCACAAGGACACCCGCACCCCAAGCGCCCGGGCATGATCCAGGTTCATTCGCGCCTCCGGGCTTTTAGGCTCCTCCGCTAAAATCGCCTGGGCTTTGGCCCCGGACAGATGCGCCATCCGGGCCATGGCCAGGCCGTCTCCCCCGTTGTTGCCGGGGCCGATCAGAAAAAGCAGGCTTCTGCCCCCAAGCCCGCCCAGCCGCTCTTCAAGCACCCCAAAAGCGCCCCGGGCCGCCTCCTCCATCAGCAAAAGGGAGGACACCCCCAGGGAAAAGGCGCGCTCCTCCAGGGCGCGCATCTGCGCGGGGCTTAAAATCAGCTGCATCTCAGCCCTCCAGCACGCATACCGCGGCGGCCAGCTCCCCCTCGTGGCTGATGGACAGATGGCTTGCCTTAACGTCCCTTTGGCTTAGCGCCTCTTTGGCCAAGCCCCTTACCGCATAAAAAGGGGCCCCTTTTTCCGTGTGGGAAACCACGATATCAGACAGGGGAATCTCCCGGAAGCCCTCGCCCAGGGCCTTCACAAAGGCCTCCTTGGCCGCAAAGCAGCCCGCCAGGGAGGCGGCCGCCATGGCCCCCTGGCCCCGGATGTACTGGGCCTCCTCCATGGCGAAATAGCGCTTAAGAAAAGCATCGCTTTGAAGCAGCCGCTCCATCCGGGCGATGGCGCAAAGGTCCAGGCCCAGGCCCCTGATCATCCCTTGACCGCCAGGATGGCGTTAACCACGGCCCGGGCGGTCACCTCCTGGGCGGCGGAGCAGATCTTCATGAAGTTCACCTCCGGCAGCACCCTTTCCGTGGCCAGGGCAAACAGCGTGTCCCCATCCATCTGGGTGTGGGAGGGGCGGATGGCCCGGGCCAGGCCGCCGTGGCTGACATCCGCCAGGCGGGTCACCTGGTCCTTGGACAGCCGGCAGTCCACCGCGATCACCCCAATGGTGGTGTTGGTGCCCGGCGGGGGAATGCGCACCTGATAAGGGGCAGGGGCGTTGCCCTGAAGCAGCCCGTCCGCCAGCACCGCGGTGCCGTCCGGCGTCCGGGCACAGGCCAGGCATTTGCCGCTGGCCGGGTCAAACACATCCCCCACCGCGTTAACCGCGATGAGGGCCCCCACCGTCACCCCTTCCGGCAGGGTGATGGAGGCGGAGCCGATGCCCCCCTGATGGGGCAGGGCGTTTTGCACCAGCTTGCCCACCGTGCAGCCGCAGCCCGCGCCAAAAGCCCCCTGCTGGAGGCCTTTGCCGGCGGCGGTGACCGCAGCCCGGCCCATGGCGGCATCCGGCATCACATTGGCGTCCCCCACCCCCAGGTCAAACAGCACCGCTGCCGGCACGATGGGCACCCGGGCGATGCCCATGTCAATGCCGATGCCGCCCTGGCTTAAAAAGCGCATCACGCCGTCCGCCGCGGCCAGGCCAAAGGCGCTGCCCCCGCTTAAGACCACGGCGTGGGCCACCTCCACCAGGTTGCCGGGCTTCAGCGCGTCCGTCTCCCGGGTGCCCGGGGCGCCGCCCCGCACAGATACCCCGGCCATGGCCCCCTCCCGGGGCCCCAGCACCACGGTAACGCCGGTTTTTGCCTTTTCATTTTGCATCTGGCCCACGCGGATGCCGTGGACCTGGGTGATATCCCCGGGATACAGCTTGCTCATGCGTCTTCTCCTTTCGCTAAGGGAAGGGAGGCCTCAAGCCAGGCAACAAGGTCCTGGGTCACTTCCTCCCGGTTGGTTTCGTTAAACAATTCGTGGCGGGCCTCCGGGTACAGCTTTACCTGCACGCCCTGAAGCCCCGCTTCGCGGTATTGCCGGGCGATGGTTTTAACCCCCCGCCCTTGCCCGCCCACAGGGTCCGCCCCGCCGGAGATTAAAAGCACCGGAAGCCCCTTGGGCAGCGTCCTTAAGCGGGACAGCCTGCTAAGCGTCCAGAGGCCGGAAAACAAATCACTAAACCCGCCTGCGCTGAACACAAAGCCGCACAAAGGGTCCGCCAGGTATTTATCCACCTCCGCCGCATCCCGGCTCAGCCAGTCGCAGGGGGTGCGGGCGGGGAGAAAAGGCTTGTTATTGGCGGAAAAGGCCAGGCGGTCCAGAAGTTTGGAGGGCGCCCTGGCATCCCCCAGGGCGCACATGACGCCTGCCATCAGCCGGCCAAAGCCGCACAGCGCCTTAGGGTGCCAGCCGGTGCCGGAGAGCACCAGGGCGTCCATTCCCTTTGGATGCCTGAGGACATATTCCCGGGCCAGAAAGCTGCCCATGCTGTGGCCCAGAAGCGCCACCGGGGCCTTTGGATAGCGGGTTTTGGCAAAGGCCGTCACGCTTTCAATATCAGAAACCGCCTTGCCCCAGCCGTCTTTATCCGCAAAATAGCCCTTGACGGGCGCCTCATCCCCGTGCCCCAGGTGATTATAGCCAAACACCGCGTAACCAGCCCCGTTTAAGGCCTGGGCCAGGCGGCTGTATCTGGCGATGTGCTCCGCCATGCCGTGGGAGATCACCACGCTGCCCCTGGGCTCTTTTTCCGGCTCCCAAAGGCACAGCGCCCGAGGGTAGGGGCTTTCCTTTGGAAAAGGCAGCATCATCACAATATCCCCCCTTGTTAAACCTGATAAAGCCCCAGCTTTTTATAGACCTTGGCCAGGGTTCTTCCCGCCAGCTTCTGGGCGCGTTCCGCGTTGTCCTTAAGGGTCTGGGCCAGATAGGCCTTGTCCGCCATCAAATCATGGAAACGCGCCTGCACCGGGGCCAGCATGGCCACCACCGCCTCCGCCGTCTCCTCCTTCAGCTGCCCATAGCCCTTGCCCTCCAGGCGCCGGCAGATGTCCTCCACCTTTTCGCCCGTGCAGACGGACAGGATGTTCAGCAGGTTGCTTACCCCGGGTTTTTCCGCACGGTCAAAGCGGATCTGGGCGTCCGAGTCCGTCACCGCGCGCTTGATTTTGCGGCGGATAACCTCCGGCTTATCCATCAGGGAGACCATGCTGTCCTCCGGGTCGGACTTGGACATCTTCTTCTCCGGCTCAGTCAGGCTCATGATTTTGGCGGTCTGACGGGGGATATAGCTCTCCGGCACCTTGAAGACGCCCGGGTGGATGGCGTTAAAGCGCTGGGCGATGTCCCGGGTCAGCTCGATATGCTGCTTCTGGTCCGCCCCCACGGGCACCACATCCGTCTGATAAAGCAGAATATCCGCCGCCATCAGCACCGGATAGGTGAAAAGACCGGCGTTGATGTTGTCCTGATGCTTTCTGGCCTTGTCCTTAAACTGGGTCATCCGGGACAATTCGCCAATGTAGCTGAAGCAATTAAGAATCCAGGCCAGCTCCGCGTGCTGGGGCACGTGGCTTTGACAGTAGATGATGGACTGGTGGGGGTCAAGCCCTGCGGCGATGTACATGGCGGCCAGCTCCAGGGTTTGCTGGCGCAGGCTGGCGGGCACCTGGCGGACGGTTAAGGCGTGCAGGTCCACAATGGAGAAAAGGCAGTTGTACTGGTCTTCCAGCAGCTTAAAATTGCGCATGGCGCCGATATAATTGCCCAGTTGGATATGCCCGGAGGGCTGGATGCCCGAAAACAGAACGGGCTTTCTTTCGGTCTGACTCATCAAAGCGCCCCTTCCTTCGCGTCTTGTTCCATGTCTTTTTTCACCCGCGCAAAGGCCTCTATCGCCTGGTCCAGATCCTTTTGGCTGTGCCCGGCGCTGATCTGGGTGCGGATGCGGGCCTGGCCCTCCGGCACCACCGGATAGGAAAAGGCGATCACATAAACGCCGTATTCCAGCATCCGGCTGGCGGCCTCCGCCGCCTTGTGGGCGTCATAGAACATCACCGGCACAATGGGATGCTCACCCGGCAAAAGTTCAAAGCCCACCTTCTCCATCCCCGCGCGGAAATAGCGGGCGTTTTCGTGCACCCGGTCCCGCAGCTCGGGCGATGCTTCCAGGATATCAATCACCTTCAGGGTGGCGGCGCAGATGGCGGGCGCTAAGGTGTTGCTGAACAAATAAGGGCGGGAGCGCTGGCGCAGCAGGTCCACAATGGGCTGGCGCGCGGCGGTAAAGCCGCCGGATGCCCCGCCCAGGGCCTTTCCAAAGGTGCCCGTGATGATGTCCACCCGCCCCATCACCCCGCAGTGCTCATGGCTGCCCCGGCCCGTCTCGCCCATAAAGCCGGTGGCATGGCTGTCATCCACCATCACCAGGGCCTCATACTTGTCCGCCAGGTCGCAAATTTCATTCAGTTTGGCCACATAGCCGTCCATGGAAAACACGCCGTCGGTTGCGATCAGGCGGATGCGGGCGTCCTGGCTGTCCTTTAGATGCTGCTCCAGCTGCGCCATGTTGGAATTGGCATAGCGCAGGCGCCTGGCCTTGGACAGGCGGATGCCGTCAATGATGGAGGCATGGTTGAGGGCGTCTGAGATCACGGCGTCCTCCTCCCCCAGCAGGGTTTCAAACAAACCGCCGTTGGCGTCAAAGCAGGAGGAATAGAGGATCACGTCGTCCATCTTCAGGAAATTGGCCAGCCTGCTTTCCAGCTTTTTGTGGATCAGCTGGGTGCCGCAGATAAAGCGCACGCTGGACAGCCCCAGGCCCCAGCTGTCATAGCTGGCCTTGGCCGCCTGAATCAGCCGCCAGTCGTTGGAAAGCCCCAGATAGTTGTTGGCGCAGAGGTTGATGACGCCGTCCGCCTGGGTGGTGTCAATCCGCGCCCGCTGGGGGCTGGTGATCACCCGCTCGCCTTTATAGGTGCCGGCCGCCTGAATCTCCGTCAGCTGCCGCTCAAACAATGCCAGTGCGCGTTTCATGCCTTTTCGCTCCATTCCAGAATAATCTTGCCGCTGTTCCCCGTGTTCATCACGCTGAAGGCCTTTTCAAAATCCTGATAGGGGAAGCGATGGGTGATCAGCGGCCTTAAATCAAGCCCGCTTTGCACCATGGCTATCATCTTGTACCAGGTTTCATACATGCGCCGCCCATAGATGCCCCTGAGGCTTAAGCCCTTTAGGATAATCTGGCTCATGTCCAGCTGGGGCCTTTGTGAAAACAGGCCCAAAAGGGCGATGTCCCCGCCGTTTCGCATGGCCGCCAGCATCTGATCAAGGGCGGACACGGCGCCGGACATCTCCAGGCCAACGTCAAAGCCCTCCTTCATGCCAAGCTTATGAACGACCTGGCCCAGATCCTCCCGGCTCACGTTGACGGTGCGGGTGGCGCCCAGTTTTTTCGCCAGGCCCAGGCGGTAGTCGCTCAGGTCCGTGATCACCACATGCCGGGCCCCGATGTGCCGGGCAATGGCCGCCGCCATCATGCCGATGGGCCCGGCGCCGGTGATCAGGACATCCTCCCCCACCGCGTCAAAGCTCAGGGCGGTGTGGGTGGCGTTGCCCAGGGCGTCAAAGAAGGCCGCCACCTCCAGGTCGATGTCATCCTCCAGCCTGATGCAGTTGCCCGCGGGAATCACCAGATATTCCGCAAAGGCCCCCTGCCGGCTGACCCCAACGGACAGGGGCTCCCGGCACCACTGGCCCCGGCCGGCCCGGCAGTTGCGGCACTGGCCGCAGACGATGTGCCCCTCGCCGGAGACGATCTGCCCCAGGCGGAAGTGCTTCACCTCGCTGCCAATTTCCTCAACCTGCCCCACAAACTCGTGGCCGATCACCAGGGGCGGCTGGATATGCTCCTGACTCCAGGCGTCCCAGTTGTAAATGTGCAAATCCGTCCCGCAGATGGCGGTTTTCAGCACCTTGATCAGGACATCCCGGGGCCCGGGCTGGGGCTTTTCCACCCGTTCCAGCCTAAGGCCCGGCGCTGCCGCCGGCTTCACCAAGGCATTCATCAGCATGCGAATATACCTCCTGTTAATTTGAGAGAGGAAACAGTCAGCCTAAGCCGCGCCGCGGATGCCCTTTGACAGATCAGCCTGCAGCGAAAGCGTAAACCACAAAGGAATTCATCAGAAACTCCAGATAAAGGCCAAATTCATGGGCCCGCTCCTGGGGATACACCAGGCTCAGCACCACGCAGGCGCCAAGCATCTCATCCGGCATGGCCAGGCGCATCTCGCCAGGCGTCTTATAGGTAAGCTGGCCAAACTCATTGATCCCCACCGTACTAGCCGCGCCCTCAGCCTGCCAGGCGGCCTCCAGCTCACTTAAGGTGCCGGGAATAAAGCTGACCCCCAGGCGGGCCTTTTCGTCCGCGCTTTCAAGGGCCAGGGGCTGGCCTGGCTCCGGCGGGGCTTCAATCACCGGGAAGATGTCCGGATAGGCCAGCTCAAAGCCGTTTTCCTCGTCAAAAAACTGGATTAGGCCGGTGGCCTGATAGGTTTCGCTGATCTCATAGCTGCTTAGCACATAGCCCCCCGGGGCGTTCTGATGCGGGGTCAGCGCCAGGGTGATATGGCCCAGCCACAGGATGCTGTCCTCCGGCACGTCCTCGGCCAGCCCCTCGATGCCGCTTAGCTGATAGACATCCCCCTGGATATGCAATTGCCCCTCCTGGGCCTTCGCCGCGTCATAGGCATACACGCCGATAAAATCCGGCTGGCCGGACAGGTCAAAGCGAAGGCCGCCTGCCACCCGCTCGATGCAGGGGCACAGGGGCTCCTGAATCCCGGCAATCCCCTGCCAGGCAAAAAGCTGGGCCGCCATTTCCCCCACCTGCTGATCTGTTAAGGTGACGGCCAGGTCGATAAGCTCCACCGGGAACATGCGCTCCTCCAGCGCCCGAAGGAGAACCCCCTCCACCAGGGCCTGATCAGGGGCGCTGTCCCCAGCGTAAGACAAAATATCCTTCTGAAAGGCGGCAAAGGCCACGGTGTTCAGAAGGGGCTGCACGGCCAGAAGCTCCGCGTCAGTCAGGGTGAAGCTATCGCTGCGCTGCCGCGTGGGCGCGGCCAGGGCAGTGGTAAAAATCAAACAGCTGATCAAAAGGGCGATCACAAGGGTTTTCTTCATGGTGTTCCTTTCATTTTGGGGCGGATTTCATCAGATAGCTGGCCGCGGACAGGGCAGCCACGGTTCCCTCGCCCGCGGCCTTGGCGGCCTGCAGGGGCGGGCCCAGGATATCGCCGGCGGCAAACACGCCGGGGATGGAGGTGGCTAAGTTCCGGTCTACGGTGATAACGCCGTTTTGGGTCGCCGCCTCCGGCATCAGCTGGGTCATGGCCACGGCGGGGCGCAGGACGAAAATGCCCTCCGCATCCACCTCCCCCTGGTCGGTGGCCAGCGCAATCCGATCCCCCTGGCGGGAAAGCCCCTTGGGCCTGCCCGGAATCAGGGTGATTTTCTCATGCAGGCCCGCGGTGTCATGGGGTTTTTCCAGGCAGTAGCTGACCTTGGCCAGGCTGGCCAGGTAGTTGGCCTCCTCCACCGCCTCCTCATGGGCGCCAATGACAATCACATCGCTCCCCTGATAGAACATGCCGTCACAGGTGGCGCAGTAGCTGACCCCCTGGCCCACCAGGGCCTCTTCCCCCGGCAGGGGCTTAACCCGGGCCGTTCCGGTGGCCAGAATAACCGTCCGGGCCTCGTAGAGGTCGTTATCCGCCAGCACCGAGAGGGTCCCCCCCATGGGCATCACCCGGCGCACCAGCTGGGCCTTAAAAGAAGCGCCCATCTCCCGCGCGTGATTTCGCAGTTTTTCAAGCAATTCCGGCCCCGTTGCCTGGGGAAAACCGGGGTAATTATCGATGCGGCGGGTTTTGGCCAGGGCCCCTCCGCCGGAATAGAGAACCAGCGTATTTAAATTCCGCTGACGGGCGGTGATGGCGGCGGCGCAGCCGGCCACGCCCCCGCCCATGATGATCAGGTCATACTTCATCCTTGCTTTTGTTTACCTCCACCCAGGCGATGCGCCGGTCCTGCATGCTTTCCACCTTGAACCTGAGCCCGTCCATGGTGATCTCAGGCTGGCTGCCCTCCTCGGGGATGCTGCTCAGGTGGCTTAAAATCAGGCCGCCGATGGTGTCATACTCCTCATCCAGCGGCAGGCTGAAGCCTGCCAGGTGGTTGAAGGCCTCCACTTCCAAAGCGCCCGCCACGCGCCAGCGGCCCTCCGCCAGCTCCGTATATTCCGCTTCCGCCGCCGGGTCATACTCGTCATAGATGTTGCCCACAATTTCCTCCAGCAGGTCCTCCATGGTGATCAGCCCGCTGGTGCCGCCGTATTCATCCACCACAATGGCCAGGTGGTAGTTGTTGCGCTGCATGTCCCGAAACAGGATGTCCGTGCGCACGCTCTCCGGCACAAAGCGCGCCTCCCGCAGCAGGTCCCTTAAGGGTTTGGGCTGCTCTGTCTGCTGGTTTAACAGAAAATCCCGGGTGGTGAGGGTGCCGATGATATGATCCAGATCCTCCTCGTACACCGGAAAACGGGAAAGCCCGCTTTCCACAATGGTTTTGATGATCTCCTCCGGCGTGTCATCCACCCACACCGCGTAGACATCCGTGCGGTGGGTCATGCACTCAGCGGCGGTCATGTTGTTGAACTCAAAGACGTTCTCAATCATCTCCCGCTCCGCTTCCTCAATCGCGCCCTTCTCCTCGCCCACATCCACCAGCATGCGGATCTCATCCTCCGTGATCTCCTCGGTGGGCTGCATCACCTCCACCTTAAAGAGGGCCAGCAGGCCGTTGACAATGGCCTCAAGCAGAAGCGCCAGGGGGCGGAAGACGCGGTGAAAGAAAAGCGCGATGGGGAACAGGCGCCGGGCCATGCCCCTTGGCTTTTGCATGGCCAGCCGCCGGGGCAGCTGGGAGCATAAAAGCTGAATGACAAACAGATAAACAAGCGTGAACAAAAGCAGGCACAGCCAGAAGGACAGGGCCGGGGCGTTTTTCCCCCAGCCGCCTGCCACCGCCTCCGCCACAGGCAGGGCCGCCTGCTGAAGAAAAAACCCAAAGGACGCCAGCAGCAAGAACATCATCCCGATGCGGATGGCGCTGGGGGCGGTGAGCAATATTTCCGCCTGCTCCTTGGTGGGCGTTAACGCAACATCCTCCCCCTCCGCAGCCTTGCGGTGGCGGCTTACGCTGATGTGCTGGGCGGCAGCCTCCGCCATGGACAGAAGGATATATAGCAGGAGAATAAGCAACTGAATCACCAGGTATATGCCATCAGGCCCAGGGTCCATAAGACGCAATCTCCCCTTTCTTTCGGCCATTATATCATAGCCGCGCCCAAGTTGCCACGCGCAAAGCGGCAAAGGCTTATAAGATTTTCAGCAAAACGCCTTCAGACTTAAAAAAACAGCGGCCAGGGTGTCTCATTCCCGGCCGCTGTTTGCTTTACATCGTCATTGAAAAACGCTCTTCACCTTGTCAAGGAAGCTTTTCTGCTCCTCATACTCCTTGCCGGAGGCCGCTTTCTCAAATTCCTTGAGCAGTTCCTTCTGGCGGGCGCTTAGGCGCTTGGGCACTTCCACCTTCACCCGCACCACCAGATCCCCCTTGCCGGCGCCGTGCAGCTGCTTGATTCCCTCGCCCCGGATGCGGAACTTCGCCCCGTCCTGGGTGCCTTCCGGAATCTTGTGGCTGGTCTTGCCGTCCAGGGTGGGGATGTCAAGGGTGGCCCCTAAGGCCGCCTGGGTAAAGGTGATGGGCATATCCAGATACAGCGTGGTGCCGTCCCGGACAAACAGTTTGTGGGGGGAAACGGAGATCACGATCTGCAAATCCCCTCTGGGGCCGCCGCCGGTGCCCGCCTCTCCCTGGCCGCTCATCACGATGACCTGCCCGTTGTCAATGCCGGCCGGCACGTTGATGGTGGCGGTGCGCTTTTTGCGCTGGCGTCCGCTGCCCGAGCAGGCCTCACAGGGGTCGCTCACCGTCTGCCCCGTGCCCTGACAGGTGGGGCAGGTGCGAACCGTCACCATAAAGCCGCCGCCGGAGCGCACCTGGCCCGTGCCCTTGCAGGTGGCGCAGGTCACCGGCTGGGTGCCGGGCTTGGCCCGGGTGCCGTGGCAGGTTTCACACTCCTCGTTTCGCATGAAGTCAAAGGACTTCTTGGTGCCAAAGGCCGCCTCCTCAAAGGTGACCCGCATGTTAAAACGCAGGTCGTTGCCCGGCCTGGGGCCGCTGCGCTGAGCCGCGCCGCCCATGCCGCCGCCAAAGAGCTGGTCAAAAATCGACTCAAACCCGCCAAAGCCGGAGGCGTCAAAGCCCGCCCCGCCGCCAAAGCCTCCCAGGGGAGGCCCGTCCATGCCAAACTGGTCATAGCGGGCGCGCTTCTCCGGGTCTGAGAGGATCTCGTTGGCCTCGTTGAGCTCCTTAAAGCGCGCTTCGCAGGCCGGGTCATTGGGGTGCAGGTCGGGGTGGCACTCCTTGGCCAGCTTGCGGTAGGCCTTTTTTATTTCATCGGTGCCCGCCTTTTTATCAACGCCCAGCACCTCATAATAGTCTCTTTTTGTTGCCATAGCTCCTCAATAAATCCTGTGTGCCAAAGGGTTTTGGGCGCTTGTCCGGGGGCTTCCCCTTATGGAAAGCCCCCGAATGCCAGCCGCCCCTGCCCTTAAGCTCAGTGCACCTCTCCGTCAGCGTCCACAGAGCCGTCCGGGTTTTGCGCCGGGCCGTCCTGGGGCTGACCGGCCTGCTGGCCGTCCTGGGACTGGTAAATCTTACCAAAGATATCATAGACCTTCTGGGTGGTTTGATCCATCACCTGGCGGATCTCCTCCACGTTGCCGCCCTCGCGCACCTTCTTGAAGCTGTCAATCTCGCTTTGCACGGTGGCGCGGTCTTCCTCAGAGAGCTTATCGCCGTTGTCCTTCAGCTGCTTTTCCATCTCGTACTGGAAGGAGTCCGCCCGGTTGAGGGTTTCCACCTCTTCCTTGCGGCGCTTGTCTTCATCTGCAAACTGCTCCGCTTCCTTCACGCGCTGGTTGATCTCGTCCTCTGTTAAGTTGCTGGAGGCGGTGATGGTGACGTTCTGGCTGTTGCCGGTGCCCAGATCCTTGGCGCTGACGCTGACGATGCCGTTTTTGTCGATGGTGAACTTCACCTCGATCTGGGGCACGCCGCGGGGCGCCGCCGGGATGCCGGTCAGCTGGAAGCGGCCCAGGGTCTTGTTGTCATAGGCCATGGGGCGCTCGCCC
>DAISYX010000047.1:3697-12228 GCA_036825095.1 Clostridia bacterium | reverse complement strand
GTGACAAAATGGGTGCCCAGGCCGCCGATGGTGAACACGGTTTCCACCACCAGGGAGCCGGTGAGGATATAGGCGGTCAGCGGCCCCACATAGGTGACCACCGGAATCAGGGCGTTTCTGAGGGCGTGCTTGGCGATAACCACCTGATCGCTGATGCCCTTGGCCCGGGCCGTGCGGATATAATCCTGGCCCAGCACATCCAGCATGGATGATTTAGTCAACCGGGTGATATAGGCCATGGGGTAGAGGGCCAGGGAGATCACCGGCAGGGTGTAGTTGGGGTCCGTGATGCTCCACACCTTAAACCAGCCCAGGGTGAAGCTGAACACCAACAGCAGCAGGGTGGCCAGGATGAAGCTGGGCACCGCCACAAACAGGGTGGTAAAGAAGATGATCATCCGGTCCGGCCAGCCGCCCCGGCGCAGCGCCGCCAGGGAGCCGAAAAGCAGACCAAAAACCAGGGCCACCAGCACCGCCGTGCCCCCCAGCCGGGCGGAAATGGCAAAGGAGGAGGAGATGGTGCTGGATATCTCCCGGCCGGTCTTCAGGGATACGCCAAAATCCCCCTGCACCAGATTGCGCAGATAGAGAAAGAACTGCTCCCCCACAGGCTTGTCCAGGTTGAAGCGTTCCTCCAGCACCGCCTGAATGCGGGGCTCAGGCGCCTTCTCCTTGGCAAAAGGCCCGCCGGGGATGGCGTTCATGGCAAAAAAGGTAATGGCTGAGATAATAAAGATGGTTACGATCGCAAGCAGAATGCGCTTGATCGCGTATTTTAGCATCCGGACGCCTTCTTTCTCTGAGAACTTGGGACACCGCCCGCCGGGCATCCGGCGTTCGTACACGGCATCATACCAAATAATGCATGATTAAGCAACAATTACATGATACAAAGATAATCCCGCGCCCTGCCATGTGTTTTTTGGCCTAAAGAGCGCGGGAAAAAGTGGAATCAGAGGGAAAAACGGAGCAAGCGCGTAATTTTATGCAGCTCTGTATAAAGGGCCGGCGCTATCTGTGGTACAGCCGGCGCGTCTGATACTTTGGATCGCAGGTGAGGTTAACCCCCAGGCGGCGGAACACGTTTTCATCCACCGGGGAGAGGATGACGGTGGTGTGCACCTCGCAGCCTTTCAGCTGGGGCAATTGGCTCAGCGCCCGGGCGGCCGCCTCGCTTTGGGAGGCGGTGATGGAGAGGGCCACCAGCACCTCATCGGTGTGCAGCCGGGGGTTGCGGTTGCCCAGATAGTTGAGCTTCAAGTCCTGCACCGGGCCGATCACCTCCGGGGGGATCAGCTTTTCCGCCTTGGGGATGCCCGCCAGGCGCTTGAGGGCGTTTAGCAAAAGGGCGGCGGAAGCGCCCAGGAGGCTGGTGGTCTTCCCGGTGATGATCTCCCCGTTTTCCAGCTCAATGGCGGCGGCGGGGGCGCCGGTGCTGCCTGCCCGCTTGCGGCTGGCCGCGATCACGGGGCGGTCCTCATCGCTCAGCTTTAATTGCTGCATCAGCAGGTGGAGCTTGCCCACCTCCTCCTCACTCACATGGCCCCGGCGCTGCTCGCACAGGCTGGTGTACAGCCTGCGGATAACCTCCTGCTTGGCGGCGGCCTCCACCAGGGCCTCGTCGGTGATGCAGTAGCCCACCATGTTCACCCCCATGTCCGTGGGCGAATGGTAGGGCATCTCCCCCCAGATTTTCTCAAGGATGGCGCGCAGGATGGGGAAAACCTCGATGTCCCGGTTGTAGTTGACCGCGGGCACCTGATAGGCCTCCAGATGGAAGGGGTCCAGGCTGTTCACATCCCCCAGGTCCACGGTGGCCGCCTCATAGGCCACGTTCACCGGGTGCTTAAGCGGCAGGTTCCAGATGGGGAAGGTTTCAAACTTGGCATAGCCCGCCTTCATCCCCCGCTGATGCTCCTGATAGAGCTGGGACATGCACACCGCCATCTTGCCGCTGCCGGGCCCCGGGGCGGTCACCAGCACCAGGCGGCGGCTGGTCTCCACAAATTCGTTTTTGCCATATCCCTTTTCGCTCACCACCAGGTCCACATTGCTGGGATAACCCTCGATGAAATAGTGGATATACACCTTCACCCCCAGGCTGCGAAGCTTCCGGCGGAAAAGCTGGGCGTTGCGCTGGGTGGCCCAGTGGGTGATCACCACGGAGCCCACCTTCATCTGCACTGACTCAAAGGCGTCGATCAGGCGCAGCACCTCCTGGTCGTAGGTGATGCCCAAATCCCCCCGCACCTTGTTTTTCTCGATGTCATTGGCGCTGATCACCACGATGACCTCTATCTCATCCCGAAGCTTCCCCAGCATGCTGATCTTGCTGTCCGGCTGAAAGCCCGGCAGCACCCGGGCGGCGTGGTTGTCATCAAACAGCTTTCCGCCCAGCTCCAGATACAATTTCCCCCCAAATTGATCCACCCGCTCCATGATCTTCTTAGACTGGGTGCGGGTGTACAGCTCATGGTCAAAGCCCCTTAGCATTGCTCCCTCCTCACTGAAAAGGGCACAACCGTGTCTGTGCCCTTGGTTTTGGCGCGATGTGCGCCTGAATAGATGAACCTGAATCAGTGTAACGCAAAAAAGCCGGGTTTGGCAAGGGCGTAAATTCTCGCTGCCCTGCGCCAAACCCGGCGTGAAGATCAAAGGTCGTCCAGCAGCGCTCCGGATTTGGCGTAGGCGGTGCTTTTGGCCTCGAAGAAATCCGTCTTGATCATGTTGGCGTTGGAGTACTGGCTCACCCACTTCATGGTGTCCGGCTCCTTGTCATAGCCCTCATAGATGGGCTCAAGGCCGATGCCCGCGGCCCGCAGGTTGCCCAGGTATTTGATGTAATCGCTCACCATCTGCCCGGTCAGCCCCTGGATGTCCTCCCCGATGGCGTACTGTCCCCAGGCGATCTCCTGCTCGCAGCCCTCCCGGATCATCTCCCGGTACATGGCCTTATACTCCGGGGTGAACACGGAGGGCTCCTCCTTTTCCAGCTCCGCAATGATGTTGCGGAAGAGATACAGGTGGGTGGCCTCGTCCCGGTTGATATAGCGGATCTCCTGAACAGAGCCCGGCATGCGGTTGTTGCGGCCCAGGTTGTAAAAGAACATAAAGCCGGAATAGAAGTAAATCCCCTCTAAGATGTAGTTGCCCAAAATGGCCCGCATGAAGTTCTCCAGCGTCTTCTCCTGCTGGAAGGCGTTGTAGATATCCCCGATAAAGGTGTTGCGGGCCAGCAGGCGCTCGTCATCCTTCCACTGATAAAGGACGGCGTCCCGCTCATGGGGCTCGCAGATGGAGTCCAGCATATAGGAATAGCTCTGGGAGTGGAGCACCTCCTGATAGGTCTGCAGGCACAGGCAGAGGTTCACCTCGTTGGCGGTGATGTACTCCCCGATGTTGGGGAGGTTGGCCGTCTGGATGCTGTCCAGAAAAATCAGGAAGGACAGCACCTTGTCATAGGCCCGGCGCTCAGCCGGGGGCAGCAGGGGATACTGCTTTTTGTCCGTGGTGAGGTTGATCTCCTCCGGAATCCAGAAGTTGTTCATCGCCTGGCGATACCAGGGGGAGACCCATTGATACTTCAGGTTGTTGAAGTCGTTGAGGTTGGTGGTGTTGCCGCCGATCATCCGGCGCAGCCGCACCTGGGTGTCGCCCTGAGGGTTAAACAAGGGCTTTTTGGTCATCTGGCTCATGGTCCCGCTCCTCCTTTTTGGCTTCACGCAGCTTTCTGTTTTGAAAAAGGATGCAGCCAGGCATCGCTCTTGCAAAGAGCATAGCACGATGCGCGGGGCGGAGCAATCAGGCGGCCGGCTTTTCACGCCCCGGCATAAACCACAGCCGGATGACCCAGGCGCCAAAGAGGAAGCAGCCGGTTAACAGGATAAAGACAAAGTCCTTAAGCATCTCCCAGGAAACGGTGTGAAAGCCCTTGATGAGCAGGTGCCCCGCCAGCCAGGAAAGGGGCAGCCCCAAAAGCAGCCGGATCACCCGGCGCGCCTTCTCTTTCTTGCGGAAAATAAGCAGCAGAAGCCCCAGAATCAGCGCCAGTCCCAGGGCCAATACCAGGTAATAGGCCAGCGCCAGCCGGGGCATCGTCCAGCGCCCGCCGTTTGGATTGGGGTCAGGGCCAAACACCAGCCTGTCCTCCCGGCCCGGCTCCAGGTAGAAAACCACCGCCCGGCTGTCCGGATCAAGGCTTTCAGTCAGCTTAAGCTCTCCCTGCCCTCCGGTCCTGTCAAAGGGATAGGAGAACACCTCCAGGTCAAAGGTCTGAAGGCCCGGATCCTCCTGCGAAGCCCAAGGGAATGGAATCAGGCGGGCCCGATACCCCCGCCGCACCGTGACCACCAGGCTGTCCCCCTGCTGATGAATCTCAAACAGCCCCTCCTGATAGGGCGCGAATTGGGGAGAGGTAAGGGCGGAAAGAGCCGCGGCAGCAAAGGCCAGCACCAAAAACATGGCCAAAAGCCCCGTTAACAGGCGGCGTTTTTTGATTTGCCGGCTGATCTTTTCAAGCGGCAGGGCGGCCTGCTGCGCAGCCGGAAGGTTCGCCTGAAGTTCCTTTAGCGTCTCAGAGCAGGCGGGGCAGTCCTTCAGGTGCTCTTCCACCAGCTCCCGGCTTTCCGGGCTGGCCAGCCCCTCCGCGTACAGGGGCAAAAGGTCCTTAATGATATCGCAGTTCATGTTTCCTCCTCATAGATGTCTTTGATCATCCTGCGCGCCCGGTGATAGACCACACAGGCCCAGTTGGCGCTTTTGCCAAACAGCCCGCCGATGGCCCCGAAGGGCATCTCCCCCCAGACCCGCAGCGCGAACACCTGGCGGTAGGGCTCCCTGATGCCTCCGGCAATGGCGGCAAGGCTTCTGGCCTCCTCCCGGTCAAAAAGAGGGCCCAGGGCGTCCTCCGCCTCCGGCTCCGGCAGCCCTTCAAGGGGCCTCAGGCGCTTTTGCTTCCGCAGGTGGCTTAAGTAAAGGTTCCGGGTGATCTGGCACAGCCAGACCCTCAGCTGGCTCTGGCCCCGGAAGCCCTCCAGGACGTCCATGGCTTTTAGAAAGGTTTCACTGGTCAAATCCAGCGCCAGCTCCCGGTTTCCCGCCAGCTTCAGCGCATAGCGGTAAACATCCTGGAAATAGGCCTGATAGACCGCGCCGATCTCCCGCAAAGCCTCACCCCTTCCTTAACCATAAGACGCGCGAAAAATGGAAACATGACAAACCGGACGCTTTTTGCCCCCTCCGGCGTGGTACAATCCCCTAAGACAAATGAAGGGAGACCAAAGGATGCCAAGTAAACGCTGTGAGATCCTCTGTGTGGGCACGGAACTGCTGCTGGGGGACATTCTCAACACCAACGCCCGCTTCCTGGCGCAGGAAGTCTCCCAGCTGGGGCTTGATCTCTACTACCAGACGGTGGTGGGCGATAACGAGCGCCGCCTGGAGGAGGCGGTGCGCCTGGCCCTGTCCCGCAGCGATTTTCTGCTGATCACAGGCGGCCTGGGGCCCACTTCTGATGACATCACCAAGGAGGTGGTGGCCCGGGTGTATGACCGGCCCCTGGTGATGCACGCCCCCAGCCTCACAGCGCTTCAGGCCTTTTATGACACCGTCAGGCGCCCCATGCCCAAAAACAACCAGCGCCAGGCCCTGGCGCCTGAGGGCGCCCTGGTGCTTGAAAACCCCCAGGGCACCGCCCCCGGCTATATCCTGGAGGATCCGCCCGGCCCCACCGCTATCCTGCTGCCGGGGCCTCCCCGGGAGGTGAAGGCCATGTTCAAAGCCCATGTGGCCCCCTATCTGCGCCGGTTTTCAAAGGGGCTGCTCCTCTCCCGCATGGTGCGGGTGATCGGGCTTGGGGAATCCCGCATGGCGGAGATGCTGGAGGACCTGATTGTGGAAGGCGTCAACCCCACCCTGGCCCCCTACGCCCGGGAAGGGGAGGCCTTTGTGCGCGTCACCGCCCGGGGAGACAGCCCGGAGGAGGCCCGCCGCCTCACCCAGCCGGTGGTGGAGGAAATTCTCCGCCGCCTGGGCCGGCATGTGTATGGCGTGGATATAGACAGCCTGGAGGAGGCGCTTTCAGCGCTGCTGAAAAAAACCGGGCTTAAGCTTGCCGTCGCGGAGGCGGGCACGGCGGGGCTGGCGGCCTTCCGCCTGCTGGCCTTGCCCGAGGCTAAAGGGCAGATGGCTCCCTGCCTGAGCGGGGAAAGCCTCAGCGATATAAAAACCCTGCTGGAGCCGGATGGTGAAGCCCTCCCCCCGGCCCCCGAGGCGGCCTGCGCCGCCCTGGCCCAAACCCTCTGCCGGACCCGGCAGGCTTCCGCGGCCCTGGTTATCTCCCTGGGGGAGGAGGGGAAATACGCCTACGCGGTCTGTCTTAAGGGCCACGCCACCGCCCTTCTTGCCACCGCGCCCAGGCAAAGGGACAGGGCCTATCTGCGCACCCAGGCGGTGCAAAACGCCTTTGACATGCTAAGGCACCGCCTGCTGGACTTGGCTTAAGAGGCGGGGTCGCCCTCTTCTTCCTCCAGCGGCTCCATCCCGCAGTTGATGGGGATGCCCTGGTCATTAAGATAGCCCTCCCCCCAGGCATACATCCGGTCCAGGACCGGCTTAAGGCTTTTTCCAAAGTCCGTCAGCGCGTATTCCACCTTGGGCGGCACCACGGGGTAAACGGTGCGGCTGAGCAGGCCATCCGCCTCCAGTTCCCTTAGCTGCTGGGTGAGCATTTTTGGGGTGGCCTGGGGAATCAGCCGGGCCAGCGCGCCATAGCGCCGCTTCCCGGGCACCAGGTGCCAGAGGATCAAGGCCTTGTACTTCCCGCCGATCAGCCCAAGGGCGGCGCTGACGGGGCAGTTGATGGTGTGGGGCTGGGTGCTCATGGGCATTACTATCCTTTCGGTAAGTATATGACAAAATAGTGCGTACTTGTCTTTTCGTCCTTATTGCGTGTAGTATAGGGCTGACAGGCGGCGCTGTCAAGCCCGCCTGAATACAGATGAGGTGATCACATTGGAAACCAAGCAATTTGACATACAGGGCATGCACTGCGCTTCCTGCGCGGCCAACGTGGAAAAGCACGCCAGCGCCCTTCCGGGGGTGAAGGAGGCGTCCGTCAACCTGGCCACAGAGAAGCTTCAGGTGCGCTATGACCCGGAGGAGTTCGCCTTGGACAAGCTGAAAACTGAAATTGACGGCCTGGGCTATGTTTTCGTGGCCCCGGCCCTTGAGGCCAGTACCACCATCCCCATCGAGGGGATGACCTGCGCCTCCTGCGCCCAGGCGGTGGAGAAAGAGCTGGTCCGCCTCCCCGGGGTAACCTTCGCCTCGGTCAACCTGGCCACGGAAAAGGCCAGCGTGCGCTACCGCCCGGACGAGACAGGCCAGCGGAAAATCCGGGAGGCCATCCAAAGGGCCGGCTACAAGCCCCTCCAGTCCACCAAGCCCTCCCAGGCGGAGGAGGACCGGGCCCGCCGGGAGGAGGGCATCCGGAAGATGTGGCGGCGGGTGATCATCGCCGCGGTCTTCTGCCTGCCACTTCTTTATCTGGCCATGGCCCCCATGATCTCCGCCAGCCTGCCCATCCCTGCCTTTTTGGACATGCACACCCGGCCTTTAAACTTCGCCCTGGCGCAGCTTCTGCTGCTGCTGCCCATCCTCTGGGCGGGGCATCACTTCTATATCTCCGGCACCAAGGCGGCGCTCAGGCGCGCCCCCAACATGGACACCCTGGTGGCCATGGGCACCTCGGCCGCCATCATCTACAGCCTCTGGGAGACCATCCTGATCGCCCAGGGCAGCCACGAGGCGGTGCACGGGCTGTACTATGAATCCGCCGGCGTCATCATCACCCTGATCCTGCTTGGCAAAACCCTGGAGGCGGTGTCCAAGGGCCGCACCGGGGAGGCGGTGAAGGCCCTGCTGGCCCTCACGCCCAAAACCGCCATCCTCCTAAGCGGGGAGGAGGAGCGGGAGATTCCCGTTGAAGAGGTGGAGGCGGGAGACATCCTCCTGCTGCGCCCCGGCGCCCGGGTGCCGGTGGACGGCGTGATTATCTCCGGCGCCAGCGGCCTTGACGAATCCGCCATGACCGGGGAGAGCATGCCCGTGATGAAGGAAGCGGGCGACCAGGTGTTCGCCGCCACCCTGAACACCACCGGCTCCCTGCGCTTCCGCGCGGAAAAGGTGGGGGATGACACGGCGCTGGCCCAGATCATCCGCCTGGTGGAGGAGGCCCAGGGCTCCAAGGCGCCCATCGCCAGGCTGGCGGACAAGGTTTCCGGCATCTTCGTGCCCGTGGTGTTTGCCATCGCCCTCATCGCTGGCATCGCCTGGCTGATCGCCACCGGGGACATCAACTTCGCCCTGAGGGTCTTTATCCCGGTATTGGTGATCGCCTGCCCCTGTGCTTTGGGGCTGGCCACCCCCACCGCCATCATGGTGGGCACCGGCAAGGGCGCTGAACACGGCATTCTCATCAAAAGCGGCCAGGCCCTGGAAACCGCCCAGGCGGTTGACACCGTGGTGCTGGA
>DAISYX010000047.1:0-3597 GCA_036825095.1 Clostridia bacterium | reverse complement strand
CAGGCAAACCCGCCGGGCTGATCGCTGTGGCGGATAAACTGAAGGACACCAGCCGGGAGGCGGTCTCTAAAATGAAGGCCCTGGGCCTTGAGGTGATGATGCTCACCGGGGATAACGCCCGCACCGCCCAGGCCATCGCCAGCGAGGCGGGCATCACCCGGGTGCTGGCGGATGTGAAGCCCGGGGAAAAGGCGGACGCTGTCAAGGCCCTCCAGGCGGAAGGCCGCAAGGTGGCCATGGTGGGCGACGGCATCAACGACGCCCCCGCCCTGGCCCAGGCGGACATCGGCATCGCCATCGGCTCCGGCACGGACGTGGCCATCGAGTCCGCGGACATCGTGCTGATGCGCTCCAACCTTCAGGATGTGGCCACCGCCATCAAGCTCAGCCGTCAAACCCTTAGAACCATCAAGCAAAACCTGTTCTGGGCCTTTGGCTATAACGTGCTTGGCATCCCGGTGGCAGCAGGCGTTCTCCATCTGTTTGGCGGGCCCCTGCTCAACCCCATGATCGCTGCCGCGGCCATGAGCTTCAGCTCCGTCTCCGTCCTGCTAAACGCCCTGCGCCTGAAGCGCTTCAAGCCCTAAAGGCTGACACACAGGGCGGGCGGCGGCGCTTCAGGGCGCTTCCGCCCGCCTCTTTTTTGTGCTATTCTTTAAAAAACCAGGGCCACACGGCCCCTTTAGGAGATAAGATGGCTTTTGAAAAGGCGCGCATCCGCTTTTATGACCAGGGGGAGGACAGCCGGGTGATCTTCTCCCTGATCCCCAGCACCTACCAAGGCAAATGGGTCTGGGCCCAAAACAAAAACCGCGTGGGCCTTGAATTTCCCGGCGGCCATGTGGAGCCCGGGGAAAGCCCGGACGCGGCGGCCCGGCGGGAGCTGGAGGAGGAAACCGGCGCCACCGCCTATCGCATCTGGCCGGTGTGCTACTATTCCGTCAGCCTCAGGGAGGCGGACGGCAGCTTCGCCCCCGCCCGTTTTGGCCGCCTGTACTACGCGGAGATCTCCGCCCTGGGGCCCATTGATTCCGAGATAGACCACCTGGTTTTCAGCGAAAAAATACCCGGGAACCTGGTGTTCCCGGATATCCAGCCCGTGCTTTTGCGCCATGTGGAAACATGGCGCCTGGCTCATAAACTATAAGCGCCTGATTACCAGATGCCAAACCACTGGCCCAGCGCCCAGGGCTTGATCAGGTGCAAGAGCAGCAAAAGCACGCTGACCAGCGCCATCACCTTATGCCCTTTGAAGGCCCGGCGGTCCTTTTTAAAATAAAAGGCCGCGCCCAGGGCCGCCGTCAGCAATAAAGCCAGATAGAGCAAAAGCCCCGTGTGCAGCGCTATGCGGCCGCTTAGCGCCATCCAGCCATGCGCCAGGGCGATGATGGCCAAAAGCACGCCGGCAACCCGGTGGATGGGTCGCAGGCGTTTGATGAGGTTTAAAAAGCGCTTGTCCTTGGTTTTCACCGTCCACTGGTTGATTTTCCGCAGCCAGTAAGGGGCCGTGGCGATCAGGATCAACGCCACGCTGAGCCATCCTAAAAGCTTGTAATTCATCGTCCCTCCAAAATCTGCCGGCACAAGGCCGGCAGGTGATGGTGATTTTTTATATGCGCTTAGTCCGCCAGCACACCGATTTCAACCACGTTGTCCAGCTTCTCCGGCCCGTGGGGCGCGCCCTTTAGGGCCTCGGTCAAATCCTGGCCCGCGTTATTGCCGTTGTGGGTGCCGTTGGCCCAGGCGGCGCTGTCAGTGACGTCATAGATAATGCCGTCCACCGCGATATAGGCGCGCCTGCCTTCCTTGCCGTCAAACGCCTTCAGCTCCTCCAGAGTCAGGCTGAGGGCGTCCTGGGCCCCCGCGGTTTCCTCAGGCGCATCGGTGACGGGCACCTCCGTCGCCGGAACGTCCGTAACCTCAGGGGTCGCCGTGGCTGCGGGCTGGGAGGGGGTGCAGCCGACCAGGAAAATCCCCGCGGCTAAAATAAGCGCCAAAGCGTATACCTTTTTATTCTTGAACATTCTTGGCTCCTTTCTTCTCGCCTTTCATAAGGCCTACCATGAGAAAATACCCGCCGTCCCCAAAACCTAAACCGTTCCCGGCTTATTTATGTTGCAATTGCAACTGCGCTTTTGCGGTGTTATAGTATAATGGCCTTGGCGAAAGGGACAAAGCCCTTTGGCTAACAGGAGGATTTTGGATGCTTCGTGACATTATCACCATCGATCAGGATAAATGCATCGGCTGCGGGCTGTGCGTCCGGGCCTGTCAGGAGGGCGCCATCGGCATGGTGGACGGCAAGGCCCGCCTGCTGAGGGATGACTACTGCGACGGCCTGGGCAACTGCCTGCCCACCTGCCCGGTGAGCGCCATCAGCTTTGAAACCCGGGAGGCGGCCGCCTTTGACAGCGCCGCCGTCCAGCAGCATAAGGCCCGTCTGGCAGATGACCAGGCGTCCCCCGCAGGCTGCCCCGGGCGGCAGGCGATGCGCTTTGAGCCGGCCCCCGTCCAAACCCAGGCCCAGGAGGCCCCTGCCGCAAGCCAGCTTGGCAACTTCCCCGTGCAGCTGCAATTGGTGGCGGTAAACGCCCCCTTCCTTGACAACGCCAAGCTGCTTATCTCAGCGGACTGCGCCGCCTATGCCAGCGGGGATTTTCACCGCCGGATCATGGCGGGGCATGTCACCCTCATCGGCTGCCCCAAGCTGGACGCCCATGACCAGGCCGCGAAGCTCACGGAGATTCTCAAGCACAACAACATCAAATCCGTCAAGGTGGTGCGTATGGAGGTGCCCTGCTGCGGGGGCCTGGTCCGCGCCGCCACCCAGGCCTTGAAAGACTGCGGGAAAATGATCCCCTGGCAGGTGGTGACCCTGTCTGTCAAGGGTGATATCATTGAAGACTAAAGGAACAAAACAATTTTGAGGAGGAAACACCATGAAAGCCATCGTTGATCAGGACCTGTGCATCGGCTGCGGCCTGTGCGCCGACATCTGCCCGGACGTTTTCCAGATGAACGACGATAACCTGGCGGAGGTCCACGGGGACGTCACGCCGGACAACCAGGAAGCCGCGGAGGAAGCCCGGGACAGCTGCCCGGTGGACGCTATCTCTATTGAGGAGTAAGACACGCCTTGGTTTCGGGGCTGGCCCAAAAGCCAGTCCCCTGTTTTTTGTTTTGCGCTGGAGGCCCTGTCCCAGCAAAAAACCTTGCCAAGATTCCCCCGGCATGGTATGATTCCTGCGTCGCGGGATTATAGCTCAGTTGGCTAGAGCGCCACGTTGACATCGTGGAGGTCGTTGGTTCGAGCCCAATTAATCCCACCATGTATACCGACATTCGTTGGTATAAAAAGACTCGCCGATTGCGGCGGGTCTTTTGTTATGCCTGCAAATATTGGGCGCATTCCGCCCGATTCAAAGCCATTTTGCAGGAATACACGATCCGGCTCACATGGGCCTTTTTTTGCGAAAAATTGGCTGCACCGAATCGCGTAACGATGCACACCCCCTGCGGCGGGCGGCGTTTCTGCCGCCTTTGCTCCGCAAGGGGTGTGCATACCATTAGACGATTCTTTTCAGCCTTCGATCATCG
>DAISYX010000046.1:0-12246 GCA_036825095.1 Clostridia bacterium | reverse complement strand
ATGTGGGGCCTGAGGAGGCCTGCCCTGCGGGCAGGACGGAAAAAGTGATTGACGCTGGCGGCAGGCTGCTCATGCCCGCCTTGGTCAACGCCCACACCCACAGCGCCATGACCCTCCTAAGGGGCGTGGGGGGTGAAAAGCCGCTGGAGGTGTGGCTCAGGGAGCATATCTTTCCCCTGGAAGAGCGCCTTGTGGCGCAGCAGGCCCGCGCCGGGGTGGCGCTGGCGATGCTGGAGTACCTTGCCTGTGGCGTCACCACCATCAACGACATGTACATGTTTCCGGAGGAGACCGTCAAGGTGGTCATGGAGGCGGGGGGACGGGCCATGATCTCCAACGCCTGTGTGGACTTTGGAAAGGGAGAGGCCCAGCTGGCAGACGCGCTGGCCTTTCACCGGGATTATCACGGCGCAGAAGAAGGGCGCATCCGGGCCAGCGTCAGCGTGCACGCGGAGTACACCACCACGCCGGAACTGGTGAAAAAGCTGGTGAGGGCAACGGAGGGGCTGGATAACATTCAGCACCTCCACTTAAGCGAAACCCAGCAGGAGGCGGCGGCCTGCCGGCAGCGGCACGGGATGAGCCCCGTTCAATACTTCCATCACCTGGGGTTGTTTAATGGCCCGGCGATCGCCGCCCACTGCGTGGCGGTGGATGAAGAGGATCTGGCGCTTTTAGCCCAGGATGGGGTGAGGGTGGCCCATGCGGTGATAAGCAACTTAAAGCTGGGCAGCGGCATCGCCCCAGTGCCTGAGATGCTCTCCCGGGGCATTCCCCTGACGCTTGGCACGGATGGCGCTGCCAGCAACGACAACCTGGACCTTTGGGAGGAGATCAAGCTGACGGCCCTCCTCCACAAGGGCGCGGGGAGGGATGCCACCCTTATAAGCCCTGCCCAGGTCCTGGAGGCGGCCACCCTGGGCGGCGCCCGGGCGCTGGGTTTTGACGGTCTTGGCTTGATTTGTGAGGGCTGGCTGGCGGACTGCGTGCTGATGGACCTGAGTTTGCCCAACACCCTGCCCGCCCATGATATCCCGGCCACCCTGGTCTATGCGGCCGGCAGCCGCAATGTGTCCATGACCATGTCCGCCGGGCGCGTTCTCTATCAGGATGGGGAATACCTCAGCCTGGATGAGGAAAAAATCAAGACCCGGGCCAGGCAGTCGGCAGGGGAGCTGCTGGGGCGTGATTTTAGCGTCTGATGCTTGCCAAAACCGTGGTTTTATCGTATACTATGAAAGCGCAGCTTGAAACCGTGTGCGGTTTTGGATAGCGCATGTTTTTTTATTGCAGATAATGCAGAAAAACGCGTAATTTTTGCAGGCTGATGATGCCTGCATCAAAATAATGTGCACAACGAATGGAGTAGAAACAATGAGCAACAAGCAGCATGAGCTGAGCAACAAGACCGTGGTATCCCTTGAGGGGATGCGGAAACTGGAGGAGAAGCTCCAGTACCTGACCACCATCAGGCGCGCTGAGGTGGCGGAGATGATCGCCGTGGCCCGGGGTTTTGGGGACCTGAGCGAAAACGCGGAGTATGACGAGGCGAAAAACGAGCAGTCTCGCTTGGAGGCGGAGATCATCGACCTGGAGAACACCATTCGCACGGCCATTGTGATTGATGACAGCGAGGTGTCCACCGACCGGGTCAACATCGGCACCACGGTGCGGGTGTATGACTCGGAGTTCAAGGAGGAGGCGGAGTATACCATCGTGGGGGCCCGGGAGAGCGACCCCATGAGCAACCGCATCTCCAACGAAAGCCCCATGGGCGCGGCCCTGCTGGGCAAGAAGAAGGGCCAGACCGTCAAGGTGCAGGCGCCGGGCGGCATGATCACCTTAAAGGTGCTGGATATCCACCGCTAATAAAAGGAGATCACAAAGAAATGTCAGAGCAGGCAAGTCATTCCCAGGGCTATTCCGAGCAGGAGACCATCCGCCGGGCCAAATTGGAGGAATTGATCGGCCAGGGAAAGAGCCCCTGGCTTATCACGCATTTTCCGGTGGATGCCTTAAGCCAGGAGATCATCCAGGGCTTTGACAGCCTTGAGGGGAAGACGGTGGCCATTGCCGGGCGGATGACCAGCCGCCGGATCATGGGAAAGGCCTCATTCGCTCACCTGCTTGACAGCGCGAGGCTGATCCAAAGCTATGTTAAGCGGGACGACATAGGCCTGGATGCTTACCAGGCCTTTAAGTCCTATGACATCGGGGACATCCTGGGCATTAAGGGCAAGGTGTTCAAGACCAACAGCGGGGAGGTTTCCGTGCACGCGGAGGAGATCACCCTGCTTGCCAAATGCTTAAAGCCCCTGCCCGAAAAATGGCATGGCCTTCAGGATGTGGACCTGCGTTACCGCCAGCGCTATCTGGACATGATCGTGAACCCTTCTGTGCGGGACACCTTTTTAAAGCGCACCCGCATCATCAACGCCATCCGCAATTTCCTCAACAGCCGGGGTTTTTTAGAGGTGGACACGCCCATTCTTCACACCCTGGAGATCGGCGCTGCGGCCCGGCCCTTTGTCACCTTCCACAACACCCTGGACATAGAAATGTTTCTCCGGGTGGAGACGGAGCTTTACCTTAAGCGTCTGATTGTGGGCGGCTTTGACAAGGTGTATGAGATTGGCCGCATTTTCCGAAACGAGGGCATGAGCCCCAAGCACAACCCGGAGTTCACCTCCGTTGAGTTTTACCAGGCCTTCGCGGACTATGAGGACTTCATGACCTTAACGGAGGAACTGATCTCCTCCGTGGCAAAGGAGGTCTGCGGGAGCACCCAGGTCAGCTATCAGGGGAAGGAGATTGAGTTAAAAACTCCCTGGCCCCGCATCAGCATGGCCCAGGCGGTGAAGGACGCCTCAGGCATTGATTTCTTTGACTGGCACAGCGATGAGGAGGCCCGTCAGGCCTTAAGGGATAAAGGAATTCGCCCGGAGCCCCATTTCACCCGGGGTGATTGCCTGGCGGAGCTGTTTGATGAGTTTGTGGAGAAGAACCTGGTCCAGCCCACCTTTGTGACGGATTATCCGGTTGAGATATCGCCTTTGGCCAAGCGCAAGCCGGATGACCCGCGGCTGACGGAGCGCTTTGAGTTTTTCATCTGCGGCAGCGAGTTTGGCAACGCCTTCTCGGAGCTGAACGACCCCATTGACCAGCGCGCCCGTTTTGAGCGCCAGGTGGCCGAGCGGCACAAGCTGGGCGGCACCAAGGCTCAGGTGGATGAGGATTTCCTCAACGCCCTGGAGTATGGCATGCCCCCCACGGCGGGGGAGGGCATCGGGGTGGACCGGCTGATCATGCTGCTCACCGACAGCCCCTCTATCCGGGACGTGCTGCTCTTCCCCACCATGAAGCCCTTAGGGTAAAACAAAACGTGAGATCAAGATGAAGTATAACCTCAAACCGGACGGCAGGACGCTTAAGCATCACTTCAGCTACCATTGGTGGCAGTATGCGCTGATTATCGTCCTGTCTTTTGCTGTCTGGAATTTGATCTATACCCAGACCGAATACCGGGCGCCGGGAGAGAGGCGGATTGATCTGTACGTGCAGACCGCGGGGGTCATCAGCGAGGAGGGCATAGAGGCGCTTCAGGCGATGGGGGAGCGGGCGTCTTCTGAGGTGGAGGAGGTCAACATGATGACCATCCTGCCCGCTGAAGCCCAGGATCTATATGCGGGAGTGCAGCTGGTTACCTACCTTTCCGCCAGAGAAGGGGACATCTACGTGCTGGCTTCCGAGGACTTCAAGCGCTTTGCCGCCCAAGGCGCCTTCATGCCCCTGGACGGGGAGGAAGTGCCCCTTGATATTCAGGCAGAGGAGCTTAAGGCCGGCTATATAAGGGCCATGGAACTTCAGGAGGACGGAACGGAAAAGCCCGCCGCCCAAAGCCGGCTGTATGGCATCCCGCTGGCCGGTTATCCTGGTGCCGCCCGGATGCTGGGGCTTTCCCGCAGCGATGTGTTTCTCTCCGTCCCCTACTATTGCGACAACCCGGAGAGCACCCTGGCCTTTATAAATGCTTTGTTGAAAGAGGAGAATCTGTGAGCACCTTAGCCTATGACGCCGTGATATTCGACCTGGACGGAACGCTGACGGATTCAGCGCCGGGCATTGTCAACAGCCTGCGCCAGGCGCTGGAGATGATGCAGCTGACGCTGCCGGGGGAGGGGATTGTCCGGGAGATATTTCTGGGCCCGCCGATTATCACAGGGCTTCAAAGGCACTATGGCATGAACGAGGGTCAGGCCTTTGAGGTGCTCCGGATTTTCCGCGATTGCTATCATGAGCGGGGGCATCTGGAGAACACCGTGTTTCCAGGGGTCAGAGCCCTTTTAAAGGCGCTGTCAGACCAGGGGGCCTATCTGGCCATCGCCACCGGCAAGCCCCAGATCGCCACGGAAATCGTCCTGCGGGCGCTGAACCTATGGCATTTTTTTGATGCGGTGTCCGGCCCTCTTGAGGAGGACGATCCCTTGATTGACAAGGCGGCCCTGATTAAAAGGGTGCTGCCTGAAGGGAAGCGCGCCGTGATGGTGGGGGACAGAGAGACGGACATCTCCGGCGCCAAGGCCCTTGGCATCGCCAGCATCGGGGTGAGCTATGGCTATGGCAACCGGGAAGAATTGATCAAAGCCCGGCCTGATGCCCTGGCGGATGATCCGGAAGCCTTGTTTTCCCTGCTGGGCGTGGAAAGGCCTGAGCCGCGGGGCTATTTTATCAGTTTTGAAGGCAACGACGGCGCCGGCAAGTCCACCCAGGCCCGCTTTCTGGCCCAGCGGCTGGAACGCCTGGGTTATCCGCTTGTTCTGACCCGGGAGCCGGGCAGCAGCCAGGTGGGGGAGCAGATCAGGGATATTTTGCTTTCAAACGCCAATACAGGCATGGCCCCAGAGACCGAGGCCCTTTTATATGCGGCCGCCAGGGCCCAGCATGTCCGGGAGGTGATTCAGCCCGGCCTTAAAGCGGGGAAGGTCATCATCAGCGATCGCTATGTGGATTCCAGCATCACCTATCAGGGGGCAGGCCGCCAGCTGGGAACAGAGGTGGTGCGGCAGATGAACGCCCCGGCCATTGGGGGTTTGATGCCGGATGCCACAGTGTTTTTAGCCCTAAGCCCCCAGGAGGCCCAAAAGCGGCAGCATGCCCGGGAAAAGGACCGTCTGGAGCTGGCGGGCAGCGCCTTTCATCAGCGGGTGGACGCGGCCTATCAGGCCTTGATCGCGGCGGAGCCGGACAGGTTTTTGGTGGTGCAGGCCACCGGGCAAAAGCAGGACACGGCGGAGCTGGTTTTCCGCAGCGTCATGGAGCGCCTTAGGCGGGACGGCATCGGATGAGCCGGGTGGTGGTGGGGCTGTCCGGCGGAGTGGATTCCGCTGTGGCGGCCCTGTTGCTTAAGCAAAAGGGGCATGAGGTTATCGGGCTTTTCATGGACAACTGGGAGGAGACGGACGAATCCGGCGCCTGCACCAGCCAGGAAGACTGGGCGGATGTGCGGGCCATCTGCCAGCAGCTGGACATCCCCCATTATTCGGTGAGCTTCGCTCAGGCGTATATGGACCGGGTGTTCGCCCATTTTTTGGCGGAATACCGGGCGGGACGCACCCCCAACCCGGATGTGCTGTGCAACCGGGAGATCAAGTTCGGCGCCTTTTTGGACTATGCGCTTAAGCTGGATGCGGACTATATGGCCACGGGGCATTTTGTACGCCGGGATGAAACGGGCCAGCTCATGAAGGGCGCGGACCCTGAAAAAGACCAGAGCTATTTTTTATACATGACCAAGGCCGCCCAGTTGAAGCGCGCTCTGTTTCCCTTGGGGGAAATGAAAAAATCCCAGGTGCGCCAGATCGCCCGGGAGGCGGGCCTGTCTGTGTCTGAGAAGAAGGATTCCACCGGCATCTGTTTTATTGGCGAGCGGCGCTTTAAACAGTTTTTGCAGCAGTACCTGCCCGCCCAGCCGGGGCAGATGGTGTCGCAAGAGGGCGAAGTGTTGGGCCGCCATGAGGGGCTGATGTATTATACCATCGGCCAGCGCAGGGGGCTTGGCATCGGAGGCCGCGGGGATGGGCGCAGCTGGTTTGTGGCGGAAAAGGACTTAAAAAACAACCGCCTCATTCTGGTGCAGGGGGAGGATCACCCCCGGCTGTTTAGCCAGGGCGCCCTGGTGGAGCAGATCACCTGGGTTAAGGAAGCGCCGGGTGAAACGGGCGTGCCCGTTTCCCTTAAGGCCAAGCTGCGCTACCGCCAGCCGGACCAGGGGATGCGCCTGACCCTGTCTGATGATGAAACGGGACGGCTTATCTTCGATACGCCCCAGCGGGCGGTGACGCCCGGCCAGAGCGCGGTGTTTTACCTTGAGGACCGCTGCCTTGGCGGCGGGATCATCACCGCCGCGCTATAGGGCGATGTCCTCCACCGACTGGGTATTCACATACCAAAAGGCCTGTCCATTGACCGCCATGGCCGCATGCAGGGCGTCATAGGGGTAGAAGGCCAACTCCAGCGCCATGCCCTCTGCGGAAAAGGAAAAGCGCTTAAGAGGGGAGCCTGAGGGGCTGAAGCCCTCCGGCAGCCTCCCCTGGCCGGACAGATCCATCAGCTTTAAATATTCCAGAACAAAAGCTTCTGAATCAATCTCCACGCCATCCAGCATAATCCAGGGGTCATACAGGGGCTGGCCTTGTTCATCCAGGGCGATCTCGTTGTTTTGTTCTATCCGCTCTGTCAGTTCCACCTGGTAGAGCCTTTTTTCTCCTGCCTCCTCCACCGCAAGGGCGAGGAGCTGATTGATGGGGATCACCACGGGCTTTTTAGCCAGCAGGTCCGTTAGTTGAAGGGTGGTGATAAAGCCCATGGAGGCGTAGCTGGCCTGATAGACCGCGCCCTGATAGAGGCAGTAGAAGCCCACCCGGTCAATGTCATCGCCCACTGCAAAACGCAGGCTTTGGGCCGCCACCTCCTGGGAATCCATCAGCTGGCCGTCCTCTGCGTAGGTGGTGATGAGGCTTTCCGCCAAGTGAAAGGCCACCTCCCTTGCGGGCCGGGCTAAGCCATAGTCTGAAAGGCTCAATTCCTCCGCTTCGCCCACATAGACCGCCAGGCGCATGTCACCGATGTCATTTATGAGGGTCGCCACCGCCCCCAGGTCCGCAGGATGCTTCAAGGGGCTTGTAAGCTGCCAGAAGCCGCCTGTCAGCTCAAGGGTGAAGGGGGCTTCCTCCTCTGTTACCTGAAGGGAGGTCAATAAATCGCTGCTAAAGTCAATCCGCGGCGGGGGGCTTAAGGCCCCCAAGGGAAAGTCCAGGTTGCTGCGAATCTGGGGAGAGACCAGATAGACCGAGCTGTCTCCAGAGAGCATAAAATAGTCCGTGGGAATCTCGGTGTAGGCGGCGTTGCCAAAGGAGAGGGTGAGGCTGCTGTGGTCGCTGTACTCCGCGATTACACGGAAATGCTCCCCGACCAGCCCCAGGGCCTCCGCTCCTCCGGTCACCTCCTCAATCAGGCCTATTTTTTCTGCGCTTAGGGAGGTAAGATCCTCCGCCATCTGCTCAATCATATAGGCGTTTAAGCTGAACTCCGGGCTATCAGCCACCTGAAAAAGGTCTCCCTCCCGCACCAGGCGATAGCTGGCATGCCCCGGGGGAAAGACCTCAAAGGCCATCAAATCCTCCGGCGCTTTGCCAATGAGGGTGATCTGCTGATCCTCCGCTGCCTTGACTTCAGGAAGCGTGCTTTGGGCGTGCTTGCCCTTAAAGTAAAACCAAAAAAGAAGGGCCGCCAATATCATGATGAGGCAAAGGATGAGGATAAGAATCAGGCGCCTTCTGTTTGGCTTTGTGTTTTTCTTGTGGACGGGCTGCATGATTATCGCCTCCTGCGCTTTATGAGCACCGCCACGCCAAGGCCCAATACCAAAGCGGGAACCAGGATGATGACAAACAAGGGCAGGCCCGGGTTTGGAATCACCATCTGGGGCCGGGCGGCGTCCTTGGGATCGATGTCCAGCTCAATGGGTTTATGGGGGCTTAGGTAGGAGAGGGCGTGCAGCAGGAACTCCCGGCTGTAGGTGTTCTCATACAGCCAGGAATCGGTGAGCATGCCGGAGTTGCCCAGGATTAGCGCCTGAGAGCGGCTGCCGTCCTGATGGGCCAGGCTGGACAGAAGCGCCAGTTCAAAAGTGCCCTGGCGGTCACCCTCCTCTGGCAGCAGGGTGGCGCCAGGCTTTTTCACATCCTTGATATAGGCAAAGCCGCTGGTGAGAACAGGCGTCACCAGGGGGTTTGAGCGCTGCGCATCAGGCGCTTCAAAGGCCCGGGACCCGGGCAAAAGCAGCATGGTGTGGCTGGAGGCAATCAGTTCCATGGTGATCTCCGACAGCCCCATATAGGGCACCAGGTAGATGGGGCTGTTGATGTAGGCGGCGGTGTCCTCCTCATCCGCCACCACGATGCCGTTGATCTTCTCAAAGCCATAGCTGCGGTAAAGGGCGTCAAAATTGGGCAGGTCATCCGGGTCGCCATAGTCGCAGGTGATCAGAAGGGAGCCGCCTTTGGCGGTGAACTGCTGGATCATGGTAAGCTCGCTGGCCAGCAGGTCCTTTTGGGGGGAGAGGATCAAAAGGGGATGCTCCGGGTTCAGCTCCTCGGCGCGCATTAGGCTGACCCGGGAAACCTGGTAGTTGTAGCTGCCAAGCAGCTCTTCAAGGGCCGCTGTCTGTTCAAGGCCCAGCTCCCCGTGACCGTCCAGCAGTTGCACCTGGGGTACCTGGCCGGTGGTGACATACACCAGCGCCTCCGTGATTTTCTTCTCATACTGGAAGCCAGAGATATAATAGGCCTGGCTTTCGCTGTCAAAGCTTTGACTGACATAGTCCGTGATATCAAGCACGCGGTTGCGCCCGGTTTCCTCGCAGACGATCAGCAGGCTGTCCGCGCTTACCGCCTGATCCCTGAGGTCAGAGGATATCTGGCTTGCCAGCAGGGGGTTTTTCACCAGGCTGTCCACCGAATATGTAAAGCGAGGGGATTTGGCCGCCATCCGACTAAGCAGCCCGATTAACGCCTGATCCTCGCTGCCCGCGCTGAAAAGGGCGTAGGCATGGACGTCGTGGGGGAGGGCGGCCAGCACCTCGTCCATGGCCTCGCTTTGGGTGGTGAGGCGGTTAAAGGACAGGTCCGCCCGCAGGGCGTAGCGGTTCTCCACATAATCAGCGGCAAGGGACAGCCCCAAAGCCAAAAGGATGAACAACCCAAGCTTCAGGATAATGCCCCCGCTGCGGGAGAGGTTTTTTATCTGACGCATCAGCTTTTTCATGTGGTTTTCACCCGCCTTAATTCCATGGCGGCGATGGCAACCGCCAGCATCACCGCGGAATACAGCGCGAAATAGAGCGCGTTGGCAAAGCTCAGCTGGGCTGAGAGGAAAGGCACAAAGCGCTCATACAGGCTGAAAAAGGCGATGATCCGGCTGATGGCGCTGGGGATAAAAGGGGCCACCGATAAAAGCCCCATCAGCCACACAAACAGGTTGACCCCAAGGGCGGCCGCCACCGCGGAGGCGCTGCGCTTCATAAAGCCGGTCACCACCAGGTCAAGGGCCACAAAGGCCAGGCCCTGCAGGAGAAAGCCCAGATAAGCGGTGAACACCTCCCCCAGCCAAATCCTGGAGTAGGCGGCCACTAAAAGAGGATAGACCAGCGTCAGCGCGCCATAGATCAAAAGCACAGCGGCCGCGGCAAAGAACTTGCCCAGCACAATGGCTAAAGAGGATAGGGGAGAGGTGATCAGCAGCTGATCCGTCATGCTCTGGCGCTCGCCCGCCAGCAGCTTGACCACCAAAACCGGGGAGAGCAGCATCCAGACATAGCTCAGCATGGAGAAAAAGGGCATCAGGTCTGAGCTGCGGGTGAGCAGGTTATTCAGATAAAACAAAAGCCCGCTGAGCGCTAAGAAAACCACTAAAAACAGATAGCCGGTGGGCGTTAAAAAATAGCCCCTCAACTCCCGGCGAAAGACCGCGCTCATGGCCCCTCCTTTGGCATCTGGTCGCTGGATACCCTTAAAAACAGCTCCTCCAAGGTGTCGCCCAGGGGGCTTAATTCCAGGATGGGGGCTGAAAGACCGCTTAAAAGCCTGAACAGGGCGTGCTGGAAGACGCCGTCCTCAGTGGTCTCAATGAGCAGGGTGGTTTTCTCCGGGCTGCTCTTGCCCACAAGCTCCACCCGGCGTACGCTGGGCAGCTGGCGGATGGGGGAGAGCACCAGGGCGCTTGACGCGGCCACCACCAGGCGGAAGCGGGGCTTTTTGTCCGAGCCCTGGGCGGCCTTACGATCCAGAACCAATTGACCCGCCGAGATCATCAAAATCCGGTCACAGACCTCCTGCACTTCGCTTAAAAGGTGGGAGGAGAGGATGACCGCGTGCTTTTTGGCAAGGCGTCTGATCAGCTTGCGAAAGGCGTGGGACTGCACCGGATCAAAGCCCGCGGTGGGCTCATCCAAAAGGAGCACCTCCGGCCCGCCGCAAAGCGCCTGGGCCAAGCCCAGGCGCTGGCGGTAGCCCTTGCTCAGGGTGCCGGAGGACTGATGGGCCACCTGGCTAAGGTCCGTCAGCGCCATGATATCCTGAATATGGGCTTCCCTGTCCTGGGGGTGGATCGCTTTGATATCGCAGCAAAAACGCAGGTATTCCAGGGGTGTCATCTCCGGATACAGGGGAATGGTCTCCGGCAGGTAGCCGATGTGGCGCTTGGCCTCCCGGGGCTTATTTTGCAGATCAATGCCATTGACCTTCACAGTGCCCTTGCTGGGGGCCAGATAGCCGGAGAGCACATGCAGCGCCGTGGTCTTCCCTGCGCCGTTCTGGCCCAAAAGCCCCGCCACCTCCCCGATTTTCACAGAGAAGGAAAGGTCTTTGACCGCCTCAAAGGCGCCGTAGCGCCTGGTGATATGTTCCGCCTGAATCAAGTGCCCACCTCCGTCATGATGGCCGCATTATAGCACGCCAAAGCCCGATCAGCGTGAATAAACTGTGAAACCCTTGTGACTTGCGTTTTTATACATGAACTTGGAAGAACTTGACATCTCAAATTAATAGTTATAATTTTAATTATACACTAAACAATCCTTGTAATTGTGGAGGGTTGTTATGGCGCTTGTGTATCAAACTTCCGAACAAAGAACTTAGCAATGTCTGAATCCCCCCTCGTGAAGTAAGAGTCTATCTCAGAAAGGATATGTAGCATAAAAATCAAAACCGTCTTAGCTGCTGTGATGATCGCGTTAATCTCCCTTTCTCCCTCTGTTTTTGCGGATAGCTACTCCCTCTATGAATATTATGACACCTACTATGACGGCATGCCTTTCCGCGCATGGCCTGTTGAGGTGCAGCATGCGTTCTCCAAAGAACTTCCGGCATTGATTGAAAAATATGAAGCGGATGTTTCGTTTTCACCCAGCTTGGAAGAGGTTTTGGCGCATCAATATGGCTTGCCTGGAGAAGCCGATCTTACCCAGGAGCAGGCGACAGCAGCTGTCATTGAATATCTGAGCCAGGACGGGCAGGAAAATGCGGAAACGCTCAAGGAATATACCTGGACTTACTCATTCTATGTGGATATTCCCGACCAGCCTGAATGGATGATTACCATCTATGATGGCATCTACATCGCACAAAATCGACTGTACCGCCTGCTGGTGCCCGCCCGTGGCGGGGATATCACTCTTCTTTACGATCACAATACAGCGATTCCATCGCCGGAAGAAATTCTGGAACAGTTCAGTTACACCCTTCCGCAGGATCGGGAAGAGTGGACATACCTGGATAAAGCAAGATACGGTGACAAGATTATTGAACTAATGGCGCTCTATCCGGAATTTAATGCTGACCAGACATATATGATCTACAGCCTGCCCACAGAAGAGGAGGTCTCTTACGAGGACGCGCTTGCATTCGCCAAAGATATTCTGCAAAAAGAATATGGCGGCGAAGGCGGATGGAACGAGGAGGATTATCCCCTGAGCAGTGCGGAATTCGTCCGTGTATCGCACGGAAAGGATGATATACCGACTCCCTACTGGGGGTTTGTCATGGGGCGGGAGGATTTTTATCAGATTTATGTTTCCGCTATCCCAGAGGGTCCCAGCCTGCTGGTTGTATATACGTCCTTTGACGCAGATGGATAAGCACTGTCTTGCGCGTCTTGAATGATCGGCATTTCGTGCAACATTAGATTGTT
>DAISYX010000045.1:0-12332 GCA_036825095.1 Clostridia bacterium | reverse complement strand
CTTTTCTGAACAAAGTGATAAAAAAGGAAAACCATCCCGCCAAGGTTTACATCACGACGGACAGGCGGGAGGCCCTGAAGGATGCGGATTATGTGATCCTGAGTTTCCAAATTGGAGGCAATGAGGCCTTTAAGTATGATTTGGAAATCCCACTTAAGTATGGGGTTGACACTTGCATCGGGGATTCCATGAACGCTGGTGGCGTATTCCGCGCGCTGCGCACTATTCCCGTTATACGGGAAATCTGTGATGATGTGAAGGAGCTTTTCCCCAATGCGCTTATCCTCAACTATGTCAACCCCATGGCGATGGTGGGCTGGGCTCTTGGCATGGAAGGGGTCAACTATGTGGGGCTGTGCCATGGGGTGCAGACCACGCTGGATCTGATTGCCGGGTATTGCGATGTAAAGAAAGAGGAGGTTGATTTCCTCTGCGCCGGCATCAACCACATGGGCTGGTTTCTGAAAATTGAGCATAAGGGCCAGAACCTCTATCCCAGGTTCAAGGAAGTGATGGAGAAACCGGAATACTACATCAATGAGAAGGTACGGGCTGAGGTGCTGCGCCACTTTGGCTATTTCTGCACCGAGTCAACCGGGCATCTTTCAGAGTATATGCCGTATTTCCGGAAGAACCAAAAAGCGCTGGATCTCTACTGTGACGAACCGGGGTTCGGCGGTGAGACGGCTGCTTATTACAAATTCAGCACCGCTGTGATCGCCAAATACGGCGGGCGTTTGCTGGACCACGAGCCCATCGAGTTGCCGCCCCGCAGCGTGGAATACTGCTCATATATCCTTGAAGCGATTGAAACAGGCGTGCCTTTTCGCTTCAATGGCAATGTGCTTAACCGCGGGATGATCTCAAACCTGCCCGGGGACTGTTGCGCGGAGGGTCCTGTTTATGCGGATTCCACAGGGCTTCACCCCACGATCGTGGGTGATTTGCCCCCTCAGCTGGCGGCCCTTAACATGACAAACATCAACGTCCAGCGTCTGGCAGTCCGCGCGGCTTATTCCGGAGACCCGGAGGAGGTTGTCCACGCTGTGGCGCTTGATCCGCTGACTGCCTCTGTCTGCACGCTGACTGAAATCAGGGCGATGGTGGCAGAGATGCTGGAAGCACAGAAGCGCTGGCTGCCTCAGTTTGAAGGCAAAAAGCTCGCCGTCAAACAGGATATTGTTATCCCGTCTGATGTGCAGCGCGAACCGGTTCCGGTTGATCCTGCCCTGGCCATTATGGCGCGTTTTGACGAGCTGGGATCATAACTTTAAGTAAAATCGCAAAAAGGGGGGCGTAGCTGCTCCCCTTTTTGCCGCTTTTATTCATATCCTCTTCATGCACGGGTATAAGGGCTGTGTTATAATAAGTCGCATATATGTGTGGAGGGCTGAAGGGTGTTTCGAAAACTGCTCAACAACTACTATTACGGCAAGTCCGGCAAGGGGGACTACCGCAAGGGGGATCTGCCCCAGAACCGCTGGCAGCAGTTCCGGGAAATCCTCAGGGTGCGCCTGGCGGGGCTGTTCCGGCTGAACCTGATGACAGCTTTGGCGTTTGTGCCGGCGATTTATGTGCTGATCATCACCCTCAACGCCCTGTTCGCCCATTTGATCATCATCGCGGAGGTGGCGGCGGACCAGGCGGCCGCCAGCGCGGAATATCTGGCGATTTTTAACAACAGCTCCCAGGAGGTGTACAGCATCCTCTTCACGGGCTGCCTTTTGCTGATCCCCGCCATTGCCATCACGGGGCCGGTGCAGGCGGGCATGGCCCTGGTGACGCGCAACTGGGCCCGGGATGAGCACGCCTTTGTGTGGAGCGACTTTCTGGACGCCCTGAAGGCCAACTGGAAGCAGGCGCTTGGCGTCTCCCTGATCACGGGGCTTTTGCCCCTGGTGGTGCTGGTGAGCTATCAGTTCTATGGCGCCATGGCGCAAAACAGCGTCTTTTTCGTGCTGCCCCAGATGCTGGTGGTGGGCCTTGGCATCATCTGGATACTGATGCTGGTGCACCTCTATCCCATGCTGGTCACCTATGACATGAACTTTAAAACGCTGGTGCGCAACGCCCTGCTTCTGGCCCTGGGGCGGCTGCCCCATACGGCGGGGGTGCGCCTGGTGATGCTGGTTCCCAGCGGCATCGCGATTATCGTCTCCCTCACCACGCCCCACTGGATGTATGCCGTGATGGCGCTGGCCGGGTATTATCTCTTAATCGGAAACGCCTTGGCGCGCTTTGTCTATGCGGCCTTCACCAACGCCGTGTTTGACCGCTTTATCAATGTGCGCATCCCCGGCGCCCAGGTGAACCGGGGGCTGGCGGACCCGGAGGATCTGGACGATTTGTACGAGGATGAAGGGCCGGAGGACGGGATGGAAACCGCCTCTGCCCCGGGCGACAGCCCCGGCAGTCTGGTATAGGCATGTATGGGGATTTCGCCTCGGTCTATGACCGGCTGATGGGGGAGGTGGATTACCCCGCCTGGGCTGCGCATTACCAGGGGCTGATGGCGGCCCGGGGGGTGCCCCCTGGCGCCCGGGTGCTGGAGGCCGCCTGCGGCACCGGCAGCCTCAGCATCCCCCTGGCGGGGCATTACCAGCTGCTGCCGGGGGATATATCCCAGGAGATGCTCAGCCGCGCGGCGCTGAAGGCCAGGGATCTGGGGCTTCAACTGCCCTTTGTTAGTCAGGACATGCGTTCTCTCTCCGCCCACCGGCCGGTGGAGGCGGTGGTCTGCGGCTGTGACGGGGTGAACTATCTGCTGACCAAAACAGACCTGCGGCGCTTTTTAGAAAGCGCCTACGGGGTGCTGGCCCCCGGCGGGGTGATCGCCTTTGACCTCTCCTCCTTTTACAAGTTAAGCCAGGTGCTGGCTAACAACACCCTGGGCCTTCAGGAGGGGGACATCCGCTACCTCTGGCAAAACGCCTGGCAGCCCCGCAGCCGCCTGCTTTCCCTGCAGCTTTCCATCTTTGTGCGCCAGCCGGAGGGCCTCTGGCGCCTGATTGAGGAAAACCAGACCCAGCGGGCCTGGCAGCAGGAGGAGATCACCCAGGCCCTTGAGGCGACAGGCTTTGAGCACATCGCCTGCTATGGCGGCCTGAGCTTAAAAAAACCCGCATCCAAAGACCAGCGGCTGCATTTCGCCGCGCAAAAACCACACTAAAGGACAGACACATGCGAGAGAATATCATTTACCCCGATCCGGACGCCCTGATGCGTTTTACCCTGGCGAACCGGGAGGCCCGGGCCTTCATGATCCGCAGCACCCGCATGGCCCAGCAGGCCGCGGACATCCACCAGGCCAGCGATGTGGCCGCCGCCGCCATGGGCAGGCTGCTGCCCGGCTGCGCCATGCTGGGCGGCCTGATGAAGGAGGAAAGCGGCCGGCTTTCCGTCTCTGTGGACGGGGACGGCCCCGGCGGCCGTCTGCACTGCGGGGTGAAGGACGGGAACTTTAAGATCACGGTGCAAAACCCCCAGGTGGAACTGCCCTTAACGCCTGAAGGCCGCCAGGATGTGGGAGGCTTCGTGGGGAAAACGGGCAAGCTGATTGTGGTGAAGGACTACGCCACGGGCGACCCCTATACCTCGGTGAGCAACCTGGTCAGCGGGGAATTGGGGGAGGATTTCGCCAGCTATTTCACCTTCTCTGAGCAGACACCCTCCCTGGTGGCCCTGGGCTGCCTGAATGAGGCGGGCACCGTGCTCTCCTCCGGCGGCATCCTGATTCAGGCCATGCCCGGCTGCACCGGGGAGACCTTAAAGCAGCTGGAAGTGCGCATCCCCTTTTACGCCAACATCAGCCGGGAGATTTTTGACCGCTCCTTAAGGGAGCTGGCGGAAAACTGGTTTAAGGACCTGGGCCCGGAGTTTTTGGGAGAGGAGCCTCTGGCGCTTCAGTGCGATTGCAGCTGGGATAAGATGCGCCAGGCGCTGGCCGCCATTGGCCGGGCGGAGCTGGAGAAGATCGTGGAAACGGGGGAGGACACGCGCCTTACCTGCCATTTCTGCCGCACCGAGCGGGTGTTTGACGCCCGGGAGGTGGCAAAGCTGCTGGCTGAAAGCGAGGAGAGCTATGACGCCCATTGATTTTGACGGCCGGTTTTCCCGCTGGCTGCGGGGCTTTTTGGAGGAGAACCAGGACAGCTTCACGGACGTAAGCCAGGTGGAGGCGCTTTTGCCCCAGCTGTATGAGCGCTTTGTGACCACCCCTGCGGACTGGCTTTCCGGCCTGGCGCCGGAAAGCTATTTTGAGGGGCAGAGCCCGGAGGCCCTGGTGGCCTGGATTCTTCGCTATGAGGCGGAGGAGGTGCCGGTGCCGGAACTTCTGCTGGATGTGATCGCAAGACAGGGGAAGCAGGCGCGGGAGGCGCTGATCACTTTGATTGGAAACGAGGGCGCTCCCTTAAGCGCGCGGATGACCGCGGTCAACCTCCTGCGTGAGATGGCCCTGCCCCAGCCGGTGGACCTCTATATCGCCTGGCAGGCTGCCCGGGCGGAGGAGGACGAGCTGGCGGACTGCGCTCTTGAGGGGCTGGAGGCGGAGGGCGAAGGGGTGCTGCCCGCTCTGCTTGAGGCCCTGCCCTATGCAAGCCAGGCGGGACAGGAGGCGCTGCTCTCCGTCCTCAGCCGCTATCCGGGGACAGAAGGGGTGTATGAAGCCCTCATCAAGCTGTTTGACTCAGCCCCGGAGCGCACCTCCGCCCTGGCAGCCTACTTGGGCCGCCTGGGGGATGATCGGGCGCTGCCTGCGCTTGTTTTGCGTGCAGCCAGCCTGGAGATTGATTACCTGGATTATATCGAACTGCGCAGCGCCATCGAGGCCCTGGGCGGGGAAGCCCCCGAGCGGGAGTTTGGCGAGGATCCGGGGTATCAGGCCATGAGGGACATGGAGTAAGCCTTGATGATCTGCAAGTACTGTAAAAATGAGTCAGACGCGGCCAGCCGCATCTGCCCCCACTGCGGGGAATACATGGGGGTGGAGGGGGAGGTGACCCTGGACGCCATCATGGAGGATGCCCCCAGCATTGACTTAAACTGGGCGGGGCGCACCACCCGGGGCGCCAAGGCGGGCAAAAAGCCCCGGCGCAAGCGGGGCAAGCGCCGCAGCCGCCTGGCCAAGAAAAACACCTACCAAAAGCGCATGGTGAACTGGGCCAAGATAGCGGTCTCCCTCACCATGCTGCTGGTGGTTTTGGCGGCAGGCGCCCTTATCTATATGCGCTTAACCCCGGGGGGGCAGCTGATCATGGCGCGCATGGGCCGGGAGGCCAGCGCGGACGCCTACTGGGCTCTGGGCACGGAATACCTGGACCAGGGCTATGTGGCCCGCTCCATTGAAAGCTATTTAACCGCGCTTGAGGCGGAGCCGGAGCACCCGGATCTGGCGGAGAAGCTGCTGCTGTTGGCGGAGGGCTATCAGGCCGCCTCCCGCTATGAGGATGCGGAGACGGTGTACAAGCGCATCTACACCGAGGTGGACCCGCAAAACACGACCGCCTACCGCCAGCACATCGATTTGCTCCTAAGCCAGGGGCGGCTGTTTCCCGCCACCGACCTGATGAGCGCCGCCTATGAGAAGACAAAGGAGGAGAGCTTTTTCAACCAGCGCTCCCAGCTGGTGCCCCAGCCGCCGGTGGCCTCCCTGGCCTCCGGCCGGTATATGTACAGCCGCACGGTGGAGTTTTCCTCACCCCAGGGCTATGAGGTGGTTTATACCAAGGGGGAGGAGGAGCTGCCCGAGGCGGGCACGCCCTACACCGGGCCCATCGTTCTTGAGGAGGGCACCCACACCTTCCGGGCTGTGGCGGTGTCAAGCGCTTTGATCAGCGACGAGATGTCCATCCGCTACACCATCACCCTGCCCACGCCCCTGGCGCCCCGGGCCAATATGTCCGCGGGCAGCTATGAGCGGCCCATCCGGGTATCCCTGCGCAACATCGATGAGGACAAGGATGTGCGCTTCTTCTACACCATTGACGGCACCCGGCCCACCACCGATTCCCCGGAATACACGGGGGAGCCTATCCAGCTGCCGGGCGGCAGGGTCTACCTGCGGGCCATCGCCCTGAACAAATACGGAAAAATCTCAAACGAGATGAACATCGAGTACAAGATCGCCTTCAGCTCCCGGGCGCCCTTTAAGGAGTATTTTCGCTCGGGCGACCAGTTTGCGGATTTCACCCTGCTGAAGACCACCCCGGAGGAGTTCGCCGCCAGGATGGGGCAGCCCCTTGACCAGGAGGAGATCGTGGACGAAGAGGTGAGCGGCAACACCCTCAAATACATGTATTCCTGGGGGGAGGCGCGGTTTTTCAGCGGAGAGAGCGGGCCCGTCCTCTACTACCTCACCACAGACCAGGCCGCCCACGGCGGCCCCCGCAAAACGGCAGCGGGGCAAAGCCTGGACGATATCATCGACCGGTTCCGCAGCATGGGCCAGCTGCCCAACGCCCGGGGCGACCGGGGCATCTACTACGACATGGCGGAGGGCTTTGCCCACTATGAGGTGGCCTCGGATGACCCGGATACGGGGATTCTAAGCTACGTCTATGTGGGCGGCGAGGAAAACGGCAGCCACATCCTGGAGTACGACATCCAGGGGGGCCGGGCCCGCCGCATCACCCTGCGCTATGTCAACCGCAAGCTCTCGCTGATCCAGTAAGGGCTTTAAGGAGAAAATCCCATGAAAGAGATCAAGTCCCCCCAGAAGAACTGGATGTATTTTGCCCTCATCGCGGCTGTTGTCATCATGCTTCTGAACATCTTCCTCTTTCCCAACCTGATGAGCCCCCAGGTGCAGGAGGTGCACTACAGCACCTTCCTGGAGATGCTGGCGCGGGGCGAGGTGGGGGAGGTGAGCCAGGACGATGCGCAGATCACCTTTTCCGACCGGGCAGTTGAGAAGAACTACTATAAAACCGGCCCCATGGATGACCCGGAGCTGATCAACCGGCTGAGCGAGGCGGGGGTGGCGTTCTCCAAGCCCATCGTGACGCCCGCCTCCCCGATGATCAGCTTTCTGCTCAGCTGGATTATCCCCATCGGCTTTTTTGTGCTGATCGGGCGTCTCTTAAGCCGCCAGATGAGCAAGGCCGGCGGCATGAACGCCATGCAGCTGGGCAAGAGCAACGCGAAGATCTATATCGAGTCCCAGACCGGCGTCACCTTCAGCGATGTGGCGGGGCAGGAGGAGGCCAAGGAGGCCCTCCAGGAGGTGGTGGACTTTCTGCACAACCCCGGCAAATACACCGAGGTGGGCGCCGTGATGCCAAAGGGCGTCCTGCTGGTGGGCCCGCCCGGCACCGGCAAGACTTTGCTGGCAAAGGCGGTGGCCGGGGAGGCGGAGGTGCCCTTTTTCTCCATCTCCGGCAGCGAGTTTGTGGAGATGTTCGTGGGCATGGGGGCCGCCAAGGTGCGGGATTTGTTCAAGCAGGCCTATGAGAAGGCGCCCTGCATCGTGTTTATCGACGAGATTGACACCATCGGCAAGCGCCGGGACAACCCCTCCGGCTTTGGCGGCAACGACGAGCGGGAGCAGACCCTAAACCAGCTGCTCTCGGAGATGGACGGCTTTGACGGGCGCAAGGGCGTGATGATCCTGGCGGCCACCAACCGGCCGGATATCTTGGATCCCGCCCTGACCCGCCCCGGGCGCTTTGACCGGCGCATCCCGGTGGAGCTGCCGGACCTAAGCGGGCGCATCGCCATCCTCAAGGTGCACGCCAAAAAGGTGAAGATGGACAGCCGGGTGGACTTAAGCCGCATCGCCCGGGCCGCGGCGGGGGCCTCGGGCGCGGATCTGGCCAATATGATTAACGAAGCGGCCCTGCGCGCGGTCAGAGGCGGGCGCAAGGTGGTCACCCAGGAGGATCTGGAGGAGAGCATCGAGGTGGTCATCGCGGGCTACCAGAAGAAGGACCGGGTGCTCTCCGACAAGGAGAAGAAGATCGTGGCCTATCACGAGGTGGGCCACGCCATTGTGGCGGCCCTGGTGGGGGGCTCCGCGCCCGTCCACAAGATCACCATCATCCCCCGCACCTCAGGCGCCCTGGGCTACACCATGCAGGTGGATGAGGAGGAGCGCTTCCTGCGCACCCGGGAGGAGATCGAAAACAAGATCACCACCTTTGCCGGCGGCCGGGCGGCGGAGGAATTGGTGTTTGACACCGTCACCACGGGCGCTGCCAACGATATCGAGCAGGCCACCAAGCTGGCCCGGGCCATGATCACCCGCTTTGGCATGGCGGAGGAGTTTGGCATGGTGGCCCTGGAGCGGGAGACGGACCAGTACCTGGGCGGCAATATGGTGGGCAATTGCTCCAGCGAAACCCAGGGGCGCATCGACCGGCTGACGGTGGAAATCGTCAACAAGCAATATAAGCGGGCCTATCAGCTTCTGGAGGAGAACCAGCGGGAGCTGCACAGCATCGCCCAGGTGCTCTATGAAAAAGAGACCATCACCGGGGATGAGTTCATGGCCCTGCTCTCCGCCCCACGCCGTTTGGACCCGGGGGAGCAAGCCGCGATCACGGAATAAAAAAGAGGCGGCGCGAAAGCGCCGCCTTAAATCTGAAGGCCTTATGCCGTTTCCTTTTCCCGCTTCTTTTTGCGCCGGAGCAGCTTTTTGGCCGGGGGCAGGCTGTAGCTGTGGCCCTCATCAAAGAAGACCTTCTCCGGGGGCTGCTCCAGAATGGCGGGGTCGCTCAGGCAGCGCTGGAAATACTGGAGGAAGCGGCTGTAGATGATGCCGGCGCAAACCCGCTCGTCCGCGGTGACGCCCATGGGCAGCATGCGCCTGCGCACGGGCTTGCCCTGATCGTCCAGCCCCACCTCCCGCTCGATATTGCCGATGACCACAAAAAGGGAGGTGGTGCCGAAGTTGTAGATGTGGTGATACACCGGGGGCAGGCCCACGGAGGCGTTGTTGCTGAAGAAAAGGCCGGTGTGAAAGGGGCTGGCGTCCAGGAGGAAGCGGGGCAGCAGGCCGTAGCGGTCCAGAATGCGGGCGATGAGCACCGCGGGGGTGGCGAAAACGGGCTTCTGGAGGATTTTGGCCACCTTCAGGGTGCTGTTGGTGGCCTGCTCCTTGCGGGTTTCCTCAATGGCCTGCTGGATGCGGCTGGCCACGTCAAAAATGGTGTCCGTGGGGTCAAACTTGCACTTGGCCACGTTCTCCTTGTCTGAGCCGTCGGACATGTTCTGCAAAACCGCGAAGGACACCGTGATCTCCCTGCGGCTGTAATAGCGCTTGTTGGCGATGAAGCGGTTGATCTCCGGCATCTGGGAGAGGGCGCGCACATAGCCGGCCAGGATGATCTCCATGAAGGAGATATGATGCCCCTCCATGCGTTTTTCCGCCACATAGCGGGCCAAGGGCTCGTAGGGCAGGCGCAGCTTGAGCATCACCTGGGCGTCGCAGCGCATGGGCATGATATAAGGCGTCAAGGCCACCACGGGATCGATGTTCTTCACCAAAAAACCGTCGCTTCTTTTGCCAAACACGGCGTACCTCGTTTCATCTCATCAGAGCGTAATAAGTACGCGAATTATAGACGGAAAGGGCAATGATGTCAATTTTATCCTGGTAACACTCAGGCGGGCGGAAAGCGTCCCGCGCGGGTGGAATTGGTTTGACAGGCTGTTGGACAAGGTATATACTAAACGAAAAAGGCTTTGTCCTTTAAGGACAAAGAGAGGAGGCAATATGCCCTTAGTCAATTCCCGCGAGATGTTCCGCAAAGCATACGAGGGCGGCTACGCCATTGGCGCTTTTAACGTGAACAACATGGAGATCATCCAGGGCATCGTGGAAGCCGCCCAGGAGGAGAAAGCCCCGCTGATCCTTCAGGTGTCTGCCGGTGCCCGCAAGTATGCCAACCATACCTACCTGATGAAGCTGATCGAGGCTGCGGAGGCCACAAGCGGCCTGAACATCGTGGTGCATCTGGACCACGGCCCTGACTTTGAAACCTGCAAAAGCGTCATCGACGGCGGTTTTACCAGCGTGATGATCGACGGCTCCCACCTGCCCTTTGAGGAGAACATCGCCATCACCCGCAAAGTGGTGGAGTACGCCCACGACCGGGATGTCACCGTGGAAGCGGAGCTGGGCCGCCTGGCGGGCGTGGAGGACGACATCAAGGTGTCTGAGGAGGATTCCTCCTACACTCGGCCTGAAGAGGTGGAGGAGTTTGTCAAGCGCACCGGCTGCGACTCCCTGGCGATTGCCATTGGCACCAGCCATGGCGCCTACAAGTTCAAGGGCGAGGCCAAGCTGCGCTTTGACATCCTGGAAGAGGTGGGCCGCCGGCTGCCCGGCTTCCCCATCGTGCTGCACGGCGCCTCCAGCGTGGTGCCTGAATATGTGGAAATGATCAACCGCTTTGGCGGCAAGCTGGGCGACGCCAAGGGTGTGCCGGAGGAGATGCTGCGCCAGGCCGCCTCCATGGCCGTGTGCAAGATCAACATCGACTCTGACCTGCGCCTGGCCTTTACCGCCATGATCCGCAAGCATTTCGCGGAGCATCCGGATCACTTCGATCCCCGCCAGTACCTCACAGACGCCCGGGCGGCGCTGAAGGAAATGGTGCGCCACAAGATCGTTAACGTCCTGGGCTGCAGCGGTAAGGCTTAAGCGTTCCCCGATTCGCCTGCGCGAAACCCGTGCGGGCGTTTCTATGTAAAAATACAAGAAACACGAGGTATTTTCATGGAATTGAAAGGCAAAGTGGTCGTTGCCCAGGGCGGCGGGCCCACGGCGGTCATCAACCAGTCCCTGGTGGGCGCGGTGCTGGAAAGCCGCAAGTTCCCCCAGATCACCAAGGTCTATGGCGCTGTCAACGGCGTATCCGGCATCATCAACGAGAACTTCCTGGACCTCACCCAGGAGACCACCCACAACCTGGAGCGGGTGGCCGTCACCCCTTCCTCCGCCCTGGGAAGCACCCGGGACAAGCCGGATGAGAAATACTGCGAGGAGATCTTCAAGGTCTTCCGCGCCCATGACGTGCGCTATTTCTTCTACATCGGCGGCAATGACTCCTCGGACACCGTGCGGATTGTCAACCTGCAGGCGGAGAAAAGCGGCTATGATTTCCGCGCCATCCATATCCCCAAAACCATCGACAACGACCTGATGGTCAACGACCATACCCCCGGCTTCCCCTCCGCCGCCAAGTTTGTGGCCCAGGCCTTTGCCGGCCTCAACCTGGACAACCGGGCGCTGCCGGGCGTTCATATCGGGGTGATCATGGGCCGCCACGCGGGCTTCCTGACCGCGGCCTCCGCTCTTGCCCACAAGTATCCGGACGACGGGCCTCACCTGATTTACCTGCCGGAGCGCCCCTTTGTGATGGAGCAGTTCCTGGCGGACGTGAAGGCGCAGTATGACAAGCACGGCCGCTGCCTGGTGGCGGTGTCCGAGGGCATCCAGGACAGCCAGGGCAACTCCATCCTGACCAGCTACCTGGGCAGCAACGAGCGGGACGCCCACGGCAACATCCAGCTCTCCGGCACCGGCGCCCTGGGCGAGCTTTTGTCAAACCAGGTCAAGGAAAAGCTGGGCATCAAGCGGGTGCGCGCGGATACCTTTGGATATCTTCAACGCTCCTTTTTGGGCTGCGTGTCCGAGGTGGACCAGCGGGAGGCCCGGGAGGTGGGGGAGAAGGCCGCCCAGTTTGCCATCTGGCATAACATCGACGGCTCCATCACCATCCACCGCACCGGCTACTACTCGGTGGACTACCAGCTGACCAAGCTGGAGGAGATCGCCGCCAAGACCCGGCTGATGCCCGATCACTTTATCAACAAGGCCGGCAACGGCGTGACCGATGCCTTTGCGGGCTACCTAAGGCCCCTGCTGGGCGACAACCTCTTTGAGGCCTCCCGGCTCCGGGCGCCCCAGGCGGCGAAGATCCTGAAGCTGTAAAAAAATCCTTTAAGCGCAACACAAAAAACGGCAAGGGCCGCCTCTGGCGCCTTGCCGTTTTTGCGTGCGGAGGGTTTATTCCGCCGGCTTTACCTTTTCCCCCCAAACGCCCAGGAAATGGGCGGCCACAAAGCCCGCCGCCGCCACCAAGAGGCACATCAGCCCTTCGCCCAGGCTTGCAAAACTGCGGGGGATGATCAAGAGGGTGCTGGCCAGTACCAGGCCCACCACCGCGTTTGAGGCGATGCCGTGGCGGCGCTCAAAGAGCCGGTCCACCAGGCGGGAGAACAAGGCCGCCACCAGGGCGATGCCAAGAAGCAGCGGCACCACGATCAACAAGTTCAGGTCCCCAACGCCTGCCATGATCTTGTCATAGATGCCCATGAACAGCAGGATG
>DAISYX010000044.1:4916-12386 GCA_036825095.1 Clostridia bacterium | reverse complement strand
ACCAAAAGGTCGTTGAGCGCCGCTGCAAATGCGTCCATGCCATCCCTTTCCAAAAGTTAGTTAGACTAACGAACCGAAAGATAGCACGGGACGGCTCGGCTGTCAAGCGGGAAGGCCCGCGGAGCCTGCCTTGATGGTGACGGACACCCTGGCCCTGCTGACATAACCCGCAGCTTTTTTCGCGTGTGGTTGAGCAGCTTAAGCGTGCGGTTGGCCTGCGGATTGGCCAAAGCATCTGGCAAAAGCCCGGGCCCAATTCAGGGAAACACGCGCCAGCATGTCGCAGGGGCGATTACCAATTCACCCGCGATGAGGGCCCAATAATGGCAGAGCTTCCCGGACGACACGCTGTAAAACGCCATTTGGCGCGCCCCTGTCAATCATCAAGGCCTGTCAAGCGGGGGCGGACTTCATGGTTATTTGATTTCCATTATTCTTCCAGCGTCCATCTCGTGGATCGTATCACATAAGACTTCGATGTCATAAGGATTATGGCTCGCCAGCGTTCCTGGTACTTATGACGATGTAACTGCGTAATGTGTGACAGGACATCTGCATTAAGCGCGGAATTTTCTCGCATAAGGATAAAAAAACAGTCTGAATGACGTCCTCAGCATCCTGTGGATGCCGAAGAATCTCAATGGCTGTACGGTACATGCTGGAACGATGCGTCAAGTATAGCTGTTCCATAAACGAACGCTGCCGTTCATCTTCAATTGTCAAGAGGATGATGGGAAACATGGATACCCCCAATTACGAATAAACTGCTATACCCCGTGGGATTGCGTCTTTGGCGCCGCTGCGCCGCACCAGTTGCCTCATTAAACCAGATAACATTCTCAAAATCCATAGACAGTCCATATTATAGTCTCATGTATTGGGGTCTTGCACAAGTGCAGGACAAAATGGAGCCAACCCTGGTTTCGCAAACAAATGCGAGATAAATCTTGTGCTTTTAGGGATGAGAACAGGGCCACCATGTGCTTTTGCCTGCCCCAAATGATATACTGCCTTCTGACGCCGGGTTTCCGCCCGTGGGGCGGTTTCGCGCCGTGCCCTCAGGGCGGGCGCGGGAGTTTTTTATAAAAGGGGGCATTTTTTATGTGGGTCGCCTTCGCGTTCGCTTCAGCCTTCTTTGCCGGGCTGACCTCGATTCTGGCGAAGATCGGGATAAGAAACACGGATTCCAACGTGGCGACCGCTATCCGCACGGTGGTCGTGCTGGTCTCCTCCTGGGGGATGGTCTGGATCGTTGGATCTGCAAGCGGGATAGCCGCCGTCAGCGCGTCCACCTGGATCTTCCTCATTTTATCCGGCTTGTCCACCGGGGCGTCCTGGCTTTTTTACTTCCGCGCTTTGCAGCTGGGGGACATCAACAAGGTGGTGCCGATCGACAAATCAAGCACCGTGCTGACGATCATCCTGGCCTCCCTTTTCCTGGGTGAGGGGATCACCTGGACAAAGGGCGGTGCCATCGCGCTGATCGCCGCGGGCACCTATCTGATGATCCAAAAAAAGAAAGCGGACGGCATGCGGCAGCCCGGGGGCAGATCATGGCTTGTTTACGCCGTTTTATCCGCCGTGTTCGCCAGCCTCACCGCTATCCTTGGCAAGGCGGGCATCCAGGGGCTGGAATCCAGCCTGGGGACGGCCATCCGCACCAGCGTGGTGCTGGTGATGGCGTGGATGATCGTTTTTGTGACCGGGAAGCAGCATACGATGCGGCATATCCGGGGGAAAGAGCTGCTGTTTATCTGCCTGTCCGGCCTGGCCACCGGCGCTTCCTGGCTGTGCTATTACAAGGCGCTTCAGGACGGCCCCGCCAGCGTGGTGGTGCCCATAGACAAGCTGAGCATTCTGGTCACCATCGCCTTCTCTTATTTCGCGCTGAATGAAAGGCTGAGCAAAAAGGCCGCCGCGGGGCTCCTGCTGATCGTGGCGGGCACGCTGGCCCTGCTGATATAAGCCGCCGCCCGAATGCCATTTATCGGTTTTTTCGGGCGCTTTCCGCTTGTCTTTTCAGAGGCTAATCAAGGCCTGAAATCCGTTGATATCATGGCGTTGATTCAGCGGCGCACCCAGCATACAGCCGTAGAGGCGATTATTAATCGCCCGCGGTGAGGGCGTGATAATGGAAGGGGATATCAGGCCGTTGGATGGCGTGACGTTTTTTAAGGATTGCCCCTCTTCGCCGGTTCCTGTATACTTGGGCCTGCGTTCCAGAATGATGAAAAGGCGGTGTCCCCATGGTTAACGGCAAGGAATTCACCCAGGCGCTGTCTTTGCGGGTGCTCTCCCCCACCACCAAGGCCCGATGGCCCATCACCTCCCCGGAGCTCAACCGCCCCGGGCTTGAGCTGACGGGCTATTATGAGCATTTCGCCCATGAACGGCCCCAGGTGATTGGCAACGCGGAGATGGGCTACCTGATGAACCAGAGCGAAGAGGAGCGGCGGGAGAAGCTGAACCAGTTTTTCCGCTACCAGATCCCCTGCCTGGTGGTGTGCAGAAGCCTGAAGCCCCCGGAAGCGATGCTTGAGCTGGCGCTGAAAAACGATGTGCCCGTCCTGGGCTCGGACGAGTCCACCACCCGGTTTATCCTAAGCGCCATCCTGCACCTCACCCGGGTGCTGGCCCCCCATTCCACCCTGCACGGCGTGCTGGTGGACGTCTACGGGGTAGGCGTGCTTCTAACCGGGGAATCCGGCGTTGGCAAAAGCGAATCCGCCCTGGAGCTGGTTAAGCGGGGCCATCAGCTGGTGGCGGACGATGTGGTGGACATCTGCCGGGTAAACGAGGACCGCCTGGTGGGCGAATCCCCCGAGGCCATCCGCCATTTCATGGAGATCCGGGGCGTGGGCATCATCGACATCCGCGCCATGTACGGCATCAGCGCCGTTTTGATGAACAAGTCCATCGACATGGAAATCCACCTGGAGCCCTGGGAGGACAAAAAGGAATACGACCGCCTGGGCCTGGAGGAGGACCACACCGAGATCATGGGCGTCAAAATCCCCCGGCTGGTGATTCCGGTCAGGCCGGGGCGCAACCTAGCCATCATCATTGAGATCGCCGCCCGCAACCTAAGCCTTAAGCGCATGGGCTATTCCGCCGCCCGGGAGCTGGACAAGCGCCTCAACGACATGATGCTCAAGGGGGCTAAGGAGACATGAACACGCGCTATCTGGGCATTGATGTGGGCGGCACCAAGATCGCGGCAGGGGTCACCGACCCCCAGGGCCGCATCCTGGCCAAGGCGGAGTCCGCCACCCTGGCGGGCCGCCCCTTTCCGGAGGTGGTGCGGGACATGGCCGCCTGCGCAAGGCGGGCCATGGAGATGGCGGAGTGCCCGGAGGAGGCCCTCCACGCCATTGGCATCGGCATCCCCGGCATCGCGGAGAATGAAACCGGCACGGTGATCTTCTGCACCAACTTAGGCTGGCATGACGAGCCGCTGCGCCGGGAACTCAGCCAGTACATCAACAAGCCCATCTATATTGACAACGACGCCACGGTGGCGGGCTTCGCGGAGTCCGTGGCCGGGGTGAGCCGGGGAGCCAGATCCAGCGTCTTCCTCACCCTGGGCACAGGCGTGGGCGGGGGCATCGTGATAGACGGCAAGCCCTGGACCGGGGCCCACGGCGTTGCCAGCGAGCTGGGCCATGTGACCCTGGTGGTGGACGGCATCCCCTGCACCTGCGGCAAAGCCGGCTGCCTGGAGCGCTATTGCTCCGCCACCGCCCTGATCCGAAGGGGCCAGGAGGCGGCGGAGAAACACCCGGAGGGCGCCATTGCCCGCGCGGCCCTGGGCGATCCGGCCCGCATCACCGGCAAGCTGGTCATCGACTGCGCCAAGGAAGGGGACCCCCAGGCCCTTGATATCTTCCACGAGTACACCCGCTATCTGGCCATTGGCATCAACAACGTCATCTCCTTTTTAGACCCGGAGATCGTGGTGCTGGGCGGGGGCATCAGCCACGCGGGGGACTTTTTGCTGGACGCGGTGCGCAGCCGGATTCCTGATTTTCTCATGTTCAAGACCATGCCCTACCCCAAGGTGGAGCTGGCGGTGCTGGGCAACCAGGCCGGCATCATCGGGGCGGCCATGGTCGCCAAATCCATCATCCAGGAAGGAGAAGCTTATGCCAGTGACCAAGATCGCTGACCTTTACCAACAACTTCCCCCGGACGGGCAGGAGATATCCGTGCAGGGCTGGGTGCGCACCCTCAGAGACAGCAAAGCCTTCGCCTTTATTGAGCTTAACGACGGCTCCTCCTTTCGCAACCTGCAGATCGTCTGCGAGGGGACGCTGCCCAATTTCGCCCAGATCACCAAAATCTCCCTGGCCACCTCCATTCAGGTGCGGGGGCAGCTGGTGCACACCCCGGCGATGAAGCAGCCCTTTGAGATCAAGGCCCAGGAGCTTACCATCCTCAGCTTAAGCGAGGCGGACTATCCCTTGCAAAAAAAGCGCCACAGCTTTGAGTATCTGCGCTCCCTGCCCCATCTGCGGCCCCGCACCAACGCCTTTTTCGCGGTGTTCCGCATCCGCTCCCTGGCGGCCCAGGCCATCCACGCCTTTTTTGCCAGGCGGGGCTTTGTGCATGTGCACACCCCCATCATCACCACCTCGGACGCGGAGGGCGCCGGCGAGATGTTCCGGGTAACCACCCTAAACCTGGACCAGCTGCCCAAAACCCCGGAGGGCCAGGCGGATTACGCCCAGGATTTCTTCGGCAAGCCCGCCTCCCTCACCGTGTCTGGGCAGCTGCAGGCGGAGGCCTATGCCCTGGCCTTCGGGGATGTGTACACCTTTGGCCCCACCTTCCGGGCGGAGAACAGCAACACCGCCCGCCACGCGGCGGAGTTCTGGATGGTGGAGCCGGAGATCTCATTTTCGGACCTTCAGGCGAACATGGACCTGGCGGAGGACATGGTGCGGGAGGTGATCCGGGAGGTGATGGACAAGGCCCCGGACGAGATGAGCTTCTTAAACCAGTTTGTGGATAAGGAGCTGCTCTCCCGCCTAAACCACGTGATCACCAGCCCCTTTGTCCGGGTCAGCTACACCGATGCCATCGAAATCCTTAAATCCTCCGGCCACAGCTTTGAATACCCCGTGGCCTGGGGCATGGACCTGCAGACGGAGCATGAGCGCTACCTCACCGAGCAGCATTATGGAAGCCCCGTCTTTGTCACCGACTATCCTAAGGACATCAAGGCCTTCTATATGCGCCTCAATGAGGACGGCCGGACCGTGGCCGCCATGGACCTCCTGGTGCCCGGCATCGGGGAGCTGATCGGCGGCAGCCAGCGCGAGGAGCGCCATGACAAGCTAAGGGAGCGCATCGCCCAGATGGGCCTGGAGGAGGGCGAATACGGCTGGTATCTGGATCTGCGCCGCTTCGGCTCCGTCAAACACGCCGGCTTTGGCCTGGGCTTTGAGCGCTTTGTGATGTATCTCACCGGCATGTCCAACATCCGGGACGTGCTGCCCTTCCCCCGCACGGTGGGGCACGCGGCTTTCTGAGGGCCCCGCCTGAGGGCGGGATAAACGGGTATATTTAAAAAGCGCGGGCAAAACCGCGCTTTATCTATGGAAGGAGATTCTATCGATGACCCAGCAACAGTCCAGCCTTGTTTTGCCCCTGCTTAAGAGCGGCAAAATGCGCCGCAGCGTCTATAAACTCAATCAGGATCTGCCCATGACCCATCAGGAGGTGGCGGATCTTCTGGGCCATGTGCTCAAACATACCCCCAGCTTTTTCAACGCCCAGAGCACCCGGGCGATGCTGCTCTTCGGCCAGGACCACCAGGACCTGTGGGAGATCGTGCGAAAAACCCTGCGCCCGCTGACCGGGGAGGCCCAGTGGGAGGCCACCAGCCGGAAGATCGACGGCTTCAAGGCCGCCGCGGGCACCGCGGTGTTCTTTGAGGACATGGCCGTGGTCAGGGACCTTCAGGAAAAGTTCCCCCTGTATAAGGACAGCTTTTTGGAGTGGAGCGAACAAGGCAACGCCATGAACCAGTACCACCTCTGGCAGCTGCTGTCCGCCGCGGGCGCCGGCGCCAACCTCCAGCACTACAACCCCATCATCGATGAGGAGCTGAAGGCCCGCTGGAACATCCCGGACAGCTTCCGCCTCAGGGCCCAGCTGGTCTTTGGCGGCATCAGCGAGCCCGCGGGCGAGAAGGCCTACCTGCCGGTGGAAGACCGGATGCGGGTCTACGGCGCCCTGGAAAAGGTGGGCTAAGGCTTTATTTCCGGATTCAAACAGGGGCCGAAGCGTAACGCTTCGGCCCCTTAAGCTTAAAAAGCCTGATCAGTCCTCGTCCTCGGCCCCCAGGCTCTCCATGAACTTCTCAAACACTTCCTGGACCAGCTCATCGTCCTCAACGGTGACGTAGATGTCCTCGCCCTCATCGTCCTGGGCGATTTGCAGGATGACGACCTCGCCTTCCTCCTCCTCGTCCTCTTCCGTGTCTTCTTCCACGGCCATGAACACCACATAGCTCTCGCCCTTGTGCTCCACCGTGTCCAGGTATTCGAACTGGGCGACGTTGCCGTCCTCGTCCGTCAACTCCACCAGGTTGCTGTCCGTCTCATCTTCCAACAGCAGCTCTTCCTCGATCATTTCCCCTTCCGGATTCACCTTTTTGTCATCCGCCATGTGCTTGCCCTCCTGTCCGTTTTGGACGCGTTCCCGGTCTGCTTTTTTGCATGCCGCTTTATCATTATACCCAAGGCTGTCAAGATAGCGCTGAAGGATAAAGGCCGCCGCCGTCTGGTCCACCTGGTCTTTGATCCGGCGGCTGTCAAGGCCCCTTTTCCTCAGGGCTTCCTCCGCCTCAAAGCTGCTCAGGCGTTCATCCTGATAGTAGACGGTGATGCCGCAGGCCTCAAGCCGCTCACCCAGGCCTTTTGCTTCCCGCGCCTGGGGACCCAGGCTGCCGTCCATGTTGCGCGGCAGGCCCAGCACCACGCCGGAAGCGCCGGTTTCCTGCATCAGCGCTGAAATCCGCCTGGCGTCCGGCCCCCAGCCCTTGTGATGAAACACGCCGTGGGGGCTGGCCAGCCGGCCCTGGGTGTCCCCTAAGGCCACGCCGATGCGCTTATCCCCGTAGTCCAGGCCTAAAAGCCTCAATCCGCCTCCGGGGCAGGGACGCTGAAATACTGGCGCACCAACTCCTCCAGCACCTCATCCCGCTCCAAGCGGCAGATGAGGTTACGGGCGTTGCCGTGGCTGGTGATGTAGGTGGGGTCGCCGGTCATCAGATAACCCACCAGCTGAGCCACAGGGTCATAGCCCTTTTGCGCCAGGGCTTGATACACATGCTGCAGGATGCCGGCAGCGGTGCTGTTGTCACTCCCCAGGGGGAGGATTTTCGTTGTGCCAAAGCCCTCTGTCATAAGCAGCCCTCCTTCTCCCTGCTATTATACCCCTTTGGACGCAAACATCAAGGCATTT
>DAISYX010000044.1:0-4816 GCA_036825095.1 Clostridia bacterium | reverse complement strand
AGGCCCACCTGCCCCAAAATGGCCAGCAGCTCGCTTTTTGAAAGCCTGGTGTTCATCGCGGCCAGCATCTGCAGGTTGAAAAGCCCCGAATAACCCGGCAGAAATCCGGGGGACTCGATCAAAAGGCCCATGCTCTGCGGGAAACGCCGCTCACGCCCGATGCGCCGGCCTTCCACCCTCACCTCCCCGCTGTCCGGCAGCACAAAGCCGCAGATCACCTTGAACAGCTGGGTTTTGCCGGAGCCATTGCGCCCCACCAGGCCATGGATGAGGCCCGGACGGAAGGACACACTCACATCCTTTAGCACCTGCTGCTTGCCATAGAACTTGTTGACGCGGCTGATCTCTATCATTGTTTTTTCCTTTTCATGCAAATTGAGGGCCAGGCATCAGGCGCGCAGATCCCGCTCGCCCACCCGCACCAGGCGCACCAGCTGGGTGCAGGCCAAAAACAAGCCGGCCGCCCAGGCAAACAAGCCCCAAAGCGCCTTTTGAACCGGCACCGCGGCTAAGGGCAGGGGCTCTCCTTCGCCAGTTAGCTCCAGGGCGGGGCTGAACAGCTCGCTGCGGGCCAGCATCCCCCAGTTAAACAGCACCTCCCCATTGCGCGGCCGGTCAAAATCCGCATACAGCAAGAGGCAGACCATCATGGGCAGCAGAAAGGCCAGAGCGCCCGCCTGCATGGAGCCGGTGAGCAGGTGAACTGCCGTCTGCATCAGAGAAAGCACCAGGGTCTGAAACAAAAATACGCAAAACAGCGCCCACAGCACAGAGATGTTGGCGCTGACAAAGCCCTCCGCGCCCTGCCGGTAGACGGCGACGCCGCGGGCGCCCATCACCAGGCCTGCCACGAGGACGCTTAAAAACATCACCCCCACCGCCGCCAGGGAATAGGCCGCGGTGGCCAGGCATTTCCCCCGCCACCATGCCAAAAACGAGGGGTGCCGGTGCAGGGTGGAAAGGCAGCGCCCGCCCAGCTCCCGGCTGAGGTTTAAGGCATTGCCCAAAAGCACCGGGGAGAACAGCACCGCCCAGAGGGCCGTGCCCTGCACGTCCGCCCAGGTGGCCTCCACCCAAGGCAGGCCGGAGAAAACGCGCAGCCACAGATCTCCCACCGAGAAGCGCGGGGGTACAGCCCCGCCTGAAAACAGCAGGATCAAAGGGACAATGGCCGCCGGCAAGAGGGTCTTGACGCTTAAAAAGGCGCGCAGGTCCACCATCAGGCGGCCAAGGCCCGTGGCGCACACGGCCCTGGGCAGCATCAGGCCCAGCCGGGCTCTGCCGCCCGCAAGGCGGCCCGCAGCCCAGTGCCGGGCCCGCTGCCAGGCGCGCTTTGGCCCCTTCCCAAAGCGCAGGAACAGGGCAAAGGCGGAAAACAGCAAAGCGCCCAGCAGGTAAAGCGTCTGCCGAAGGAAGGCAAGGTTTAGAGGCACCTCCAGTCCCCGGCTTTGGACCTGGAGGTTTGACAGCCTGTTCTCCTGCCCAAAGAGCGCGCCCACCAGGGCGTCCAGCAGCACTGAAGCGGCAAAGACCGCCACAAACACAAAGGCCTTGTTGGGCCACAGGGCGGAAAAACCGCAGGCCACCAGCGCCCAGACCATGGCGGACAGCAGCAGCCGGGCCACGCTCTCTGTCACATACACATGAAAATAGCCCGGCAGCAGCCGCCAGCCGTGGACGGAGTGCTCCGCCAGCATACGGGTGAGGGCCTCATCCGTGGACGCAGGGCCGCTTAGAAGCAAAAGCCAAAGAATATAAATCAAGGACCCCGCCAGCACCGCCAGGGCGCCTGACAGGGCGGCGGCGGCCATCCTGCCGGACAGATAGCCCCGCAGGTTCTGCCTGCCCAGCGCCAGGTCGATATAGCGGGTGCTGATCTCCTCACACAGCCAGAAGCCCAGGGGCAGCATGGCAGCCAGGGGAATCGCGGTATGGAAAAAGCCCAGCTCCAGGGAGACGCGGAAATGATAGCTGAAGTCCCCGCTGCCAAAATAGGCCCGGGGGTCGCTTAAGGACAGGCTGGCGTTGGAGTTGACAAACCACCAGCTGTACAGCGTCAGCGCCACCGCCGCCAGGAACCCGCCGTTTGAAACGCCCCTTTGCAGCTGCCTTATAAAACCCCTCATCGCGCCGCCCCCGTGAAGGAGTCAAAGGTGAAGGAAAAATCCTCATAATAGAAGCTGTCCGGATGCCCCGGAAAATCCCGGCGCGCCGCCAGATCCTCCTCCTCCAGCATGATTCGCCAGATGGGGAAGGTGAGCCCGTTCTCATCCGCCGATTTCATCGGCTCCACCGCCCTAAGCCACAGCTGCCTGTCACCGGAGGTCTGCTTCTGGTGGTATTCCTCCCAGGGAATGGTGAGGGCCTGGGTCAGAATATCCTGCCAGGGCAGGATGGGCCGCGGGTCCGGCTGGGCCTTTTGCTCCTGAAACCAGAACTGGATATAGGCAAAGCAAATCACCCCCTCTTTTGTCACCACAAAGCGGGCGAAGGGCACGGCGTTGCCGTCCCCGGTGATGCCGCTTTGTCCGGGGCTCCAGGAGTTGGTGGTGTGAAGGGGAACATCATCAAGCAAAAAACGCACCGCCACCTCCGTTGGCGGACGGCCCAGGATGTCATATTTTTCCAAATTTCCCCGTACGCTTTTGTCTAAATGGACGCGGTAGTCCCAGATACCGTATTGGGGCAGGCTTTCCGGCACATTGAAAGACTCGGACCGGATCCAGTCCTCCTGGGAGGCAAACGGGTGAAAGGCGGAACCCCACAGCAAATAATCATAGCGGCACGCATAAAAGGGGTATTCGTACCCGCTGATGCCCAGGGCATCCAGGAAGCCCTTCACCGCAGCCTGGGCCCTGAGATGCTGGGCATCTTCCCCCGCCGGGGCGGCATAGTCGTCAAATTCCACTATACTGGCGCCGTGGTGGCGATAGTCGCCTTGCATATAGTACAAACTTTGGCCTGTGATGTCGGTGTCCCTCGGGTTGAGCACGCCCGTTTCAAGAGCAAACTGATCCAGCGCCCGGCGGGCGTCCTTGTCGTTGATGGGCGCTTTCACCAGCCTGCTTTGCGTCAGGGGCTGGGGAAAGGCCGCCGGCTCCGGCATATCCACCAGCACCAAAACGCCATCCCGGGTGATAAAGTCCCCCGCTACCCGGCCGCCGGCAATCATCAGCTCCGTCAGCGCGGGCACGGGCGTCAACAGAAGCGCCATCAGGCAGAAAACGGTGAAGGCCCGCAAGGTTTTTCTCATATCGTCCTCCCATTTGACCCTTTTGTTTATTAGATGCCCGAAAGCGGGGAAATGTTCATCCCTTTGCGAGAAAATAATGAGGGGCATGCTATAATGGCGAAAACGGCCGAGGTAAGCGGATGAAAGACAGGCTTTATTTCAAGGACTCCTGGACGCGGCATTTTGACGCCGTGGTGGCGGAGGTGAAAACAGAGGCGGGCAGCGCCTGGCTGCGCCTCTCCCGCTCCGCCTTTTACCCAGAGGGCGGAGGCCAGCCCGGGGACTGGGGGCAGCTGACCCGGGGCGGGGTCATTTACCCGGTCACAGACACCCAGGCGGATGAGGCGGGCCAGGTCTGGCACCGGACGGAGACGCCGGAAGGCGCCCCGCCCCTTGCCAAAGGGGATGCCCTCAGGGGGGAGATCGACTGGCCCCGGCGGCATGACCATATGCAGCAGCACACCGGGGAGCATATCCTGGCCTGGTGCGTCTGGACCCTGGAGGGGGGCTATGTCCATGGGCTGCACATCGGCCAGGAGGAGTCCAGCATCGACGTGAGCCTGCCGGAGGGCAAAACCCGCCTCAGCCGGGCGCAGCTGGAGGCCATTGAAACCCTGGCCAACCAGGTGATCGCCCGGGATGACGCCATCGTCTGCCGCTTTCCGGAGGAGGCAGAGCTAAGCCGGCTGCCTCTTCGCAAAATCCCCGGGGATCACGAGGAAACCCGGGTGGTGCTGATGGGGGACTATGAGGGGGTGGCCTGCGGGGGCACCCACCTTGCCCGCACCAGCCAGGCGGGGGTGATCAAAATCCTCAGGGATCAGAGCGCCCGGGGCAAGATGCGCGTGTTTTTCTTAAGCGGCCAAAGGGCGGCCCGGCATTATCAGGCCAGCTTTCGGGCGCTGGATGAGGCGGCCAGCCTCTTAAACGTGCCCCACCTTCAGGTGCCAAAGGCCGCCGGGGCCGCCCTTGAGAAACTAAGCGGCCTGCACCTTGATTTAAGCGCTCTGCGCCGGGAGATGGCCCTCTCCCGGCTGCCCGCCCTGCTTAAAGGGGCGGAAGCCCTGCCCGGCGGCGGCCGGCTGGTGACAACCATGCTTTTGGAGTCGGAGGCCCAGGGCATGGATACCCTGGCCAGCGCCCTGGCGAAAACGCCGGGGATCATCGCCCTGCTCTGCGCGCAGGAGGTGAACAGAGCACTCTTCACCTTCGCAAGGGCGGAGGGCTCCGGGCCGGACCTGGCCCTCCTGATGCGCGCCTGCGGCATAAAGGGCGGGGGCAAGCCCGCCTTCTCCCGGGGGGCGGCGCCCTCCTCCCAGCCCCTTGAAACGGCCCGGATGCGGCTGATGGGGGGGGGCCCAGCAGAACCGGAAAACGCATAAATACTCCCCGCCGCATAAAATGGCGTATTTTTTCTGTCTATTCCAGGGCAAGATAATTGACAGCCCGCTTAGCGGGTGCTACAATTTCTGCGTTTAACCCACTTTGTTTGCCGTGTATTTATGCGCACCCGGTAAATGCCCAAACCTTGAAAGGAGACCGGAAATCATGAAAAGATGGATTGCCCTTCTCATGTCCCTGACC
>DAISYX010000043.1:0-12495 GCA_036825095.1 Clostridia bacterium | reverse complement strand
GGGTGGTGATCTACGCCAACGCGGTCATCCTGGGCGGCGACACCCGGGTGGGGGACGACTGCGTCATCGGCGGCAACGTCTGGCTGACCGAGTCCCTGCCCGAAAACCAGATGATCTATTACGACGGGGACAAGATCCGCAACAGGCCGCTGTAGGGGGCGGGAATTTTCCGAATACGTAGAGGCAGGCTGATGATCGCTTGCTTGCTGCAATCCTGATGTCCTCATTTCTGTTGGCTGTCGTATGAATTCCCCTTTAAAAGAGGCTGGAGCGATGCGCTTCGGCCTCTTTCAAAAGGCAGATGGTGCAAGGGTATACTCCCTTTACGGCACAAGTGTTTTGTGCTATACTAAGCGCATGAAAGGGGAAAGCATGAACATCACCATCTGGTCGGACTTTGTGTGTCCGTTTTGTTTTATTGGACAGGCCCATTTGTCAAAGGCCCTGGAGGGCTTTGCGGGGGCGGATGAGGTTCAGATCGAGTACAGGAGCTTTATCCTCTCCCCGGAGGCCAAATATGTGCCCGGGGAGGATTATTATCAGGCCTTTGCCCAAATGAAGGGCGGCTCTGTTGCGCAGGCCCGGGAGGCGCTCCAGCGGGTGACCCGGATGGGTCGGCAGGCGGGCCTTGACATCAACTATGACCTGGCCAAGAACGCCAACACCTATGACGCCCACCGGGTAATGCAATACGCCCGGGAGCAGGGCAAAGACGGCGCGTTTTTTAACCGGGTGTACCGGGCCTATTTCTCAGAGGGCGAGGTCATTAGCGACCACCCGACCCTTTTGCGCCTGGCCCGGGAGGCGGGGCTGGAGGAGGAAAAGGTGCGCGATATTCTGGCAAGCGATGCTTTTGGTGAACAGGTGGAGCAGGACCTGGCCCGGTCCCGCGCCGTCGGGGTGAGCGCGGTGCCTTTCTTCGTGTTTGAGGATAAATACGTCATGTCCGGCGCCCAGCCCCCGGAGAGCATCCGGCAGGCTCTGGAGAAGGTGTGGGATGAACGCACAGCCTGAAAGCGGCCGCTGCCCCTTTTGCGGCGGGGAGATGACGGCAGGCCGATTGATGTCCAAAAGCGGGACAGGCGCGGGGCTTTACTATCTGCCAAAAGGCCAGCGCCCTGGAGCCTTTGACACGCAAAAGAAGATTGAGGACAAGGGCGGCGTTGTGCTGGAGGCCCCGTCCCTGACGCGCTTTGGCCAGATCGATGTCGCCTGCCGGGGCTGCAGCGCCTGCCGGAAAATTGTGATCGCCTATTAAGGCCGGGGATAGCAGCTGCGCAAGGGTTGAGCCAAGGCGTTGATCACCCTTCTGTCCGCAGCGGATATCTTGATGATTTGGTGCGTCATGTATGGGTTTTTGTGAAACATAAAATAGATGGATTACTATTTTGCCGCACAGTGTTCAGAAATAGCGGGGCATTGGTTTATGCGGTGTCCCATTGAGATGGCGATGGCACAGGTTTATGCCGGACGACGGTTTGCCCAGCCACCTCCAAACCCTTATAGGGGCGATTGGTAATCGCCCCTACGAAATGTTGGTGTGTGTGCTTCCTTGAGTTGGGCTCTCATCGCGGGCGATTGAAAATCATCCCTATGCCCTGTTGACCTGACGCTTGAGGATCCATCTGATGGGGTTTTCTTCGATGTATTTGCGGATTTCCTGATAGTCCAGCTCGTTGCGCACGATGTGCTCATAATAGGACCTTTGCCAGATGCTTTGGCCAATCCGCAGGCTAATCGCACGCTTCAGCTGCTCAACCACACGCGAAACAGAAGGCGCGGGCTGGGGCAGGCCGTTTTCATCTGGAAATATGTTGAGAATCATATGAAAATGGTCCGGCATAATGCCAAACGGCTCAGCGGTAACATCACCATAAATCGAAGGAATTTGCGCAATTGCCGCGCTGACCGCCTTGCCCATCACTAAGAGCGGCGGAACAAAAGCGGTCGCCTCACTCAACAGATAAGAGCTGCCGAGCAAACGGGCTGTTGCCCGTCCATCCCACAGAAAGGGCCGCCTGTCCTTCGTGCAGACTGTGATAAAATAGGCCCGCATTGCCGGTAGTCAAAGGCGGCCAAGCGAAGGGGCTTCCTTGCGGGCCGCTTTTTGCTTGCATCTGCTATTTCCATCCGTTCGCTTTCCCCCTTTCCCGGTTGATGCTCTTGGTCGGCGCTACGGGCACAAGGGCCATGTTGAGATATAGGTGGCCTCTCACGCCCGCGGGTAATTGGTAATCGCCTGTTAAGGCGGGGGTCTTTGTCCCGATTCAGCCTCCCTGCCGGTACCCCTCAATAATCGCCTGGGTGCCCAGCTCGCCTTGGCCCGCTTCCTCAAGGGCCTCATAGCGCTTGAGGGTTTCTTTAAGGATGGGCAGCTGCAGCTGCCGGGCCTGGCCCTCCTCGTGGGCGATGCGCAGGTCCTTGATGAAGTGCTTGATGAAAAAGCCGGGGGCGTAGTCCCCTGACACCATCTTGGGGCCGTTGTTTGACATCTGCCAGGAGCCGGCGGCGCCGGTTGCGATGGTGGCCAGCATCTTTTCCAGGTCCAGCCCCGCGGCCTCGCCGTAGCGGACGGCCTCCGCCACCCCGGTGATGGCCCCTGCGATGGCGATCTGATTGGCCATCTTGGTGTGCTGGCCCGCGCCGTCCGGGCCCTCGTGGATGATGTTCTTGCCCATCTTTTCAAACAGCGGCAGCGCCGCCTCAAAATCCCGGGCCTCGCCGCCCACCATGATGGCAAGGCTTGCGGCCCTGGCCCCCGTGTCCCCGCCGGACACCGGGGCGTCCAGGGGCCGGAGGCCTTTTCCCCGGGCGGCCTTGGCGATGCGCTGCCAAAGGGCGGGGCTGGTGGTGGTCATGTCGATAACCAGAGCGCCCGGCTCCGCGCTCTCAATGATGCCGCCGGGGCCCAGATAAACCTCCTCCACATCCCGGGGGAAGCCCACCATGGTGATGATGGCCTCCTGGCCCAAAACACAGGGCGGGATGGCCTCAAAAACCCGGGCGCCCCGGGCCAGAAGGGGGGCGGCCTTGTGGGCGCTGCGGGTATAGACATTTAAGGGATGGCCCGCGTCCAGAAGGTGCCCCGCCATGGGCAGCCCCATGACGCCGATGCCGATAAACGCGATTTTCATGGCTTTTCTCCTTCTCCACATGGGAAGTATCTGTTGTTTGACACATTGTAGCCAAACGCCGGACCGGGGGCAAGGGCTGATTGAAGCCCCTCCTCCCGGATAGGTTTTAGACAGACGGGCAGAGCCTGCCGGAACAGGAGGAAAACCAATGAACAAAAGAAAAGGGGCGGCCCTTCTGCTGGCTGCTTTTGTGATGACAGGCGTATTTTCAGCAAAGGCCCAAGCGCCTTTGCCCGAACTATCGGTTGAAACGGTGATCGAGGGGCTTTCAAATCCCTGGGCGGTGGTGCAGCTGCCGGATGGCAGCCTGCTGTTCACCCAGCGCGGCGGCAGCCTCAGCCTCTGGCGGGAGGGGGAGCTTATCCGCCTGGCGGACATCCCCCAGGTGGCCGCCCGGGGCGAAGGGGGCCTGATGGGCCTGGCCCTGGACTGGAATTTTGAGGAGAACCGCCTGATCTACCTGGCCTATAACACCGCCCAGGCGGGGTATCCCCAGGTGTGGGTCACCCGTTACCGCCTGACGGAAGCGCTGGCCCTGACGGAGGCCCTGGACATCATCACGGACATCCCCGCCAACCCCAGCGGGCGGCATTCCGGCACCCAGCTGGCCATGGGGGCGGACGGCATTCTGTTTGTGGGCACCGGGGACGCGGCGAACGCTGCCAACCCCCAGGACCCTTTAAGCCTGGGCGGCAAGGTGCTGCGGGTGACCCGGGAGGGCGCGCCCGCCCCGGGCAACCTGGGGGAGCCCTTTGACCCGCGCGTTTTCAGCTTTGGCCACCGCAATGTCCAGGGCCTGGCGCTGCTGGAGGCCCCGGTGGACGGGCGGTACGGCTTCAGCGCGGAGCACGGCCCCGGCCGGGATGATGAGCTGAATCCCCTGGTGTCCGGCAACTTCGGCTGGGCGCCCCGGCCCCCTTATAACGAGGGCGTGCCCATGACGGACCTGGACCAGTTCCCGGATGCCATCAGCTCCCTCTGGGCCTCCGGTAATCCCACCATCGCGGTGTCCGGCCTGGCCCTGATCAAGGGCGAGGCCTGGGGCGGCTATGAAGGCGCCCTGGTGATGGGGGTGCTCAAAGACCGGCAGCTGCGGGTGGTGTGGCAGGAGAGGGGCGTCATGACCCGGCAAACCAGCCTCTTTGAGGGGGCCTTTGGCCGCATCCGGGCCGTCCACTTAGGGCAGGACGGCAGCCTGTACCTCTCGACTGACAACGGCAGCAACGACCGGATTTTAAGGGTGCGACCGGCGGAATAGCGGCAGAAATCACCCTTTAACTAAACAGGAACAGCGCGGTTTTTGGCCGCGCTGTTCTTTGTGTCAGGCGCTTTATTGAAGCGTGGTGCCGGCGATGACGGAGGACAGGAGCAGTTCCTCATCCGGGGTGGCCTCCTCCCCGTCCAGCCACATCTGAAAGCCGATCATGGCCCCTTCGTGATAGGTGAAGTAGACCAGCAGCTGGTCCTCTCCGTCCGGTTCCAGGCTGCGGATGAAGTTGAGCCCCTCCATGTTGGCGCCCTCCCGTTTGAAGCCCTCCGGGCTGTCCGCCTGGTACATGTCCAGGGCGCTTTGGAACATCTCCTCGTCCTCCAGGGAGATAAACAGCTGGCTTAAGGGGGTGCGCTGGACGAACACCAGGATGATGGCGCCGCTGGCCGGGTCGTTCACCAGCAGGTTGATGCCCCGGTCAATCAGGTATTGAACGGTGCTGCGGGGGTCATCAAAGGTGTTGACGTAGTCCAAAAGCTGCAGCTTGATATCCTGGGTGAAGCCCTGCCAGCCAAAGGGCAGCTGGAACTCCGCGGTGATGCCGTTGGTGGTGATGATGAAGATGCCCCCGTCGATGGTGACGATATCCTGGGTGATGGGGAAGGCGGCGGGGCTGCGGGTGCCCGGGTCGGTCAGGGCCAGCTCCTCCGGCAGGCGCTCTTTGATGGCCACCGGAGAGGCCTCAATGGGGGGCTGCGCCGCCTGGGCCAGGGGGGAGGTCAGCGTCAGGCAAAGGGCCAGCGCCAATAAGAGGCTTAAGGGTTTTTTCATGGGTTTTCTCCTTTTGCTGTGTCCTGGGGCGATGGGGCCCCGTATAGCGTCAGGGTGATGGGGTCGGACTGAAGCAGCAGGGTGTTTTCCTCCACATTGATCAGGTTGATCTGAAAGCGCAGCTCCTCTCCCTGGGGCTCGATGCCCGGCAGGTAGTCAAACAGCCTCACATAGGCGGATTGGCCCGGGGAGATCACCGCGCGGATGGGCATATTAAGCCCGTAGGGCAGGCCGTCCACCTGGGTTCTCCCAAAGGTGCTGACCCTAAGGGTAACGGGGCCTGCGTTATGCAGGTAAAGTTTTTTGCCCTCCGGATCGCTTGCCAGGCGCACCACCCGAAGGCCGCCCTGGTCAAAGAGCAGCCGGCCTTCGGTATCAAGGGGCGGATCCTGGCCTTCGCCTGCCGGGAGGCGGTAGGTGGCGGCGGGCAGCATCAGGGCGGGCTCCCGCTGGCTGCTGGCCTCACGGTCCAGGCCAAAGCGCAAGTTCAGCTCCCGGGGGTTTTTGATGCCCAGGGCCTCCAGGTTGTCCAGGCCTTCAAAAAGGTGCTGGAACTCCGAAAGCTCCGGGGGCAGGATGTAGCGATACACCGGGATTGTGGCCCAGGCGTACATGCGGGCCCCGGGCGGCAGGTGATGACTTAGGGAGAAGGGCGTCATCACGCCATTGACCGCGGCCTCCAGCAGCAGCCGGTCGTAGCCGCTGGTCTGGTTCTCGGCATAAAGCGGGAGGTAGAAATAGCTCTCGTCCATAAAGGGCGCGCCCGCCATTTGAACGGTGAGGCCCTCCCCTTCGGCCAGGGTGACGGGAGGGAAGGCGCTTGTCAGGGAGGGAATATCCCCTAAGGGCACCTGGGTGGTGATGTGAAAGACGGGGCTGAAGGCGCTGCTAAGGAGGCTGTCCGCCTCAAAACCCAGGGAGAAGCGGAAGCGGATCTCCCGCACTTCGTTCAGGCCCGCCTGCTGGAGGCTGGGGCTTGTGGCCTGGGCATAGAGGGGGAAGTCCATGCGCAGCATGGCGGCCTCTCCCGCCGGGATGCTGACATAGCCTATGGGCGCCATCATATGGCCCTCCAGCATCACCCAGTCCGTGGCCAGGCTTACCTCCTCCTGAAGGGTGTTTTGCGCGCCCACCAGAAGGCTCAGGGTTTGGGGAAGGGTGTCCTGGGGGCCTGTGAGGATGCCGTCCAGGGTGAGGATGAGGCCCTCCCCTGTCCACAGGGGGACAGGCTCCTGCTGGCTAAAGGAGAAGGAGGCCTGGATGTCCCGGGGCAATTCTTCCGGCTCCGGGGCCCCTTCCCGGGCCTTCATGGGCAGCAGCTCGGAGGAATAGACGTTCATCTGGGTGTCCACCACGGAGATAAGCACCATGTATTCCCCGTCCCGGGCCATGATATCCCCGTAGCGGACGGACAGCCCTTCCTTTAAGGGAAAGCTGATAAGCCAGGGGGTGTCCGCGCTGGCCCAGTCGCCCAGGGGCAGCAGGCGGCCTCCCTCATCCCGGGTGAGGTAGGCGGAGTTGTAGGTGAAGTGGATGTTGTCCCAGGCGTTAAGGTCCGTGTCCCGCTTGCCCATCATGTCGCCGGAGGCGTCGTCCCGGATGGCGCCGGTGATGCGGGCCTGGCCGGTGTTTTTGTCAATCTCCGCCAGAAGGTTGCCGCTGGCGGACTCATGGCCCCCCTCCGGGGTGAGGCGGTCCAGCACCATGGGGATCTGATAGCTGGCGATGCCCCCGATGTTTTCCTTCTCTTCCATCATGGGGATCAGGCTGTTTTCCCCGGCGGCGTTCTGGATGTACATGGTTTTGCCGTTAAAGTTGGCCTGAAGGCGCAGGCCTTCGTCCAGGGTGAGGTCTGAGGACATATAAACCATCATGTATTCATCCCCCCAGACGGGGGAGAGCACATAGTACTGGCCGGACTTATAGTTTTCCGCCTGCTGGGGGCTTAACTGGATAAAGTAAAGGCCCGCCTCCTCGTCATAGCTGACCGGGGGCGCTTCATCCCCCGTCCAGGCGGAGAGGCTGCCGGAGAGCAGAATGCCGCCGTAATGCGCCATGAAGGCCTTATAGGCGGGGGAAACGTCAAAGGACTGGTACAGACTGGCCCAGGCCCTTTCATAGTGGGTCTTGTTGGCCAGGGGGAAATAGAGGGAGAGGCCGCCGGAGCGGGCCACGTTGGCCCGGTTGTAGCCCACCATCCGGCCGATCTGGGCCTTGAGCGCCGCCGTCTGGTTGGGGTAGAGGGAGGCCAGGTTGTCCGCCAGGTCGCTTAAGTCAATCAGGTCGTAGTTGTCCGTGGTGGAGGTGCGGCCATAGGCCTTGGTCTGATCCCGGCGGCGGGCCACCTCGGAATAGATGCCCAGGCTCAGCCCCTGATCCAGGTCCGCGAAAAGCCCGTCCAGGGCCTCCTGGGTGGCTGCCGCCTGGCTCAGGTCCAGAAGCGACAGGGTGACCAGGTTCTGATGCTGGGGCCGGGAGAAGGACAGCTCCTCATAAAAGCCGTAGGTGCGGTCGATGATCTCCCGGGCCACCTCGGGCCCGGTCAGCCGGGTGGCGGACAGGGCGTCCAGAAAGCGGTAGTCAAAGCCGTGGCCGGGCAGCGTCTCCTCGGAGGCCACCATGTACCGGGCATAGGGGGCCATCAGGCTGGCCACCTCCAGGGAGGCCATGAGGCAGGCGTCAAAGGCCAGCCATTCAAGCCGGTTCTCCTGGTCAAAGGGGCTTTGATCCAGGGCTTCCTTCAGCTCAAACAGCGTCAGCCCGTCGTGGCGAAACAGGGTATCCACGCCAAAGCCCACCATGGGGCCGCCCCCGTGGTCCCAGAGGATCAGGCCATAGGAATCAGCGGGATAGGCCGTGACGCCGTATTCCAGAAACCGGGCCAGGGTTTCCGGCTGGCCCATGCTGGCGCTCTCCCACTGGTGAACCAGCCGGGGGTTGGCCCCTTCAATGCGGTAGACGCTCAGCTGATCCCGGGGGATGGTGCGGGCGGCCCAGCGGGTGGTGCCTCCGGTCATCACCAAGACGTCCAGGCGCTCCTCATCCGGGCGGGCCTGAAGCATCTCCCGGATATCGCCGGTGGCCAGGCCGGACTCTGATTCCAGGTCGGAACCGATGATATAGATCATGATGGTCTGGGTTTGAAAGCCCTCCGGGCCCTCCTGTGCCAGTACCGGGGAGACGGGCGCTAACACCAGCCCCAGGGCCACAAGAACAATCAAAAAAAGTCTGCGCTGCATACGCTCCTCCAGGGTTGACCGGGCGGTTTAACGCCGGTGGATGTCAGCTGTTCTGCAAATATACCCCGCCTTTGGGGCGATAATCGGAGGAGCCCCGGGGTTTGGCCTTAATCAAAAAAAGCCTGAACCCGCAGAAAACGGCGTTCAGGCTGAAAAAGGCTTTGCCGGGAGGCTTACTCCTCCGCTGCCGGGTCGGCCGGCACGGGGCTTGGGCCATAGAGCACCGAGAGGGTGTTGGGGCCGGCTACGCCGTCTGTGGTAAGGTTGTTGTTGCGCTGGAAGTCCCGCACGGCGTTGAAGGTGCCGGTGCCAAAGTCCCCGTCATCCCCGCCGGGCTGCAGGTAGCCCAGCGCGATTAACTGGGTCTGCATGCGCTTGACATCCGCGCCCGCGTCATTTCGGCGCAGGGTGGGGTAGCTTTCCGGCATCAGTGTCATATCAGGCGTGGGGGTGGGGGTGATGGATGGGGTTGGGCTGTCTGTCGGCACTTGCGTGGGGACGGGCGTGGGGGTGGGCAGGTTGTCCCGGGCTTGGTCCACGGTGACAAAGGTGGCCTCCGGCCCCAGGGTGGGGGTGAAGTCCGCCGCGGCCGGCGGCGTGCCCTGATCCCTGAAGATATAGACCAGAACCCCCAGCAGGAAAATAATCAGAAGGCTGAAGATCAGGATTTGTTTTTGCGCCCGGGTCAGGGGGCTGTTGTTGGACATGCTTACGTCTCCTTGCGGGTCGTTTGGCTTATTACACCTGGCTTTCAGCCAGGGCCTGCTGGCGGGCCTCAATGGCCAGGGCGTCGATCAGGGGGTCCAGATCGCCGTCCATGATCTGCTCGATCTGATAGAGGGTGAGGCCGATGCGGTGATCGGTCACCCGGCCCTGGGGAAAGTTATAGGTGCGGATGCGCTCGCTGCGGTCCCCGGTGCCGATCTGGCCCCGGCGGTTTTTGGCATAGGCGGCGTGCTGCTGGGCCTGCTCCTGCTCATACAACCGGCTGCGGAGCACTTTTAATGCCTGCTCCTTGTTTTTCAGCTGGCTTTTTTCGTCCTGGCAGGTGACCACCAGGCCCGTGGGCAGGTGGGTGATGCGCACGGCGGAATCCGTCCGGTTCACGTGCTGGCCGCCGGCGCCGGTGGCGCGGAAGGTGTCGATGCGCAGGTCCTGGGGGTTGATCTGGATGTCCACCTCGTCCGCTTCAGGCAGAACGGCCACCGTGGCGGTGGAGGTGTGGATGCGGCCCTGGGACTCGGTGGCGGGCACCCTTTGGATGCGGTGCACCCCGCTTTCGTATTTCATCCGGCTGAAGGCCCCCCGGCCGGAGAGGGTGAACACCGCCTCCCGCACGCCGCCCAGCTCCGTCTGGGACAAGCTGAGGTAACTCACCTCATAGCCCTGGCGCTCCGCGTAGCGGGTGTACATGCGCAGCAGCACCCCGCCAAACAGCCCCGCCTCGTCCCCGCCGGCGCCCGCGCGGATTTCCATCACCACGTTGCGGTCGTCATCCGCGTCCTTGGGCAGAAGCAAAAGGCGCAGCGCGTCCTCCGCCGTCTGGCGCTTTCCCTCCAGGATATCAAGCTCCTCCCGGGCCATGTCTGAAAGCTCCGGGCTATAAAGCAGCTCCTGGGTGGAGGCGATCTCCCCCACCAGGGCCTGGTATGCCTCCCAGGCCGTCACCGTGGGCGTCAGTTCCGCCATCTCCTTCACCAGGGCCTGATAGCGGGGCTGATCCGCTATCACCTCCGGCTGGCTGGCCGTCAGGGACAATTCAGACAGGCGCGCGCTTAAGGCCTCGAACTTCTCCTGCATCTCAGTCCTTCCTGCGGGTTTCCACCGCCCGGGGCAGCCCGGACAGGTCCCGGCTCATCCGCCAGGGTTCAAAGCCGGGGGGCAAAAGCGCGTCCAGCGCCTGGGCCTGCCCGTCGCCTGTTTCCAGCATCAGATAGCCCCGGGGCTTAAGGAAACGGGGGGCCTGGGCCAGAATGGCCCGGTAGCAGGCCAGGCCGTCCGCCCCGCCGTTTAAGGCAAGGGCGGGCTCAAAGCCCAGCTCCGCCTGCAGGCCGGGAATCTCCCCCGATGGGATATAGGGGGGGTTTGACACGATGATATCAAAAAGCTGTCCCGCGTGGGGAGAAAACAGATCGCCCTGGCTGACAGATATCTCAGCCCCAAGGCGCCTGGCGTTCTCCCGGCTTAGGGCCACCGCTTCATCAGACAGATCGCTTGCAAACACCAGTGCACCCGGACATCCCAATTTAATCGCGATGGCCAGGTTGCCGCTGCCGCAGCACAAATCAAGCACCCTGTCCCCCGGCTTGACCCGGCTTAGGGCCATCTGGGCCAGGGTCTCCGTGTCATCCCGGGGAATGAGCACCCCGGGGCGGGTTAACAGCTCGTGCCCCATGAAGGAGGCGCTGCCCAGGATGTACTGAAGCGGCTCCCGGCTGGCCCGCCGGGTGACAAAACCCATAAAAGCCGCCTCCTGGGCGGCGTCAAGGGCGGTGTCCCCCATCAGGGTGAGGGCCAGACGCCCAACCCCCAGCACCTGGGCCAGGAGCCATTGGGCGTCCACCCTGAAATCCGGCACCCGGGCCAGGGACAGCCGGGCGCAGGCTTCATTAAGGGCCTGGGCAACCGTCAAACCGCCACCGCCTCCTTGGGCGCGGCCTTGGTAAGCAGGGTATAGCCCTCCTGGGTGCGCTCCCCCTCCGGCAGGCCGTGAAGGGCCGCGTTCATGGCGGCGATGGCCACCTCCAGCATGGCGTCCGTGGGGGGCTTGGTGGTGAGGCGCTGCAGCTGCATGCCCGGCCAGCGCAGGGCGCGGGTGAGGGGGGTGTTGGCATGGGCCAGCGCCTTGAGCGCCTCATAGCCAAGCCCCGCCATCAGCGGCAGGAGAAGGATGCGGGTGAGCACCCGGACCAGGTAGTTGCCCGCCAGGTCAAAGCCCGTCAGCGCCAGCACCGCCTCGTCAAACACCGAGTAAAACAGGATGGACAGGATGAAGGTGAGCAGCAGGAAGCTGGTGCCGCAGCGGGGGTGAAGGGAGCTGAACTTCTGCGCGTTTGCAGGGGTCAGCGGCAGCCCCGCCTCATGGTTATAGACCGTGCGGTGCTCCGCGCCGTGGTACTGGAAGGTTTTGCGCATGTCCGGCACCAGGCCCGTCAGGTAGAGGTAGCCGATGAGGATCAGCGTGCGGATCAGCCCGCTGACCAGATTCACCGCAAACAGGGACCAGCCCGCCTCCCGCAGGGCCTTGGTGGGGATGTTGGGCAGCAGCACAAACAGCCCCAGGGAGAGCGCCATGGCCAGCACCAGGGCCAGGCCCATGAGCACCTTGTCCGCCCCCTTGCCCAGCTTGTCAGACAGCCAGGTTTCAAATTTTGAGGGCTTCTCGTCCTGAAGGGCGCCGCTCATGTCCGCGCTGTCCTGAAGAACGCCCACGCCCAGTTTCATCATCAGGCCCATGTTGACCGCCCCGCGGATGATGGGCTTGCCCATCCAGGCGCGCTTCTTGCTGGGGGCGGCATAGGGCTGCCTTTTCACCACGATGTCGCCGTTTTCCCGGCGCACGGCGATGGCGATATACTCCGGGGATTTCATCATCACCCCGTCCAGGACGGCCTGGCCGCCGATGTCAGGGGGCCGGTTGGCCTTGTTATCTTCGATGGAATTCAACACAATATCCTCCTTAAGGCCCGCGGAAAGAACCGCTGCGCCATGGGAACATTATACCCGATGGCGCCGGAGGAGCAAGAGGAAATGTGGCGTTTGGAGGCGTTTTTAGCTATAATGACACGAATTGTTCACATGAAGGAGGCGCCCATGCGCGACTTGTCGGTCATCTGGACCTTTGATGAGGAGACGGAAGGCTGGCTGAAGGCCCTCTCGGGCGCCCTGATAAGCCCTCCTGTCTATCCCCACATCACCCTGGGCCACTACCTCTGGCAGGAGGCGCCCCTTTTAAACTACTTTTCGGAAATGGCGCCCCGGTTCAAACCCTTCCGGGTACAGCTTGGCGAGATCATCCTGCTAAACCCCCAGGTGCTGGCCTGCCTGCCCAAGGCGCCTGAGCTTATACGCTTCCACCGCC
>DAISYX010000042.1:0-12569 GCA_036825095.1 Clostridia bacterium | reverse complement strand
CATGCGCCACGCCATCCAGTACGGCAACCGCCTCATCATGATGAGCCAGGGCCGCATCATCCTGGATGTGGCGGGCGAGGAAAAGCAGCAGCTGACCGTGGAAGGCCTGATCCAGCGCTTCTCCCAGCAAAGCGGGGAGGACGTGATCAACGACCGGATGCTGCTGGGTTAAGCTGTTTGACCGGGAGAGCATCCCGCTTCTTAAGTCAGTCTTTTACCACCGGCACCCACAATTCCATTTGGTAATCGGGGCTTTTGATGTCGCCCAGGGCGTAGACCTCAAAGTCGGGTGTGCCCGCGTGGCGCCAGCCCCGCTGGGGGAAAAAGGTGTCCCAGACATAGATCCAGCTGTCCTTGATGCACTTGGGCGTAGGGCCATTGACGGGCACGATGGCGTATTCCGCCTCCGGCACATCAATCAGCTCCAGCCCCAGCGCGCGGGCTTGTTCCACATCCCGCGTGTGGTAGCCCGCCATGTAGCGGAAGCTGCCGTCTTCCTTCATGTCACAGCACACGCCCAGGCTCTGGCCGCTGCCCAGGGCCTCCAGTTGTTGATAGGGCACCTTTTCAAACAGCTCATCCCAGAGCTTGCCAAAGTCGGACTTGGGGGTGGCGTCTATCATAAGCCCCGCCACCTTGAAACCCTCTTTTTTCTGGATGAGGATGTCCATAGCGCTTCCTCCTTGTTTAATTACCTATTTTGTTCAAGTGGTTTTTTACCGCCAGCAGTTCCGTTTCCCCAGGCGCCCTGAAAGCCGCCTCCGGCGGCGCCGTGAAGGCCATCCGTTCACCCGTGATGGGGTGGATGAAGGCCAGGGACCAGGCGTGCAGCATCAGCCGGGGGGCGGGAGGCTGTCCCTTGTGCCCGTACAGGGCGTCGCCCAGCACGGGGTGATTGGCGTGGGCAAAGTGCACCCGGATCTGGTGGGTGCGCCCGGTCACCAGGCGGATAAGCACCAGGGCGCTTTTCTCGTCCTGGCGCACCAGGCGCCACAGGGTGAGGGCGCTTCTTCCGCCCTCAAGCACCGCCATCTTCTTGCGTTCCTTCAGACTGCGGGCGATGGGGCCGTCCATCCGGCCGCTTTCCTGCTTAAACTGCCCTGCCGCCACAGCCAGGTAGTATTTGTCTATCTGCCTTTGGGCCAGCGCCCGGGAGAGGGCCAGGTGGGCCCGGTCATTCTTGGCCACCAGCATCAGGCCTGAGGTGTCCTTGTCCAGGCGGTGCACAATGCCCGGGCGCTTCTCCCCGCCAATGCCGGAAAGATGATCCAGGTGGTGGAGCAGGGCGTTCACCAGGGTGCCGGTGGGGTTGCCCGCCGCCGGGTGCACCACCAGGCCCGCGGGCTTGATCACCACGGCCAGGTCCTCATCCTGATAGAGAATTGTAAGGGGGATGTCCTCCGGCAGGCTGCGGGCCTGGGCGGCCTCGGGCATTTTCAGCCTGGCCTCAGCGCCCGCCGCGGGCTTAAAGGAGGGCTGGAGAACAGCCCTTCCGTCCACCAGGGCCTGCCCCTCTTTAATCAGGCGGGCGGCCTGGGAGCGGGAGAGCCCCTCCCCGCTTAAGAGCAGGTCAAGGCGGGTGTGGCCGTCCCCTGTGGCGCGCATCTCCCCCATCAATGCCGCCCCTCCGGGGTGCTGAAGGTGCTGATGACCAGCAGCCCCGCCCCCAGGATAATGCACACATCCGCCAGGTTAAACACCGGGAAATCCATAAACAGCAGCTGCACATAGTCGATCACCCCGCCATAAACCAGCCGGTCCAGAAAATTGCCCAGGGCGCCCCCCAATAAAAGCCCCGCCCCCCAGAGACCGGCGCCCAATAGGGGCAGCCGGCGCAAAAAGGCACCGGCCAGAAGAATCAGCGCCAGGGAAAAAAGAGTGACCAGCTCCGGGTGCTCTGAAAAAAAACCGAAGGACACCCCGGTGTTTAAAACGCCAAACAGTTTCACCAGCCCCGGAATAAGGGCCTGATCCGCCCCTCTAAAAATCGCCTTGAGCCATTGGTCCGCCGCCAGCGCCAGAAGCGCCAAAAGCCCCGCCTTTCTGACTGCCATTTCCGCCCCCCTTCCTTTGCCGCTTATTATATACATAACGGGTATAATTGAGAAAGACTTTTCAAAAGGAGGAGTGACAATGCGCCAGCTTTCGGCCCTTTTGGTTCTGATTCTGATGCTGTCTCTGGCGGCCGTGCCGGCCTTGTCAGTGGGGGAAGGGATGAAGACAATCTACTTCGCGGGCGGCTGTTTCTGGGGTGTGGAACACATGATGGAACTGGTGCCCGGGGTGAAGGACGCGGTGAGCGGCTATGCCAACGGCACCCTGGACAACCCGGACTATGGCCAGGTGATCTCCGGAAACACCGGACACCGGGAGACGGTGAAGGTCACCTACGACCCCCGGATGGTCTCCCTAAGCCAGCTGACGGAGCTTTTTTTCTCCGCCATTGACCCCACGGTGAAAAACCGCCAGGGCAACGACATCGGCAGCCAGTATCAGACGGGCATCTACTATGCGGACGCGGCAGACGGCGATATCATCCATGCCCTGGCCCAGGCGGAACAGGGAAAGCACAGCGCCTTTGAGGTGGAGATCGGGCCGATCAGCAGCTTCTGGGAGGCGGAGGAATATCACCAGGACTATCTCATCAAAAACCCCGGCGGCTACTGCCACCTGACCCGGGAGGACTTTGACCGGGCGCTGGTGACAGGGCTTGCGGAAGCGCCCAGGGTGGCGGTCTATCGCCGCATCAGCCCCCAGGACGCCAAGGCCGCCATGGAGGCGGGGCAAAACCCCATCCTCGTGGACGTACGGGAGCCTTATGAGTTTGCTTCCGGGCACATCCCGGGCGCCATCAACCTGCCCCTGGGCGAGCTTTCCGCCCTGGCACAGGCGCAGCTGCCCGACAAGGACGCCCTGATCTACCTCTACTGCCGTTCCGGCAACCGCAGCGCCTATGGCGCCCAGGAGATGATCAAGCTGGGCTACACCAACCTGTACGACCTGGGCGGCATCATCGACTGGCCCTATGAGGTGGCGCGGTAAAGGGATATTGAGGGTTTTACGGGGCGGGGTGCTTTTTCAAAAGCGCCCCGCCCCACGGTCTTCGTTTTCTTCGTTCTTAAAGGCCCTTTTCCCTGATCATCCGGTCAATCGCCCTGGCCGCGTCCTTGCCGGCGCCCATGGCCAGGATGACGGTGGCGCTTCCGGTCACCACGTCTCCCCCGGCATAGACCTTCTCCCGGGAGGTGAGGCCGTCCGGGCCGTCCACCATGATGCCGCCCCATTTGTCCGTCTCAAGGCCGGGGGTGGTGAGGCGGATCAAGGGATTGGAGGAGGTGCCCAGGGCCATGATCACCACGTCGGCCAACAGCTCATAGTTGCTGCCGGGCTCTTCGATGGGGCGGCGGCGGCCGGAGGCGTCCGGCTCGCCCAGGGCCATGCGGATGCACTCCAGCGCCCGGACCCAGCCCCGATCGTCCCCCAAAATCTGCACCGGGTTGGTCTGGAAATGGAAGGCGATGCCCTCCTCCTGGGCGTGGTGCACCTCCTCCCGGCGGGCGGGCAGCTCCTCAAAGCCCCGGCGGTAGACGATGGACACCTCCCCCGCCCCCAGGCGCTTGGCGCAGCGGGCGGCGTCCATGGCCACGTTGCCGCCGCCCACCACCGCCACATGGCGGCCCCTTAGGATGGGGGTGAGGCTGTTTTCCTCATAGGCCTTCATCAGGTTGATGCGGGTGAGGTATTCGTTGGCGGAGTAGACGCCCTTTAAGGATTCCCCCGGGATGCCCATAAAGCGGGGGAGGCCCGCGCCGGAGGCGATGAACACGGCCTCAAAGCCGTATTCCAGCAGCTCGTCAATGGTGAGGGTTTTGCCGATGACGGTGTTGAGCATCACCTCAACCCCTAAATTGATCAGGGCATCCACCTCCGCCATCACGATCTCCTTGGGCAGGCGGAACTCGGGGATGCCGTAGCTGAGCACCCCGCCCGGCAGATGCAGCGCCTCAAACACCGTGACCGCGTAGCCCAGCCGGGCCAGTTCCCCGGCTGCCGTCAGGCCGCCAGGGCCCGCCCCCACCACCGCCACCTTGTGGCCGTTGGGCTTGGGGGCAGGCGGCAGCTTGCAGGCGTGCGCCCGGTGCCAGTCCGCGGCGAAGCGCTCCAGGCGGCCGATGGCCACCGGTTCGCCCTTAAGCCCGCGCACGCAGAGCTGCTCGCACTGGGTTTCCTGGGGGCAGACCCGCCCGCAGACCGCCGGCAGGGCGGAGGCTTCGTTCAGGATGTGGAAGGCCTCTTCAAAGCGCCCCTGGGCGATCTCCTCCACAAAGCCGGGGATGTCTATGGCCACCGGACAGCCTTTCACACAGGGCCTGTGTTTGCAGCCCAGGCAGCGCCTGGCCTCCTCCACGGCCATTTCCTCGGTATAGCCAAGGGCCACCTCGGAAAAGTTGCGGTTGCGGGCATGGGGGTCCTGGGCGGGCATGGGCACCTTGGTTTTGGACAGGTTGCGCGCCATGTTACTCCTCCCCCTGCTTTAACAGGTAGCAGGATTCCTCCCGCTCCCGCTGCTCAAATTCCTCATAGATGCGGTTGCGGCTGATCACCTCGTCAAAGTCCACCTGATGGCCGTCAAAGTCCGGCCCGTCCACACAGGCGAACTTCACCTGGCCGCCCACCGTCAGCCGGCAGCCGCCGCACATGCCGGTGCCGTCCACCATGATGGGGTTCATGGATACGGTGGTTTTCACGCCGTATTTTTTTGTCAGCTGGCTTACGAACTTCATCATCACCAAGGGGCCGATGGCGATCACCTCGTCATACTGGTGGCCTTCCTTGATCAGGCGCTCCAGCGCCTGGGTCACCAGGCCGGGCGTGCCATAGGAGCCGTCATCCGTCATCACGAAGAGCTGATCGCTGACGCCCTGAAAATCCTTTTCCATAAAGACCAGGTCCCTGGACCTAAAGCCGATGATGCTGTGCACCACGCTCCCCTGCTCGTGCAGCTTCCGGGCCACGGGAAAGGCGATGGCACAGCCCACGCCGCCCCCCACCACGCAGACCTTTTTAAGGCCCTCCGTCCGGGTTTCCCGGCCCAGGGGGCCCACAAAGTCGTGCAGGCGCTCGCCTTCCTTCAGGCTGTCCAGCTCCATGGTGCCCGCGCCCACCACCTGATAGACCACGCTCACCGTGCCCTTCTCCCGGTCCTGGTCGTGGATGGTAAGGGGGATGCGCTCGGAGTGCTCCTTGGCCCTTAAGATGATAAACTGGCCCGCCTGGGCCTTGCGGGCCACCAGGGGGGCGGAAATCACCATCCGGCAGGCGCTGCCGGACAGAGGGGTTTTTTCAAGGATGGTGTATTGCTGCATAGCAGGCCTCCAGCGTTTATTTGGGAGTTTGTTTTAAAAGCGCGGCCCGCGCCCTGTAATCAGGCATGATGCCCTCAAGCAAATGATAAAAGCCGGGGCCGTGGTTCATCTGTCTTAAGTGCGCCGCCTCATGGGCCGCTACATATTCAATCGCACCCAGGGGGTAGCGCATCAGCCGCCAGGAAAAACACAGGCCGCCCTTTGCGTTGCAGCTGCCAAAGCGCTTCTGGGCGCTGGTGATCTTCACATAGCGGGGCGTGACCTGCAAAAGCCGGGCATAGCGGGCAACCAGGGTGGGCAAAAGCGCCCGGGCGGCGGCCTTCAGCGCCGCCTCCTCAAAGGGGCCTGTATCCTGGGGCTTTGTCCGGGGCCGGGCCAAATGCTTTGCGATCCATCCGGCCTTGTCCTTAACAAAGCGCTGGATTTCAGCCTGTGGCAGCCTGTTTGGCGCCCGGACGATCACCTCGCCCTCCGGGGTGATCTCAAGGGAGAGGGTGCGGCGTTTGCTTCTGATCAGGCGATAGGCAGGCACCGGCGGGCTTAGCCCCCGCCCTTTGAAAACAGGGCGCGGGCCTTCCCCGCCAGGCGGCCATGCAGGGTGCGGGAGCGTTTCAGCGCCATCTCAGCCGCCAGGGCCTGCCTGCGGTAGTCCAGGTTGTCCGGCGCCAGGCGCACCGCGGCGCGCCAGGCCTGATGAGCGCTTACATAGTCCTTAAGCCCCGTCAGGGCCTCCCCTTGCAGGGCGTGCCACTGGGCGTCCTTGCTCTCTGAGCGGCCCAACTGAAACAGCGCCATGCCGTACTGCTGGCGCTCTAAAAGGCTTTTGGCCCAATACTTCGCCTGGGCCACCGGCAGCACCGGGGAGGCGCTCTGCCGGGATTCTACTGTTTTTAAACACTGGGCATAGGCCAGGTTGATGGAGATCAGCGCCTCCTGGCCCTCCCGCTGCTCCTCCGGGTCGCTGAAGCGGTCCGGGTGGTGGGTTTTCACCAGCCGCCGGTAGGCGCTGCGGATGGCCGCCTCGTCCGCATCCGGGCCTAAGCCCAGGCGTTCAAAGGCCGTTTGCATTGCCGTTTTCCTCCGGTTCAAGGGGGGCGCGGGATATCTTGGCCCCTAAGCTGTTGAGCTTGCTTTCCAGGTGGTCGTAGCCCCGGGCGATGGTGCCGGGGTTGTAGACCTCGGTGATGCCCTGGGCCATGAGGCCTGCGATTACCAAGGCAGCGCCCCCCCTTAGGTCCGGGGCCCAGACCGGCGCGCCATGCAACTCCGGCACTCCCTCGATATGAGCCAGGCGGCCGTTGATGACGGACTTGGCGCCCATTTTGCGCATCTCATCCAGGTGCTTGAACCGGGATTCGAAGATATTTTCAATCACCTCGCTGGTGCCCAGCGCCTTGGTTAAAAGGGCGCTCATGGGCTGCTGCAGGTCGGTGGGGAAGCCCGGATACTCCTGGGTGGAGATGCGGATCGCCCGGTGGCCCTGGCGCAGGTTCACGGTGATGACGTCGTCCTGGCTGGTGACCATAACGCCCATCTCCAAAAGTTTGGCCGTCAGCGCCTCCATATGGGTGGGGATGCAGCCGTGGAGCGTCACATCCCCCCGGGTGGCGGCGGCGGCGATCATCAGGGTGCCGGTTTCGATCTGGTCCGGGATCACGGTGTAGTTGCCCCCGTTCATCCGTCCGGTGCCCCGGATGCGGATGGTGTCCGTGCCCGCGCCCCGGATGCGGGCGCCAATGCGGTTTAGGAAGTTGGCGGTGTCCACGATGTGGGGCTCCCGGGCGCAGTTGGTGAGGATGCTGTCCCCCTCCGCCCGGGCGGCGGCCAGCATCACGTTGATGGTGCCGCCCACGGTGACCATGTCGAAGTTGACATGGGCGCCCTTCAGCCTGCCCTCCAGCACCAGCATGCCGTTTTCATCCCGGATGCTGGCGCCCAGGGCGCGGAAGCCCTTTAAATGCTGATCAATAGGCCGGCTGCCCAGATCGCACCCCCCGGGGTAGCCCACCTCCGCCCGGCCATAACGCCCCAAAAGCGCGCCCATCATGTAATAGCTGGCGCGCATGCGCTGGCTGAAGCTGTAGGGCACCGTCAGGGAGCTAAGCCCGCTGGCGTCGATGGTCATCTGCTTTTGATCCGGCCGCCAGTCCACCTTGGCGCCCAGATATTTCAGAATACGATATAAAACCCGGATATCTTCAATAGCCGGGAGGTTCTCAATGATGCAGGGGCCGTCGGCCAAAATGGCTGCCGGAACAACCGCCAGTGAGGTGTTCTTGCCGCCGGAAACACATGTTTCACCGCGCAGCTCCCGACCGCCGTCAATCACCAGTTTGTAATCAGGCATCCGCCGCGTGACCTCCTCCGTCGATGGTCAAAGTATAGCATAGGGGGGAAATGAAAGTAAAGAAAGTCAAAAAAGGCCCGGTCCGGCCTTTTTCAGCGTGTTTATTGATCCCGCCCGAGCATGCCGTACTCCAGGAACTTCATCACTTCGTCCACCACCTTGTTCAAGTCCGCATCCTTGTCAAAAAAGACGTACTTTAAGCCGATGAAGTTGGAGATGCCCATGAGAATATAGGCCATCACCGTGGTGTCCATCTCCGTCAGCTTATCCTGGGACTCATCCAGCTGGCTTTTGTAGCGCTGGGCGAAGGTCTCATAGTAATTGACAAAGAGGGTGGGGTTGATGTAAAGGGATTCCCAGATGATGTTGTACATGTGGGGCTTGCGGCGCACATGCATCAAAAAGGCCAGAAGCCCCGCCCGCTCGATCTCCATCCGCCCGGTCAGCCCCTTGGTTTTCAGGGCGATGTTCTTGCGGATCTGGTGGCCATACTGCTGAAGCAGGTGGCAGTACAGGCTGTACTTGTCCTCAAAATAGATATAAATGGTCCCCGGGGCCACCTTGGCCCTGAGGGCGATATCGTTGATGCTGGTGTTGTAGTAGCCCTTGCGGCCAAACTCCGTCTCCGCCGCGCGGCTGATCCGGTTCATGGTGGTCTGGCCTCGGGCCGTTTTGGGGCTGGTGGTGCTCATCGCGCCTTCCTTTTCATGTCATTATTGGGTGACTAAATCATTTTCGTCCATCGGGGCCGGGCTGTCAAGGAGGCCCAGGGCCTCCCGGTAGTCAAACCAGCCCATGGCCAGGGAGACGAACAGCTCCGGCCGCTCTAAAAACAGCACATGCCCGGTGCCGGGCAGGCTGATCATCTCCGCCTGGGGGATGCCTTTCAGGATGCGCTTTTGCTCCCAGGGCATCATCACCAAATCCTCCTCCGGCGCTAAGATCAGGGTGGGGCAGGTGATGGCGGGCAGCCGGTCCCGCAGGTCAAAATCCATGATGGAGCGCACCAGGCGCCGCATGCGGTCTAAAAAATCGGGGTTTGAAAAGACCGTGGCCTCCAGGGTCTTCCGGCGCTTTTCCATCCACTCCCGCTGGTTTTGCTGGAAGGTGGCCCCGTAAAAGAGAGGAATGGTGCTGGTGTAAAAGGCCTGGGCGCTGGCGGTGCCATGCAGCCAGGATTCGCACATGTCCCGAAACAGAGGGTCTGTCCAGGCCCGGGTGGCGGCCAGCAGCAGCCGGTCCACCAGCTGGGGCGCGTCACAGGCCAGCTGCAGGGCCAGCGCCCCGCCATACGAGGTGCCCAGCACGGAAACCCGGTCGATCTCCAGATGCCACAAAAAGGCCTTGAGCATCTCCGCCTGCTCCTGGATGCCGTAGCCCGGGGGAAAGGCGGCGCTTTTTCCCTGATCCATCAGGTCTAAAAGGATCACCCGGTGGTGGCGGGAAAAGGCGGGCACAAAGGGCGCCCAGGACTCCGTGGACATCATGATGCCGTTTAACAGCAGGAGGGGATGCCCCTGGCCTTTTTCCTGATAGTGGATATTCCTGCCCTTGTAGGAGTACAGCATGTTCGCTCCTTTCAGGGAAGCTGAATCTGCTCCCGGTGGCTGATAAAGCCGGTGAGGAGGGCCGTAAACAGGTCCGGCCGCTCGTAGAAAGAGGCGTGCCCCGTTTTGGGAAGAACCACCAGCTCCGCGTTGGGAAGGCGCTCATACAGGAAGGTCTGCTCCTCCGGCGGGGTGATGTGATCCTGCTGGGAGGAGAGGAGCAGCACCGGGCAGGTGATACGGGGCAGCTGCTCAGTGACGTCATGGGACTCCGCGGAGCGGGTGAGCCTGGCCATGCGGGCCTGGAAGTCGTGGCTGGCAAAGGCGGTGTTGGTGAGCAGGGTTTTGCGCTGATCCATCCACTGGGCCCGGCGGTCATAAAAGGCGGGGCTGTAGATGACAGGGATGGTGGTGGCGTAGTAGGCCCGGGGGTTGTTCCCCGCCAGAATCCAGCCCTCGCCGATCTCCTTCAGCCAGGCGTTGGTGCGGGCCACGGTGTTGGCCAGCACCATGCGGCCGATCAGATCAGGCCGTCTGGCCGCCAGGTTCAGCGCCACCTCGCCGCCGTAGCTGGTGCCAAAGACGTCCACCTCCTCAAGGCCCAGGTGATGAAGCAAGGCTTCCAGCATCCGGGCCTGAAGCGCCATGGGGAAGTCCCGGCCCATGGGGTCGGACTGGCCCTGGTCCAACAGGTCCACCAAAAGGGGCTGGCTGCCCGATTTGGTGATGGCCGCAAGGAAGGGGGCCCAGGACTTGGTGGACATCATGATGCCGTTTAGCATCAGCAGCGGCCGGCCCGTGCCCACGATCTCGTAGTAGACGGACTTGCCTTCAAAAACGAAGGTGCTCATCGGTCGTACACAAGCCCGATCTCATAGGCCTGCCGGCGCAGCTCCTCCCGGAACTTGGGATGGGCGATGGAGATCAAAAGCGCCACCCGCTCCCTGATGTTGGTGCCCCGCAGGCGCACCACGCCATATTCCGTGACCACATAGTCCACGTCGTTTCGGGAGAGGGACACGGCGGCGCCCGGCTTTAGCTGGGGCACGATTTTGGAGATCTCCTCCCGTTCCCCGGTCTGGGGGTTCTTGGCCATGGTGGTGGAATAAAGGCAGATAAAGCTGCGGCCGTTTTTGGAATTCTGCGCCCCGGTGGCGGTGTCTGTCTGCCCGCCGGTGCCGGAGAACTGCTGGGAGCCGATGGACTCGCTGGCGCACTGGCCGGTCAGGTCGATCTCGATGGTGGAGTTGATGGACACCATGTTGTCGTTCTGGGCGATGACGTAGGGGTCATTGGTGTAGGAGCCGGCCAGCACCTCAACAGAAGGGTTGTCGTGGGCAAACTCGTAAAGCTCCTTTGAGCCCATGATAAAGGTGCAGACCATCTTGCCGTTCTGGATCTGCTTTTTGCGCCCCGTGATGACTCCGGCCTGGGCCAGCTTCATCATGTTGGTGGTGAGCATCTCGGTGTGGATGCCCAGGTCCTTCTTGTCAAAGAGGGTGTCCGCAATGGCGTTGGGCATGCCGCCGATGCCCAGCTGCAAACAGTCCCCGTCCTTGATGTAGGGCGCCACCAGGGAGCCGATGATCCGGTCTTTTTCGCCCGGCTCAATGTCCGGCAGCGCCGGCACCGGATAATCCGTCTCGATCAGATAATCCACCTCATCCAGGCGCACAAAGGCATCGCCAAAGGTGCGGGGATAGTTGGGGTTGATCTCAAGGATCACCAGGTCTGCGGCGGCGATCATCTGCATCTCATAGGTGTTGGAGCAGGAGAGGCTGATGTTGCCGTGGGCGTCCGGCATGGCCGCCACGCCCACAAAGATGTTGGGCTTGCGGTGTTCCAGGCGCTTGGTGGCCGCGAAATGCAGGCAGTTGGGCACAAAGGATGTGTTGCCGTTTTTGTGGGCCCGGCGGGTGGCGGGGTTGTAAAACCAGCTGTCATGCAGGAAGGCATGGCGGTACTGGGGGTCGTTAAAGCAGGGGTAATCCCCCATGGGCAGGCAGGTGGAGATGGTGACATCCCGCAGGCGATCAGCAGCGGTATGCAGGTGGCCAAAAAAAGCCCCCGCTGTGGAGCTGCCAAGGCCGGTGACGATGTAGTCCTCAGACTTGACCATGTCCACCGCCTGCTGGACGGTGATGAGCTTGTCTTTGTAGTTCATGTTGTGTCCTTTCAAATGTGGTGGCCTCGCGGGCTATCATAATAAAACATGGGGCAGGGGTCAAATACCCCTGCCCCGCAAGGGCTGGGACGATTACTCGCCCAGAAGATCTTCGATGGAGCGCATGTTGTCCACTGTGATGAAGGCTTGGTTGATGTCCGTCCAGTTCTTGTCATACTTGGCAAATGCCATGGCGTTCAGCCCGATGCGGGAACCGTCGGCGTAGTCCACACCGCTTGAAATCGGCACATGGATGGGGGCGGATTCCATAGCTTCAAGCAGGGCGGCCCGGGTAATCTCCTTGTCGGCCAGACGGTTGAGGCCGGTCATGAACACGTTTAGAGCGATGTAGGAGCTCATGCCGTAGGCAGCGCCGCCGCCCATGAGCACGGTGGCCAGTTCCTCGTTGATGTAGCCCTTCTCCAGTCCCCAGGCCACGATCTGGGCGTACAACTCCAGCTCGGCCTTCTGCTCATCGGTCTGGGCAGCGGGATCGATGATGACCCAGGCGCCGCCATAGATGTCGCTGGTGTCGGCTTCATTGGCATACTCCTTGGGCACATAGGTCTCAGCCACGTTCACATAAGACACGATGACCGGGATGCCGCGGGTCTTGGGGTTCTGCTGCATGGCGGTGTAGATGGGGGGATAGACGGACTGCAGGCCGCCGATGATGACCACATCGCTGCCTTCCATGGCGGCAACTGCGGTGGCCAGCTCGTCGGTGGACTGGGTGTTGGCCATCTGGTACACGATCTCGGGCTTGTCGCCGGTGATCATGTTGTACTGAAGCTCAGCGCCCTGGTAGATGTTGGTGCCGGAGTCGTCAGCGGAGTAGATGACGCCCACTTTTTTGACAGATTCAACGCCGGAGTCCTTGATGCTGGGCAGGTTCAGGGCACGCAGCAGCATGATGCGGCCTTCGGTAACGTAGATGGGCTGCACCGGGAAGGTGTAGCGCTCGTTGCCTTCCGCTTTCAGATACATCTGGGTGGCGGCGCCGGTGCCCCAGTAGATGGAAGGGATGCCGGCTTCCACGATGTCGTTCTGGGAGGCCACCAGCACCCAGGTGCCCAGGTTACCCACCAGAGAGAAGACCCGGTCGTCATTGATCAGCTGGGTCATAAACGTCTGGCCGTTTTGGG
>DAISYX010000041.1:11339-12605 GCA_036825095.1 Clostridia bacterium | reverse complement strand
CGCCACCCGCGCAGCCGTGGAAGAGGGCATCGTGCCCGGCGGCGGCGTGGCCCTGTACAACGCCTCCGGCAAGGTGAAAGAGCTGCTTGACACCATGACCGGGGACGAGAGAACCGGCGTGTCCATCATCCTGCGCAGCATTGAGGAGCCCATCCGCCAGATCGCCCAGAACGGCGGCGTGGACGGCTCCGTGGTCATCGACGGCATCCACCGCAGCGGCAAGGCCGGCTACGGATATGACGTGCAGAAGGACGACTATACCGACATGATCGACCGGGGCATCATCGACCCCACCAAGGTGGCCCGGAGCGCTTTGCAGAACGCGGCCTCCATCGCGGCCATGGTGCTCACCACCGAGTCCCTGGTGACCGATATCCCGGCCCCCGAACCCCCCGCTCCGGCTGGCGGCGGCGGCATGGGCGGCATGTACTAAGACCCGTCAAAAACGCGACAGCGTTTCCGGAAGGGGTTGCCACTTTAAGCGGCAGCCCCTTTTAATTTATTCTTTGACGATGAAACAAAACGCGCTTTTGAAACGTCTATATAGGTACAGGCTCTTTTTTATCCCAATTGATGAAGGAGGCAGACCACATGAGCAGCACCAACAGAACACGCATCCTCTCAGCTTTGCTGTGCCTGATGCTTTTATGTGCCATCAGCCCCGCTGCCCAGGCCGCCTACGCCACCCTGCGCAGGGGCGACCAAGGGGACAGCGTGCGGCTGATGCAGCAGGCCCTGGTGAACCTGGGCTATATCATCAAGGTTGACGGCAGCTACGGCCCCGCCACCCAGCGGGCGGTATCCGACTTCCAGCGGGTAAACAGCCTGGGGGTGGACGGCGTGGCCGGGCACCTGACCCTCAGCAAGCTGTATTCAAGCGGCGCCAAGCCCTATGAGCCCGCCCCCGCCCAGGACAAGACCGCCACCGTCGCCACCCAGCGAAACCGCATCCTCTACCTGCGCTCCAGCCCTTCCAGCCGCGATAAATCCAACATCATCACCATGATGCCAAGGGGCGCTGTCATCACGGTGCTGGAAAAGGGCGGCACCTGGACCAAGGTGCGCTACAACGGCCGCACCGGCTATGCCATGACCGCCTTTCTTTCCTTTCCCTCCACCGTGCCGCTGCCCCAGCCCACCGTCACCCCGGGGGATCCTACCAAGGCCATTGTGACCACCCAGCCGGGCCGCAGCCTGAACCTGCGCTCAAGCAAAAACAGCGCCATCAAGTCCAACATCATCGACTACATCCCCTCGGCCACCTTG
>DAISYX010000041.1:0-11239 GCA_036825095.1 Clostridia bacterium | reverse complement strand
TTTTCCTGGATGACGTCGCTTACGTCAAACAAAAGCGCCGGACGCCCGGGATTGGTGCGGGCATCCGCGCTGAAATAAAGAATGGCGTCATAGTGCCAATCGCTGCCGTTGCTTGAATATTGGGGCAGCCCCGCCGCAAAGGCCGCCGCCTGGGTGATCTGGCTGACCGCCACATGGTCCGGGTGGTAATCCGCCGGGTGCAGGGTAAAGATAAGCCGGGGGGCGGCCTGCCTTAAATGGGGGATCAGCGCCTGCACCGCCTCTTGATCAAAGGCCAGGGCCGCGTCCGGAAAATCCAGATGGACAAAAAAGTCCAGCCCCAGGCGCCGGGCCCCCTCTTTTGCCTCCAGCCGCCGGGCTGAAGCTTCGGCGCGCCCGCTGGCGGCCCCGTCGGTCAGGATGATCAGCCCGGTCTTCAGCCCCTCCCGCTTCGCCTTGATGAAAATGCCCCCCGCGCAGACCTCCAGGTCATCCGGATGGGCGCAGACGGCCAGCAAATCAACCATGCCTTATCCCTCCTACTTAATGCCGGTCAGGGCGATGCCCTCGATGAAATGCTTCTGGAACAACAAAAACAAAAGAATCATGGGCCATACCGCCAGCACGCTGCCCGCCATCACCTGGGGGTAGATGGTGGTGTGCTCGCCGATCAGCATGGCCAGGCCCGCGGACAGCGTCATCTTGTCCATGGCGTTGTTGACAATCAGGGGCCACATCAAATCCTTAAACGCCGCCAGGGCCGTAAGGATGGCCAGGGAGAGCAGCGCTGGCTTCACCAGCGGCAGCAAAATCCGGGCGTAGATGCCAAAATAGCCGCTGCCGTCTATCTTCGCCGCCTCGTCCAGGCTGCGGGGCAGTCCCTGGAAAAACTGACGCAGCATAAAGGTGCCAAAGGCGCTGAACACCTTGGGCAGCCACAGGGCCGTCACGGTATCGTTAAGCCGCAGGCGCACCATGATGTCATAATGGGGCACCAGGAAAATCTGCCCCGGCACCATCAAAAGCGCCAGGCACAGGGTGAAGAGAAACTCCTTGGCCGGAAAATCAAGCCGGGCAAAGGCATAGCCCGCCATGGAGCAAATGATCAGCTGCCCTATAACCGTCATCCCCATCATGGCAAAGGTGTTCCAATAAAACATATGGAAGGGGAACTTGTCCATCACAATCCGGTAGTTGGTCAGCTCCCAGGCCTCAGGCAGGATGGCCGGGGGCATGCGCACGCTCTCCTCAAAGGTTTTAAAGGAGGTGAGCAGCATCCACACAAAGGGCGCGATGGTGACAAAGGAGATCACAATCAGTGCCAGATGCACCGGCCAGCGGCGCCCGGAGCGTATGGTCATCGCTTTACTCGTCATAATGCACCCACTTTTTCTGAAAGCGCAGCTGGATCAGGGTCACCACCAAAATCAGCAGGAACATGGCCACCGCGATGGCCGCCCCATAGCCCTTCTGGAATTTGACAAAGGCCTCCTCAAAGAAATAGGTGGCCAGGGAGCGGGAGGCCGCCGTGCCGCTGGCGTATTGCGGGATAATCAGGTAAATGATGTCAAAAATCTGGAACACGTTGATGATGGAGGTGACCATCACAAAAAAGATGGAGGGGGAGAGCAGCGGCAGGGTGATGTGGAAAAACTGCTGGATGGCGCTGGCCCCGTCCATGCGGGCCGCCTCATAATAGCTGCGGGAGATGCCCTGAAGCCCTGCCAGCAGCACGATCACCTGATAGGACACGCCCCCCCAGACAAACACGATGGACACCGCGTAAAGCACCACCGCCGGGTCGCTAAGCCAGGCCACCGCATCAAGGCCCAGGGCCCTTAAGGCCGCGTTGATCAGGCCAAACTCATAGTTCATCAGCCACTTCCACATCAGCGCGATGGCCGCCGGCAGCGTGACTGCGGGCAAAAAAACCAGCGTGCGGTAAAGCCCCGTGCCCCGCACGCCCCCATTGAGCAGTGCCGCCGTCAGCACGGAGAACACCACCACCAGGGGCACGCAGATCGCCACATACATCAGGGTGTTGACCAGGGCCTGATAGAAATAGGGCGCGTTTAAGAGCTTGACATAGTTGGCCAGGCCCACAAAGGCGGGCACGCCAAAGCTTGATTTATTGGTGAGGCTGTCATAGATGTTCTGGCCAAAGGCAAAAATATAGAAGACCGCAAGCCCGATAAACAGGGGGGCGATCATCCCGTAGCCGGCCAGGGCCTCCCCGCGCTTAAGCTGGTTTGGCGTTTTGATGCGCTTCATGCTTTTTCCTTCTTGGATTGTAGAATACCGGGAGGGCTGTTTAAGCCCTCCCGGGGTGGTCAGGGTTTATGTTTTATTGCTCGGAATCAAGAATCGGCTGCATCTGCTCCTGAATCATCCGGGTGCCGTCCTCAGGGCTTAGGGCGCCTGAGAGAATCTGGCTGGACACATCCATCACCACAGGCAGCCACTCGGCCACCTTCTGGCTGGTGGGGAAGAAGTAGCCCGTCTCCGCCACCTTGAAAAACACGCTGGCGTCCAGGTGCTTGAAGTTGGGGGCGTAGTACTGCTGGGCGCTGATGAGGGCGGGCATGTCGATCTTGCCCTCCGCCTGCATCCGGTTGGACTCCTCGCCCGCCAGGTACTTGATCAGCTTCCAGGAAGCATCCTTATCCCTGGCCTTGGCGTTCATGGCAAAGCCCAGGCCGCCCAGCACGGACACATTGCCGGCCTCCAGGCATGGGGATCAGGCCGATCTGCTGTGCAAAGGAGGCCTCGTCCAGCAGCATCGCCTTCCAGGAGCCCATGAACAGGATGGCCGCCTTCTGTGAGAGGAAGAGGTCCGTGCCCTTGGTGTCGGAAAGCACCTTGTAGTCCGGCATCACGCCGTCCTCCATCAGTTTTAACACCTTTTTGTAGGCTTCCGCCGTGCCGGGCTGGTCAAAGCCCGCCTGGCTTTGGTCCTCGCTGATGATAAAGCCGCCCGCCTGGGGGATGAAGTTGAAGTAGGAGGGCTGGGGGTCCAGCTCCATCACGATGGGGTATTCCCCGCTGTCAGCCTGGGCGATCTTGTCCTTTAATTCCGTCGCCAGGGCCACCATGTCCTCCCAGGTCCAGCCTTCCTGGGGATAGGCCACCTGATGCTTGTCAAAAATCGCCTTGTTGAAGAAGACCTGAACGGTGTCCATGCCCTTGGGCAGGGCATAGGTGGCGCCGTCAATCACATAGGCGTCCCGCACCACGGCCACATAGGCGTCCATGTCCAGCCCGTCCGCCTGGATATAGGCGTCCAGGGGCTCCAGCACCTGGGCGGCGGCGTATTTGGGCAGGTAGGTGTTCATCCAGAACACATCCGCCGCGGTTTCCGCGCCCATGGCGGCATCCAGCTTCGTCCAGTACTGGCTCCAGGGGGTCAGCTGCACCTCCACGGTGATCTCCGGGTTCTCTTCCTGGAATTTCGCGATGATCTCGTCAAACACCGGCTTCTGGGTCTCATCCCAGAGGGCAAAGGTCACGGTGGTCTGCGCCAGGGCCGGCAGGGAGAAGGCCAGGAGCAGCGCCATGGCCAGCAGCAGGGTTGTCAGTCGTTTCATAAGTTCCTCCTAAAAATATTTGATTCCGACGTAAAACAATTTGTTCTCGTTTCGTTTGATTATACCCCTCATATCCCCTATGTCAAACAGTTTCAGAGGGCATGGTTTATCCACAGGCTTCTGTGGATAAAACGGGCATTATTTCTTTGGCTGCAAATTTTTGAACTAAATATTGAAAAACCCTTGAACCTTGTGTTTTTATCTGTTATACTCCACTACATATTGTATCGAGAGGCGGGGATAGCCGTGGATTCTTTGGCTATTGCGGGATGCATGGTTTGTGTGTTGTCTGCAGCCATCATGTTGATGTATGGCGGCGTGGCCGCGCGGGAAGAGGCGCAGCGGCTGTACCTCCTGCGGGAAAGCCCGCTGTACGCGGAGCTCTACGGGAAACTGACGGCCTTAAGCCGTTATGACATCGACCAGATCCGCATCGAAGCCACGGGGGTGACCGTGGTTTCCGTCTGCCCGGCCCACACCCTGCTCACCTTTTCCTTCAAGCAAAACGGCAACAGCAAGCGCAACGACGCCATGACCCGGCTGTTTGCGGAGCTGATCGCCCGGGATTTCCCCCTGTTCACCCGCCAGGGCGCCTACAAATTCAGCCGCTACCGCACCCTGCGCAAAAACGGCCGGCCGGAGATGGCCTACGCCTTCACCATGCGCCGGGGCTACAAGGACTTCCTCCTGGCGGAGCGCTGCCCGGCCCAGCTGCGCATTTATTAATTGCTGGCTTATTCCTCAGTCACAGGGAGCAGCGGCTCCTCCATCTGAAAACTTACGTATTCCGCCAGGCGCGTGTAGGGGATTTCCTCCGGCGCGCCTTCTGTTTTGTCAATCCCCCGGGAGAGCACCTGGCGCAGCCAGTGAAAGGCGGGAGCGCTGATGACAAGGCTTCGCGGCTGACCGGCGCAGCAAGCCATGCAGCAGATGCCGCCCTCCCGGGGCAGGAGGAAGCCGCCCTCCCCCTCCCCCATCCGCTTGCCGCAGCGCACGCAGTGGTTGAGCCGCGGCTTAAAGCCACCGATGGCGGCCAGGTGCAAAAGGAAGGCGGCGCCGATCTGATCAGCAGGGGTCTGCTGATAGGCCAGGCGCTTCAAGGAGCGGGCCAGCAGGATAAAAAGATGCCCGGCCGGCGCCTCCGGCTGGGCCAGTTTCATAGAGGCAGAGAGCATCATGGCGCCATAGGACAGCCGGGGGTAATCAAGCCTTAAGGGATAAAAGGACTCGATCACCGTGCAGGCGGTCACCACTTGGCGCGGGCCTTGGGCGTAGAGCACATACTCCCCTATACAAAACAATTCGCCCGCTGTCATCAGCGGGCTTTTGGGCTTGCGGCAGCCGCGGCAAAGGGCTTCCATCCGCCCGAAATCCGGGGAGAGCAGGGTGATCATCCGGTCGTTCTCCCGGTAGTCCGTGCGGGCCAGCACAATGCCCTGGGTTCTTAAGTAGGCCAAGAGAATCGCTTATCGATGGTCTGCCAGGAAGAAAACCGCCACAGTTCCGGGCCCGGCGTGGGCGCCGATGATGGTGCCCAGGGTGATAAACTCAAAGCCCGCGTTCTTGGGCAGGCCTTTTTGCACCAGGTCGGCCAGGTAACGGATATCCTCCTCACAGTCGCCGTGGGAGAAGAAGATGGGCTGCCCCTCCTGGGGGTTGGCCAGCTCAATCACCTTTTCCGCCAGCTCCTTTAGGGAGCGCTTGCGGCCCTGGGTTTTGGACAGGGGGATCAGCTTCCCCTCATGGTTCATGTGCATCACGGGCTTGATGCGCAGCATGCTGCCAATCAGGGCGGAACTGCGGCTGACCCGCCCGCCCCTGAAGAGATGGTTCAGGTCGTCCACGGTAAACCAGGCGTTGAAGCGCTGGCGGTTGTCCGTGAGCCACTTGACCACCTCGTCAAAGCCCTTGCCCTCCTCCCTGAGCTTCAGCGCGTAATACACCATCAGCAGCTGCCCGCCGGAGGCCAGCAGGGAATCCACCACGCTGATCCTCGCCTTGGGGTACTTCTCCAGCAGCATCTTGGCCGCCAGCTCCCCCGACTGGATGGAAGCTGAAAGGCCGCTGGACAGGGTGATGTAGATAAGCGGCTCCCCTTCTTTGACGATATCCTCAAAGACCTTGACAGCGTCATCCACCGGCACCGCGGCGGTGGAGGCCTGGTGCCCCTCCCGCAGTTTGCGGTAAAAGCTGCCAAGGAGCGGCTCATCCTCCACGTTGTAGGGCTTCTCCTGCCCGTCCATGCGGAACATCATGGGCAGAACCTTCAGTTTTTCATAGCGTTTATAAAAATCCATGGACATATCGGAACCAACGTCGGTCACAATCCAAAATGACATAATTCCCTCCCCATCTGCGGCAAATTCAGCCGCCTTGGTTAATATGGCGCAGTATAACAAACCATAAGAATCGCGTCAAACAGCGTCCGGCGTCACCCGGGTCTCAAACAGCTGGAGCACCTCCTCCTGGGTGAGGCGCTGAGGCAGGGTTTCCCCGGGGGTGATCAGCCGGTCAAAGAGGCGGCGTTTTCTGACCCCCATGGCCACCACCGCCTCCTCAATGGAATCCGGGCTGATCAGGTGAATGATCTGCACGGTTTTCTCCTGCCCCAGGCGGTGGGCCCGGTCGTTGGCCTGCTCCTCCGCGGTGGGGTTCCACCAGGGGTCCAGGTGGATGACGGTGTCCGCTCCGGTCAGGTTAAGCCCCGTGCCCCCCGCCTTTAAGGACACCAAAAACACGGGCGCCGCCCCCTGGTTGAAGCGCTCCGCCAGTTCCAGGCGTTCCGCCGCCGGGGTTTCCCCATCCAGATAGAGGTTGGGGATGCCGGCCTCCCCCAGGCGCTCCCGCACGATCTTTAGGAAAGAGGTGAACTGAGAGAAAATCAGCGCCCGGTGGCCGTTGGCCAGGGTCTCCGGCAGCACGTCCATCAACAGGTCCACCTTGGCGGACTCCCCCCGGTAGTCCGAAAGGGCCAGCCTTGGATGGCAGCAGATCTGGCGCAGCAGGGTGATGGCGGCCAGCACCTCAATCCGGCTGCTGGAAAGCCCCTTTTCCGCCAGCAGCTCATGCACCTTGGCGCGGCTTTGCAAAAGCGCCGCGTCATACACCCGGCGCTGCTCCGGGTACATCCGGGCGTACAGGGTGGCTTCCATCTTTTCGGGCAGCTCCGCCATCACGTCCTTCTTCAGGCGCCGCATCAGGAAAGGGCGGATGCGCAGGCGCAGATCCTGGGCGTTGTGGCCCTCCTCATAGCGCTGGAGAAACTGCCTCAAAGGGGGCAGATAGCCCGGCAGGCAATAATCAAACAGGCTCCACAGCTCGCTGACGTTGTTCTCCATGGGGGTGCCGGTCAAGGCCAGGCGGGTCATGGCGTCCAGGCGCTTGGCGGCCCTGGCGGTAAGGCTGGCCACGTTTTTAATGTGCTGGGCCTCATCCAGCACGGCAAAGCGGAAACGGATGCCCGTCAGCCTGGCGATGTCCTGGCGCAAAAGGGGATAGCTGGTGATCAGCACATCCGGCGCCTCTTCCTCCCCCTGGGCGATGGCCCGCAGCCGGCGCTCCCTTAAGGCCTTGCCCCCGGTGAGCACCTGGGCCTTAAGGCCCGGCGCAAAGCGGCGTATTTCAGAAAGCCAGTTGTGCATCAGGGTGGTGGGCGCCACGATCAGGCTGGGCAGGCGCAGGGGGTCCGCCTCTTTAAAGTGCAGGATGGCGGCGATCATCTGGGCGGTTTTGCCCAGGCCCATCTCATCGGCTAAAATGCCGCCCATGCCCAGAAGATGCAGGCTGCAAATCCAGCGGAAGCCCCGCAGCTGGTAGTCATACAGCCCCTTGACCGGGCTTTCCAGCTCCTCCGGGTTCATGTCCACCGCCATTTTGACGCCCTCATCAACAGAGACAGACAGATTGTCCTTCTGGGCCAGGGCGGCCATATAGTGGGCGTGCATGGCATGAAGCTCCCGGGTGTCAGGCGCCTGAATGTTGCGCTCCTGCCAGGCCTGGGCCAGCTCCCGCCAGTTTTCCGCATCGGACAGGGTGATGAAGGTGCCGTCCCGGTAGCGGAAATAGGGCTTGCGCTGACTAAGGGCCTGCATCAGGGGCAACAGCTCCTCCACCGGGCGCCCCTCATCGCTGAGGTTCAGCTGCAATTTGCCCGCCTTGATGCCCAGATGCCCGGAAAACGCGGGCGCCCGGGGGGTCAGCTGCCTGAATCCCTGGCTTAGGTACACCCGGGCTACCTGGTGCAGCTGCTTCACCCCGGTCATGAGAAAATCAAAAATCAGCCCCTCGTCCGCCAGATAGACCTGCCCCTTGCGCACCCGAAAGCCGCTTTGGGCCAGCAGGTCCATCACCTCCCGCTCCCCCTGGGCATCCCGGAAGAGGTAGAGCGGAATCTCGGCCGAGCGCTCAAAGGGATCCACCGCGTAGTCCCCATAGCCAAACACCACCCGCGCCTGCACTTCCTCCCCCGCCCTGTCCAGGTAGACCGCCGCCTTTAGAGGGAACTTCAGCAGCCGGCGGCTCATCTCCTCCTCCACCGTCAGGGCGTAGCGGCGCTGAAGGGCGGGCAGGAGCTCCGAGAACACCCGCTCCGTCTCCTCCCGGCTGAAGCGATAGGTGAAGCGGGGCTCATGGGCGCGCTTGATCAGGGCCTCCACCAGGGCCCGGTCCGCCCGGGGCTGGGCCAGCACCCGCCCATCCACCAGAGCAAAGCTGCCATCCTCCGTCAGGGGCCGGCAGTCCCCCTGCCAGATGCCGGTCAGCACCGCGCCCCTGATGTCATAGCCCAGGCTGAACAGCAGCGGAAGGCTGCCCTCCCGGATGCCCGCCTGCTTGTAGCTGCCCTCTTCCGTTTCCACCTGGAACTCCAGGTCCGCCAGTTTTTCAAGCACCAGGCGCAATAGGGCGTCCGAGAGGGGGATAGCGTTGGTGGCGGCCGGGCGGCTGCCCTCCTGGGGCCCCAGCACAAAGGCGGAAAGCAGGGTGATCAGGGCCTGGGCATCCGCCGGATAGCGCATCCAGGCCGGGGAATAGGTGAACTGCTTGCCCAGGGAGAGGCTTTGGCCGGACTGCACCGCCGCCAGAAAGGCCGGAATATTGCGCAGGGTGTACAATTTGTTCTGCCCGGTTTTCAGCTTTAACAAAAAGACCCCGTCCTTTTGGGTGAGGATGGGCAAAAGCACCAGCCCGCTGCTCTCCGGCAGCGGCCCCTGGGCCGCCTTAAGCAGCTCAGCGTTGGCCTGGTCTTTTCCGTCCCAAAGGCTCATCTCACCTCTCCCTTCTCCAGGGCTTTGATCAATCCGGGCAGCGCCGCCTCAAAAGGCAGGCCAAAGCGGGCGGGCAGCGGATGGCGCTGGGCGGCCAAAAAGGCGGTGTCAATAAAGTCCAGCGCCAAAGCGCAGGCCCCCTCCAGCGGCTGCCCCCGCATCAGGCCCGCGATGACCACTGATGCCAGCAGGTCCCCGGTGCCGGGGTAGCGGCCCGGATAGCGCCGGTGCAAAAGCGTGCGGGCAGGCCGATCCCGGAAAAAGGCGGTAACGCCGATCTGCCCTGTATGTGTGCTTACCCCGGTGACCACCGCCTCAAGCGCGCCCAGGGAGGCAATCGCGGATGCCTCCGGCACCGGGGGCTCCAGGCCCGGCGTGATGGGCTGGCCCAGGAGCAGGGCAGCCTCGGTGCGGTTGGGGAAGATCAAGTCCGCCTGTTGGCACAGCAGCCTAAGCCCCGCCACCATCTCCTCCCCGCAGAAGGCGTAGGGCTTTCCATGGTCCGCCATCACGGGATCCACATACAGCCTGGCCCCGGGGGCCATCAGCTGCCCCAGGGAGGCCAGCACCACTTCCGCCTGCTTAACCGCGCCTAAATAGCCGGTGTACACCGCGTCAAAGCGCAGGCCCAGGCGCTGCCAGTGCGCCAGAATGCCCCTCATATCCTCCAGCAAATCCCGCCTGTGCACCTGGCCAAAGCCCCCCGTATGGGTGCTGAACAGCGCCGTGGGCAGCATGGCGCAGGAGAGGCCCGCGGCGCTCAGCACAGGCAAAACAACCTGCATGGAGCAGCGCCCCACGCAGGAAATATCTTGGATGATCAGGATGGTCTTCTGCCGGTTATTGTCCACCGGGATCAGACGGGCCGCTCTTTGCCCATGAAACAGACTGCCAGCGTCCCCGGCCCCGCGTGGGCGCCGATGACAGGGCCGATCAGCTGCACCTTGATGTCCCTGATGCCCGGGATGCGGTTTTTCAGCTGGGTTTTAAGGATCTCCGCCTCGTCCTGAATGTCCCCGTGCAAAATCACCACGGATTGCTCCTCCGGGTTTTGGATGTGCTCCGCCGCCTTTTCCACCAGGGCCTTCATGGCCTTTTTGCGGCCCTGCACCTTGGCGTAGGCCTCCAGCTTGCCCGCCTTGGTGAGGGTGAGGATGGGCTTGATATCAAGCATGGTGCCCACCACAGCGCTGGTGGAGGAGATCCGCCCGCCCCGGCGCAAATACACCAGATCCCCCACGGTGAACCAGGCATGGGCCTTGAGGCGGTTGGCCTCCACCCACTGCGCCACCTCTTCAAGAGGGGCGCCCGCTGCATAAAGCTTGTGCGCCTCCAGCACCAAAAGCGCCTGGGGCACGGAGATGGACATGGTGTCCACCACCACAAACCTGCGGTGGGGGTATTTCTCCTGAAGTTCCTTCTGCGCCTCCAGCACATTCTGGAAGGTGGCGGACATCTGGGAGGAAAAGGCCAGGAACAACAGGTCCTTTTCCTTTAGGATTGGCTCGAAATAGTCGATGTAAACGGGGGTGGGCAGCAGAGAGGTGAAGGGCTTGGAGCCGGCGCGCATGCGCTCAAAAAGCTTTTTCTCCATGCCGCTCTCGCCGTTGTCATCCAGATACTCCTGCTCGTCTAAGGTATAGGGCATCTTGACGATGGGGATGTTCTTCTCCCGCGCAATATCGTAGGGCAGATCGCTGTCGCTGTCGCTCATGAGCACGTAGTCTTTGGCCATGTGATCCCTCCATCGCTGATAATGTCATGCTGGCTGGTTTAAAAACATTGTAGTCTCAGTTGGGCAAAAATGCAAGGTTTGTCCAACTTCAGCGGAATAAAAAGCGCGGCAGGGGAGGAGGATTAATGCCTAACAAGGCCTGCCCCCAAATGCCCTTGTCAGCGCCCATGCAGGCGCTCCAGGCCGCTTGGCCAACCTGCGCTTAAGCCTTATGTTGGCATCCCTTCTGCCCTTCGGGTGCATTATCCCGTATGCATCAGAGGATAACAAGCAGGGCGACTTTGGGTGTTCATCGCCTGATTCCGTGAAACATGTGTTACAATGTAGCAGTAGAGCGCGAATAGCCATCCCTTTTGCTTCCTGCAATCTCAAGCGATGATGATTACACCTTCATGCATGTGTCACAGGAAAGTCATGTTCAGAAGGGAATTCTCCCCGCTTCACAACGCAAACGACACGGAGGACGCGGCCAGCCATGAAACACTATGTGACTAAGCTTACTGGAGGCATTCTTTCTGTCATTCTTCTTGCAGCTATCGTGGCTGTCCCTGTTCTCTGTGAAACAGCAGCTACTCCTCTTAGTGATAATGTGCTGCTGCGGGACGGGTCTATGGAAGCGCTCACGCCCCCAACAGAAGCCCTGATTTACCAAGCCGAGATGAAATCCTGGAACCCTG
>DAISYX010000040.1:0-12699 GCA_036825095.1 Clostridia bacterium | reverse complement strand
GCATCCCTATACGGAGGCGCTGTTGGAAGCGATCCCGACAACCGAGGAATCATCAAAGAAAGAGCTGCAGCTGATCGAAGGGGATATTCCCAGTCCCATCCGGCCTCCTTCCGGCTGCAAATTTCACACCCGCTGCCGCTATGCCAAGGAGAAATGCAAGGTTGAAGTGCCTGAATGGCGGGAGTTAAAGCCTCAGCATTATGTGGCATGCCATTATCCCCTGCTGAATAAGCGAAAGGAATAAAATGAGTTTTTTTCACAGAATAAACGATTTGTCGCAGTATAAGAAAACGCCGGAACTCCAGGGAGAAGCACTGGATATGGAAAAAGGCGATGTTTTAGCCATGGCTATCGCCGCTTTTCGCGTTTTCCTGCCAATCATACTCGTGTTAGGGATTATCACCCTGGGAGTCATGCTGTTCTTTAGGGCGATCTAAACGCTGACGGATACGTTATCACTTGCCTTTTAGACTTAAGTTCAGGTTTTGAACATCCCCTGCCGCGCTTTTTTATGAGATAGGCGGCAGGGTTTTGCTTTTGCAGATTATGCGGAGCCATGTAAAAGCGCAAGGTACTTTTGTGTGCATTATAGGGTATACTCCCTTTAAGAAAAAACAAGGAGGCATTTGTTGTGCTGCAGATCAAGGACAGGATTTATTCCGTTGGCGTTCAGAACGCGGACCTGAGGGTGTTTGACATCATCATGCGCACCCCAAAGGGCACCAGCTATAACGCATATTTAGTTAAGGGGGATGAAAAATCCGCCCTGGTGGAGACGGTGAAGGACGGCTTTAGCGAAAGCTATTTCCGCAACATTGAGGAAATCATGCCCATCAGCGATATTGATTATGTGGTTTTAAACCATACCGAGCCCGACCATGCCGGGATCATCACGCTTCTTCTGGACAAGAACCCGGATATCAAGGTGTTGGGGAGCAATTCCGCCATCCAATTTATCGCGCATATCATCAACCGGCCCTTTAACGGCCAGGCCGTCAAAAAAGGAGACAGCATCGACCTGGGCGGCCGCAGCCTGAGCTTTTATCCCATGCCCAACCTGCACTGGCCGGACACCATGTTTACCTATGACAGCCTGACGGGGGCGCTGTTCACCTGCGACTACCTGGGGGCGCATTTCTCCTGGCCGGCGCTTTTTTACAGCAGCATGACGGATGTTCAGAAAGAGGAATATGAGGAGGGCCTGCGCGCCTATTACCTGGACATCATGAGCCCCTTTGCCCAGCCCTTTGTTACCAATGGCATTAAGGCCATCCGGGAGCTTGCGCCCACCGCCATCCTCACCGGGCATGGCGCGGTTCTGGATGAAAACCTGGATCATTTCTATGATCTTTACGAAAAATGGGCGCAGAAAGCCCCCAAAAGCGGCAAAACCGTAGCCATCCCCTATGTGAGCGCCTATGGCTATACCCAGACCCTGGCAAACGCCATCGCCCAAACCCTTAAAGACGAGGGCCTGGTGGTGAAGTTGGTGGAGGTCAGCGATCATAAGGCGGAGGCCCTGGCCGCGGTGGAGGAGGCGGACGGCGTGCTGTTTGGCAGCCCCACCTTTTTAGGGGACGTGCTTCAGCCCATCGGGGAATTGCTAAGCGCCCTGCACCCTTATCATATGAAGGGCAAGCTGGCTGCGGCCTTTGGCTCCTACGGCTGGAGCGGGGAGGCGGTGGGCTTTATCACCCAGCGGCTGGACCAGCTGAAAGCCAAGACCGTGGAAGGCTTCCGGGCACGCATGAACCCCAGCCAGGAGGAGCTGGCGGGCGCGCGCGAATTCGCCCGGAACTTCGCCAGGATGCTGTAAAGGAGGGATCAGGATGGCGGCACCGCAAGAATACCTATGCAAGCATATCCCGGCAGCAGGCATGCCGGAATGGCAGGACCCCTGCTGGGAGGAGGCGCCCCGGCACTTCCTGTCCGACACCGTCTCAGGGGGCACCCCGTTTTTAAGCACGGAGCTGCGCTTGTTTCGGGATGAGGGGCAAAAGGCGCTGTTCGCGCGTTTTTTGGGGGAGGATGACGAGGTGCTGGCCACCTATCGCCTGCACAACGAATGCCTCTACCGGCAGGATGTGTTTGAGCTGTTCATCGGGCAGACCAAGGACCCGAAGGAGTACCTGGAGCTGGAGGTCAGCCCCTATGACCTGCACTTTGTGGCCGCCGTTTTTAATGGCGGCCAGGGGATTAAGCTTGATATGGGGCAGGATATCCCGGGTTTTTACACCCAAACAGCCCTGATGCGAAAGGATCTTAAAACCGCCTCCGTCTGGCGGATTCCCTACAGCGCCTTTGACAAGCCCCCTGCCAAAGGGCAGCGCTTCTACTTTAATGCCTTTCGCATTGACCATCACAAAACGCGCGGGCGCTCCCTGCAGGCCCTTTCCGCCACCGGAAAGCCGGACTTCCATGTGCCTTCCGCGTTTATCCCGCTGGTGTTCGCCCCATGAGGGCACATTCCGCAGCAGAGGCCGCCCTGGGCGCCTCCATGGCGGAACTGGTGACAAAAAAAGGCATGCTCACCGGGCTTGCCGTGTGCTACGGAAACGCCCGGCACTGCACAGGCCAATCGACAGGCTTGGCCCGGGAGGTGCTTTGGGAGGGGGGCGGCTTTCGGGAGGCGCCGGTGGCTATTGATCAGCATTCGCTGTATGACATCGCCTCCCTCACCAAGCTGTTCACCTTGGTGGCAGCGCTCCAGCTGATCCAGCGGGGGAAAATGGCCTTTGAGGATCCCCTCATCAGCCTGGACCCGCGCTTTAAGGAACTGGGCGGCTGCACTTTGCTTGAGCTGATGAGCTATGAGGCGGTGCTGAAAACCCCCCAGCGGGTGGACGCCCAGACCGGCGTGGCGGCGGCCAGGCGCCAGGTGTTTTTAAGCTATCGCGCCCGGACGGAGGGCCCCAGGCTGTATTCGGATATGAACGCCCTAGTGCTTAAATACCTGGTGGAGCGGGTTTCAGGCCTGCCCTTTCACCGCTATCTTGTAGAGCACATCTTAGGGCCCCTTGATATGCGGGAGACCTTTGCTAAAGTGCCCAGTGAGCATATGGGGCGGCTGCTGGATTACAATCATGAGCATCGCGTGATAAAGGGGCAGTATCAGCGCCTGGACCATATCAGCCCGGGCCTGCCCCATGACCCCAAGGCCCGCCTCCTGGGGGAAGGGGGCGCTGATCTGCCCGGTCATGCGGGGCTTTTTTCCACTGCGGGGGATATGTGCCGCTTTGCCATGGGGCTGCTCTCAGGGGCCATTTTATCCCGGGAGCTGCTGATGCAAATCGGCCCCAACCGCACAGGCCGCCAGGGGGAAGGGTATTACCGGCAGTACATGGGGCTGATCTGCTTCTCCAAATCCCCGGTGCGCCGCCTAAGCGAGGTGCCGCCCTGGATGGGGGAGAGGGCCTTCGCCCTGTCCGGCTACACGGGAAACCACCTGGCCATAGACCCGGAGCTGATGGCCTTTGACCTGTTTTTGGGCAACCGCTGCCATAACCGCCTTTCGGTGGTGGAGCCCCAGGAGGCGGCTCTTGGCCTTGGGCTTTCTGCGGATGGCGCGGGGAAGGTGCTTTGGCCTGACGGCAGGCGGGTTAAATCCAGCTTTTTATATGTGCATCAGAAGGATGCCCTGCTGCACGCCCCGGTGTATGACTGTTTAAAAGCGGCGGGCCTCACTGGGCCCGGGAGGATTGATGATAAAGGAATTGATGAACAGGGCCACGGCCCTGCATGAAGAGATGCGTGCCTGGCGGCGTGCCTTTCACAGACAGCCTGAGCTGACCGGCCAGGAGGCGGGCACCCACCGGATGATCCGCGGATTTTTAAGCGATCTGGGCCTGCCTTTTTTAACGGCTGGCGATAGCATCACGGTGGCGGAGATAAGGGGCACCTTGCCCGGCAAAAGCGTCGCCATCCGGGCGGATACGGACGCCCTGCCGGTGACGGAAGCCACGGGCGCGGACTACGCCTCCCAAACCCCGGGGGTGATGCACGCCTGCGGGCATGACATGCACATGGCCATCGGCCTGGGGGCGGCAAAGCTGCTCTGGGAAATGCGCGACAGGCTGCCGGGGCGGGCGCTGGTGATCTTTCAACCGGCGGAAGAGGGCGGACACGGCGCCCAGCAGGTGCTTAAAAGCGGGCTGGCGGATCATGCGGACGCCTTTTTTGCTCTGCATGTCTGGCCCCAGCTTGAAACGGGGCATTACCATTTGTCCCCCGGGGCGGTGTGCGCCGCCACAGACCGGCTGATCTTTGATTTTATCGGCCGGGGCGGCCACGGGGCCTATCCGGAGCTGAGCCATTCCGCGCTGCTGGCAGCCTCAGAAACCGCCCTGGCGCTAAAGGCCCTGGTGCCGGAGCAGCCTTCTGACCGGCCCCTTTATGTGATGAGCATGGGGGCGCTGAGTGCGGGCAGCTACTGGAATGTGATCCCGGGCGAAGCACGGCTGGAGGGGAGCCTCCGGACGCTGGATGAGCGGCTGAGAAAGGACCTGCTGGCGCAGATCAGGCAAAAGGCTCAAGACGCTGCAAGGAAGCATGGCTGTGAGGCGCGCCTTGAGGTGGATGAGGTCTGCGGGATTGTGTACAATGACGAGGGGCTGTATGAAGACCTTCAGCCAGCCCTTGAGCAGGCCTTGGGCAAGGGGGCCTTTGGGCCCCAGGAACGGGCCCTGATCGGGGATGATTTTTCAGATTATCGCAGCCTTGGCCCCTGCTGCTACGCCCATCTGGGCGTGAAGCGCCCGGAGCAGGGGGAGATCTTCCCGCTGCACCATCCCTGCTTTAACCCGGATGAGGCCGCCATGCCCACGGGGCTTGCGGGGCTGTGCGCCAGCGTGCTGGCGGCCCTGGGCCTTAAGTAGAAAGGAAGGCAAAACGTGCAATATATGCCCTTTGGCAACACAGGCAAACAGGTGTCCCGGCTGGGCTTTGGCGCCATGCGCCTGCCCACCATAGAGAATGAGCATGGGGAGCCGGTCATCCACCGCCAGGAGGCCATCGCCATGATGCGCCGGGCCATTGACGGGGGCGTTAATTATATCGATACGGCCTATGGCTACCACCAAGGGGAGAGCGAGGTGGTGACCGGCCTGGCCCTGAGAGGGGGCTACCGGGAGCGGGTCATCCTCACCACCAAGCTGCCCCAATGGCTGGTGAAGGAAACGGGGGACATGGACCGGCTGCTGGATGAGCAATTAAAAAGGCTTGGCCTTAATTATGTTGATTTTTACCTGCTTCACGCCCTGAACCTGGAAGCGTTTAACCGCCTTAAGGGCCTTGATTACAAAGGGTTTATAAAGCGGGCCCAAGCGGACGGGCGCATCCGGCATACCGGATTTTCCTTTCATGACAACAAGGCCGCCTTCATGGAAATACTGGATGATTATCCCTGGGATCTGGCGCAGATTCAGCTCAACTACCTGGACGATGAGAACCAGGCCACCCTTGAGGGGCTGACATACGCGGGGAAACGGGGTGTTCCCGTGGTGGTGATGGAGCCGCTCAGGGGCGGCGCCCTGGCCACCCCGCCCCCGGAAATTAAAAGCTTGATGGGGGAAAACCACCGAGGCTATTCCCCGGTGGAATGGGCCTTCCGCTACTGCGGGCAGTATCCGGAGGTGGCCACCATCCTAAGCGGCATGTCCACCATGTCCCAGGTGGAGGACAACCTGCGCATCTTTGAAGGACTAGCCCCCGGCAATCTGAACGCCAAGGATCTGGCTTTCACCAAAACCCTTAAGGAGGCCTATTTAAGCCGTCTGAAGGTGGCCTGCACCGCCTGCGGCTACTGCCAGCCCTGTCCTGAGGGGGTGAGAATTCCTGAGATATTTGAAGTCTATAACGAAGCGCATATGCTAAACCGCCCCCACACCCTGGGGCAAAGGTACGAGCGGTTTTTAAGGGCCGAGGCGGACGCAGCCCGCTGTGTGGCCTGCGGCCAGTGCAAGGAGATCTGCCCCCAGCAGCTGCCCATTATCCGGCTGCTTCAGGACATCCACCGGGAAGCGGGCGCCCATGTCGGTTAATTTCTATGGCCTGGCCATCGCCCTGGGGGTGGCGGCGGCGATCTTCTATATGTCCCGGCAGGAGGCGGCCCACGGTTTGCCCAAGGACACCGCCATTGATGTGGCGCTTTATGCGGTGCCCCTGGCGGTGGTGGTCTCCCGGCTTTATTTTGTGGCCTTCACCTGGGAGAACTATCAGGGCGATCTGCTGAAAATTCTGCGGATTTGGGAGGGCGGCCTGGCGATTTATGGCGGCATCATCGGCGGGGCCCTGGGGGTATGGATCCTCTCCCGGCGCAAGGGTCTGCCCTTTTTGGGGCTGGCGGATTTGGTGGCGCCCGGGCTTCTTCTGGGCCAGGCCATCGGCCGCTGGGGCAATTTTTTCAACCGGGAGGCCTATGGCTATCTGGTCTCAAACCCCGCGCTTCAGTTCTTTCCCGTGGCGGTGTTCGCGGACGGGGCCTGGCACATGGCTACCTTCTTTTATGAATCCATCTGGAACCTGGCCGGCTTTTTGTTTCTGCACTTAAACCGCAAGCGCTTCTTAAAAGCCAGGCAAGGGGTGATGTTCGCCTGGTATCTGATCTGGTATGGCCTGGGCCGCATGGTCATTGAGGGCCTGCGCACGGACAGCCTGATGCTGGGCAGCCTCCGGGTTTCCCAGCTGTTAAGCGTGGTGCTGGTGCTTTTGGCCGGGCTGTGGCTTTTGGGCCGGCTGCCTTACCACAGGGGCCTTTACGCGCTGCCCCTAGCTGCTATTCTTGCGGGCGTTCTGGCCGCCACGGGCCTTTGGCCCTTAGGGCAATATCTGTTGTATATCTGTCTTTTTGCCTTTGCAGCGGTGCTTCTGGCCGGCTTTTTCAGGAGAAAAGCATGAGGTATCTGCCCGTTTATCGCTTGATGGTGGGCCTGATTCCGGCGCCCCAAAAATCATGGCGCCTGGCCTCAGGCGATGACAGGGCTGGTTTTGCCCGGCAGGCCGCAGATATCTATCGTGCCCACCGCTGCAAGGGCGCTGCGCTGGGGCTGTTTGACGCGGGCGGTCTGCACACCCACCTGGTCTATGGCAAGGCCCGCAGCAAAACCCCGGTGGAAGAGAACACGGCGTTCAGGACCGCCTCTGTATCCAAGATGGTGACGGCGGCCCTGGCGATGAAGCTGGCGGAGGCGGGCAAAATCCGCCTGGATCAAGATTTGGAAGGGGTGCTGCCCTACTCCCTGCGCCACCCCAGGGCCAGGCAGCTGCCCATCACCCTGAAGATGCTTTTAAGCCATACGGCGGGCATCCGGGATGGCAGGGCCTATCTGGCCGCCTTGGGACAGGAGGTGCCGGCGGAGGAGCTGCTTCAACAGGACAGCCACACCGATCACCTGCCGGGGGAGGGCTGTGAATATTCCAATTTTGGCGTGGGGCTTTCGGCCTGCGCGCTGGAAGCGGCCCTTGACACCTCTTTTGAGGCGCTGGCCCAGACCTGGCTGTTTGAGCCTTTAGGGATGAGCGCCAGCTTCTATCCCCACCGGATCAGAGCGCCTTTGGCCAACGCCTGGCGCGTTTGGCCCCCAGGGAGAAAACCCGCCTTTGACGGGAAAGCCAGGCAGCAAAGCGTCAAAGCAGGCTGGGACCTGCCCCAGCCCGGGAAGCATTACAGCCTGGCCCAGGGCAATTGCTGCATGGACGTACAAAGCGCTGCCCGGCTGGGGCAGGCGCTGATGAGCCCGGGTTTTTTAAGCGAGGAGAGCCTTTTGGCGATGCGGGCGCCGGCGGCCAGTCTGAGCCACCGGGACCCTGCCCTCACCCAGGGCATCGGCACCTTTATTTTAAGGGATCAAAGCCTAAGCCCCCGCACCCTCTACGGGCATCAGGGCATGGCCTATGGGGCGGTGCACATGATCTTTATGGATGTGGAGAAGAAACAGGGGCTGATCAGCTTTACCTCCGGCGTCTCCTTGGCCCGGCGGCATATTTTGGCGGATGTGAACAAGGCCCTGATCGCTTCCTGGCAGGAGCGGATATGACGGATCAGGTGACGGAGATTATCAAGCGCACCGGCTGCCGGGTAATTTATCTGATGAGCGGGGACGTGATGACCCTGCCCCTGATGCTCTTTAAGCTCTCTCCCTTAAGGGTGGGGCAGGAGCTGGACCCTGTGGCCTACCGCCAGGGGCTTGCGCCCAAGGAGGCGGGGCTGGCCTTGGAGCAGGCCGGCCGGATGCTGATGACCCGGGACCGGACGGAGGCGGAGATCCGTAAACGGCTGCTGGAGGTGGGCTATGGCCAGGAGGCGGTGGAGCAAACCCTTACCAGGCTCACCCAGGCGCGGCTGGTGGATGACGCGCGCTATCTAAAAAACTACATCAGCATGAAGATAAAAAAGGTGGGCGCCGGGCGCATCCGCCGGGAACTGATGCTAAAGGGCATTCCGGCGGAGGAAATCGCGATGGCGCTTGCGGAGACGGGCACAGATGCTCAGCTGGAAACAGCGGTAAAACACGCAAAAAAAGCCCTTGCCAAAAAGGGCGATGACCAAAGACACATAGAGCGCCTGGCCTTTGCGGCCCTGGCCCGGCGGGGCTTTGCCCCTGATATCGCAAAAAAGGCTCTGGCTCAGGCCCGCTTAAGCCTGCTTGAGCAGGAGGAGGCGGACGGCTTCCCCGGCTAAGGCAAGCCCTGCCGCCGGCGGCACAAAGGGAAGGGAGCCGGGCGGCGGGCGAAGCAGCTGGGTGGCTGTTTTTCGGGGCATCGGCTCTTCCTCTGAATACAAAACGCGCAGCTTGTTGATGCCCCGCTCACGGCAGGCCTTGCGCATGCGCCGGGCCAGGGGGCATGTTTTGGTCTCATGGATGTCGGCGAAGCGGAAGGCCAAAGGGTTTTGCCGGTACCCGGCCCCCATGGCGCTTAAAAAGATATAATCCGCCTCCTGCGCCTTAAGGGCCAGGAGCAGCTTTGCCTCCAGCGTGTCCACGCAGTCAATCACCGCGTCACACCTCGTAAGGTTCACTTGATCCTGGCTGTCCGGGCCGTAGAAGATGGGATGCGCCTCAATCCTAAGCCCCGGGTTGATGTCCAGCAGCCGGTTTGTCAAGGCCTCGGTTTTCAGCATCCCCACAGTGGAGTGCAGGGCGATCACCTGGCGGTTGAGGTTGGAGGGCTGCACCCGGTCGTGGTCCACCAAAATCAGGCGGCCCACCCCGCAGCGGGCCAGGGCCTCGGCGCAGCTGCCGCCCACGCCGCCCAAGCCAAACACCGCCATGGTGGCCTGCTGCAGCCTGCTGATGCCCTCAGGCCCCAGCAGCGCTTCCGTTCTTGAAAAAGGGCTTTCATTGTGATCGGTCATATCTCTCCTGTCAGGCTACCGTGGCGGTGAGCAGGCTTACGGATGTGGCGCCTGCCGCCCTCAGCACGCCGGCGCATTCCTGGACGGTGGAGCCTGTGGTTCGCACGTCGTCCACCAAAAGGATGGCCTTTCCTTTCACATCAGCTATCGCGCGGAATTTCCCCCGGGCGTTTTCAAGGCGCGCCTCCAGATTAAGGCTTGATTGGCGCTGGGTTTTGACATGCTTTTCAAGGGCGCACAGGAGCGGCAAGTCCGGCCTTTGGCGCTGGAGCAGCTGGGACAAAAGCTCCGCCTGGTTAAAGCCGCGGGCCCGGTGGTCCAACCGGTGCAAAGGAACAGGCACCAAATAATCAAAGGCCTGCCCGGTGATGGCCTGGGCCATGGCCCGGGCCAGGGGCGGCCCTGCCTCCTGGCAGGGGCCAAACTTCAGCCGCACAACCAGCTGACGCGCCTCATCCCGGTAGCTAAAGGGCGCATAGGCCCGGTCAATCCCCGCTAAACCGCCCTGGGCGCAAAAGGAGCAAACCCTGCCCTGGCTTAGGAAAGAGAGGCACCTGGGGCAGGTGAGGTCGCCAATCCGCGCTTCCATAAGCGCCGCCTGGCAGCCCGCGCACAGGGGCTGGCCTGCATCCAGCAGGCGGGGCTCATCACAGCACAGGCAGCGGGCCTGGGGGAAGAGCAGGGCGGAGACCCTCTGGGCCAGCCTCATGGGGCCTCCCCGGCTTCTATCTTAAGCCAGTGGCCCAAAAGAGAATAACGCCTGCGCTCCAGGTTGTTGCCCACCATCATATTAATAACGGATGCCCGGCCCACCAGGACCACCAGGCGGCGGGCCCGGGTGACGGCGGTGTAGAGGAGATTGCGGGTGAGAAGCATTCTGGGCCCGCCGATTAACGGGATCACCACGGCAGGGAACTCGCTGCCCTGGCTTTTGTGCACGGAAAGGCAGTAGGCCAGCTCCACCTCCTCCAGCTGGGCATAGTCGTATTCCACCCGGCGCAGGTCATCAAATTGCACGGTGAGGGATTTTTCCTCCGGGTCGATCTCCGTGACAAAGCCGATGTCCCCGTTAAAAACACCCATCCCGTCCTCCCCATCCGGGGTGCGCCAGGGGATCTGGTAGTTATTTTTGATCTGGATGACCTTGTCCCCCTGCCGTAAGATCAGCTCCCGGTATTGCAGCTCCCGCTTCATGGGATGGGGCGGGTTTAAGGCCTGCTGGAGCATTTGGTTTAAGGCCTCCACGCCGCAGATGCCCTTGCGGGTGGGGGAGAGCACCTGAAGGGCGCGGGCGCTGTCCGGCTCGTTTAAGTATTTGGGCAGGCGGGTGGTGCACAGCGCTACCACGCTTTCGGCAGCGGCGCTGGCATCCGGCTTGTTCTCAAAATAGAAATCGCTGCCCTGGCCGTTGGCCACCGGGTTCTCCCCCTGGTTGATGCGGTGGGCGTTTAAAACGATCATGGACTGCTCCGCCTGGCGGAAAATCTCTTTTAAGCGCACCTGGGGAATTTGCTCACAGGAGAGGATGTCGGAAAGCACATTGCCCGGCCCTACGCTGGGCAGCTGATCCGCATCCCCCACCAACACCAGCCGGGTGCCGGGGGCGATGGCCTTTAGCAGGCTGCGCATCAAAAAGACATCCACCATGGACATTTCGTCCACCACCACGCAGTCGCAGTTAAGCGGGTTGTCCTCATCCATCAGGAAGACCCCTTCCTCGCCGCCAAACTGGAGCAGGCGGTGGATGGTGCTGGCGTCCCGGCCGGAGGCCTCGCTCATGCGCTTGGCGGCCCGCCCGGTGGGGGCGGCCAGCAGGGTTTTTGTCTCCCCGCCCAGGACAAAAAGCAGGCAGTTGATCAGGGTGGTTTTGCCGGTGCCGGGGCCGCCTGTGATGACGGACAGGCCGGAGTTGGCCGCCATGCTGATGGCATGGCGCTGGGCCTGGCTGAAGCGAATGCCCTCCTCCTGTTCAAAGGCTGCTATGCGGTCCTCAATCTGGGCCTGGAAGATCTGCTGAGCGCTCTTTGTCAGCCGCATCAGCCGGTGTGCGATTTCCTGCTCGGCGTTTAGATAGCCCATCAGGCTGACCAGCTGAACGCCCTGAAGATGAAGGCGCCCAAGGGCCTTGGTTTGGCAAAGGAAATCCAGCTGGGGGAGAAGCAGCGCCTCACTTACCCCCAGCAGCTGGCAGGCCTTTTTTACCAGCTCGTCCTCAGGCAGATAGGTGTGCCCGCCGCTGCCCGCCGATTCCATCAGCACGTGCTTGATGCCCGCGCGCAGGCGGAAATCGCTCTCCTGGGTGATGCCAAGGGACTGGGCGATGCGGTCCGCGGTGAGAAAGCCCACGCCGTTGATGTCATCGATCAGCCGATAAGGGTTCTCCCGGATAAAACGCTCCGCCTGGTCCCGATAGAGCTTGTTGATCTTGTTGGATAAAGAGGGGGTGATGCCGTAGCGCTGCAAAAAAATAAAGGTGTTGCGGCTTTGCTGCTGGGCTATGAAGCTTTCATGGATTTGCTGCATGCGTTTTCTGCCGATTTTGGGCACCTCGGTCAGCCGCTGGGGATGGGCGCTTAACACCTCCAGGGTGTCCTGGCCAAAGGCTTCCACAATGAGCCGGGCGGTGCTGGGGCCCACGCCGCGGATCAGGCCGGAGCCCAGATAGTGCTCAATGGCGTCAAGAGAGGTGGGCCGCTCCACCAAAAAGCCGGTGGCCTTAAATTGCCGGCCATATTGGGTGTGCTCCGTCCATTCGCCTTCCAGCTGCAGCCGCTCCCCCTCTGAAAACTCCGGGAAGATGCCAACCGCGGTTTGCAGGCTGCCCTCCACCCGAAGGGAGAGGACGCTGTAGCCGTTCTCATCATTGCGAAACAGGGTGCCGTTCACGGTGCCGTGCAGCGTTTCCATCCATGCCCTCCTTGATCCGCTTTTATTATAGCAGGGGCGGGCGCTTGCGTAAACGAAACCGCGCCCCGGCGCGTTGACAGAATAAGGGCCTTAAAGCTACAATAGGGACGAAGTCAGCCAATAATTACAGGAGGATGATATACATGGACACACGAAAAGAAGCGCTGAGGCTTCACAAGGAGTGGGGCGGAAAAATCGAAGTGAACAGCCGGGTGCCGGTGAAAAACGCCCAGGATCTGGCCCTGGCCTACACCCCCGGCGTGGCGGAGCCCTGCATGGCCATTCATGAAAACCCGGAGCTGTCCTTTGAACTGACCCGGCGGCACAACCTGGTGGCTGTGGTCACCGATGGCAGCGCCGTTTTGGGCCTGGGGGACATCGGCCCTGAGGCCGGCATGCCCGTGATGGAGGGCAAGTGCTGCCTGTTTAAGGCCTTTGGG
>DAISYX010000039.1:0-12721 GCA_036825095.1 Clostridia bacterium | reverse complement strand
TCCTGGGCCTGCTTCTTGGTGCCCACAAACAGCAGGCTCTTGCCCTCCATGGACAAGTTCCTGACGAACATGTAGGCCTCTTCGATTTTGCGGACGGTTTTCTGCAGGTCGATGATGTAGATGCCGTTGCGCTCCGTGAAAATGTAGGGCGCCATCTTGGGGTTCCAGCGGCGGGTTTGATGTCCGAAGTGCACACCTGCTTCCAGCAGGCTCTTCATAGAGATTACTGCCATTGGGGTTTTCCTCCTTGTTCTTCCTCCGCGGGGTTCAACCTGGCCGGCCGCCCTTTCGGGCACAAACGGACAGTCCCCCCGCGTGCGTAATCCGGGGTATTATAGCATGCCGGCCTTGGGTTTACAAGCCGGCGGACGGGTATATTTACAGCAGATGGATGAATCCCTGCCGGCGGCCCGTTATCTGGGTAAGGAGGGTGTTCCTTCCCCGGACCTTTTAAGAAAGAGGAGATTGCTTTGAAAAAGATTTTAGCCCTGGCCCTCAGCGCCCTGCTGATGATTGGCCTGCTTCCCGTCCCAGCCCTGGCCCAGGACGCCATCAATCTGGTGCCGGTCAAGGAGTTCCGTTTCCCCTCTGAAAGCAGCGTGGCGGATGTCTTTACCCTTCAGAACACCGGAGCAGCGGACGTCACCGCCACCGTAGAAGTCTATGACCAGGCCGCCCGGCACACGATACAAACCTCGGATGTGCACCTGCCCGCCGGCGGGGATCCCGTGCCCTATCAGGCCTATGTGTACAAGCCGCTCACCCGCAACGGCGAGGTCAACACCTACCGCTACACCATCCGCATCCCCGGCGGCTCCACCCGCAGGCTTTACTACGGCCAGAAGCTCACCATCACCACGGACTCAAACGGCACTCAGATCCACGTCTATGACCAGATCACCAACTCCTACTATCCCCGCAACACCGTCTCTGCCTTTGGCCCCCACTTCCGGGATGTCACCCCCAACCTCACCAAGCTTTGGTACATGTTCACCCCGGTTGACCTGTCCATTCAGGGCCGGCAGACCTTTGTGCTGGTGGCCAGCAACATGTATGAGGTGGGTGAGGCCTATGTGGACGTAAACGGGGACACCGTGGTGGTTACCTACAGCCTCTTCCACGAGGACAAGGAGGACTTCACCACGGAGCGCCTCAGCGAGTTTGTCACCTTCTATAACGCCTACACCGATGTCACCATCGTGGAACCGGAGGACATGCCGGCCCCCAGCAACTTCGCCTTCGGCCAGCCCTTCAGCATCCTAAACCACCTGGGCGGGGACACCAATGTGCTCATGTTCATCCGAAACCGCATCACCTATTATGAGTTCCCAGCGCCCAACAGCGCCTACATCCGCTTCTGGGAGAACAACCCGGAATACAAGGCCCGCCGTGAGGCCATGCTTCAGATGATGGACCCCATTATGACGGTGGATCCGGGCGCCAACTAAATCCTGCCCGCCTGACCCCTCCCCCGGGCCCTGCCAAAACCGGCAGGGCCTTCTTTTGCCCGGACGAAATCATCCCGCGCCCGCTTATTGTTTGACTTTGCCCTGATATCCGCCTATACTGCTGATGACCAACCAGGATAAGGACAAAGTGCCTGGCGGACGCGGTATGCACAGGGTTTCTCCGGGTTTTTCGTCAAGCCTGCATTCATGTGTCCGAATATCGTCCGAATTTTAGTGTTTTCGAGGGAATGATTCATGCCTAATCTCCTGTTCATCGCCTTGATTTTATTGCCCGTGCTGACCGGCTGTCTGCTTATGGGCAAGGGCGACATTGCCAAAAACCCTAAAAGCCGCCACATGCTGGTGGGCACGGCGCTGGTGCTCCAATGCGTGCTGAGCATCCTGGTGTTTTTGGAGGGAGACCGCAGCCAGCTGCTTTTCCAGCTGGGCCCGGGGCTACCCATCGCGCTGCGCTCAGACGCGCTGGCCCGCTACTCCCTGCTGGTCATCTCCTTCCTCTGGGCCTTCACGGGGGCCTATTCCTTTAAATATATGGAGCATGTTCACAACGAAAAGCGCTTCTATTCCTTTTATATGCTGATTTTGGGGGCGCTGATGGCCACTTGCCTGGCTTCCACCCTGCCCACCCTTTTTCTCTTTTTTGAAGCGGTCACCTTCCTGTCCATGGCCCTGTTCTCCATTGAGAAAAGCGCAGAGGCCTCCCGGGCCAGCCTGCGTTTCCTGGTTTACGCGATCATCAGCACTGTGCTTTGCCTGATTGGCATTATCCTGACGGTGCCCAACACCATAACGCCCTTCTTCACCCCCGGGGGCAGCCTGGTGGCCCCCTCTCACTTCACTATTTCAAATGCCGCCATGCTGGGGGCTGTGTTTGTGTCCTGCATCGGCTTTGCCTCCATGGCGGACATGTTTCCGCTGCACGGCTGGCTTCCCGCCGCCCATCCGGTGGCCTCCGCCCCCGCCAGCGCGGTGCTCTCCAGCGTTATCGCCAAAATGGGCATCCTGGGCGTCATCCGCTACCTGTACTACACCGTGGGGCCGGATTTTGTCCGCCACACCTGGGTGCAGACGCTGCTGCTCACCTTTGCGGTGATCACGGTGTTTATGGGCTCCATGCTGGCGCTGAAGCAAAACGTGCTGAAAAAACGCCTGGCCTACTCCAGCATGTCCCAGCTGAGCTATATTCTCTGCGGCGTTTTTCTGATGACCCAAACCGCCCTGGACGGGGCGCTTCTGCATATTTTCTTCCACGCCTTAACTAAGTCCGCCCTGTATATGTGCGCGGGCGCCATCATCTTTTACACCGGGCGCACCAAGCTGGACCAGCTCTGCGCCCTGGGCACCGTGATGCCTGTCACGATGACGCTGTTCACCATCGCCTCCTTAGGGCTGGTGGGCATCCCCCCCATGGGCGGCTTTATCAGCAAATGGTACCTGATGGAGGGCGCCATCACCGGCAGCGGCCTGGGGGTTTTCACCTGGCTGGTGCCGGTGGTGCTTTTGGTCTCCGCTCTTTTGACGGCTGGCTATCTTTTGCCCATTTCCATCAGCGCTTTTTATGACGATCCCAAAAAAAGCGTGGGCCTGGACCGGATTTGCGCCACCCGGCTCTCCTCCCGCATGGAACTTCCCATGCTCATTCTGGTGGCGGCCCTGATTGGCTTTGGCCTTTTCCCTGGCGCCCTGATCGATTTCTTCCAGGCCCTGGCGGCCACCTTGATATAAGCCGTATGTGATGGGGGTTGTGCTGTGAACGTTTTGCTGATTCTCCTGCCCTTGCTGCCTGTTATCGCAGCGCCGCTTGCCTATTTTCTGGCGGCCAGGTCCCGCCCCAAGGGCTACGCTCTTTTGATCGGGATCACCGGCGCGGGCTTTTTGGCCGCCGTCTGGCTGTTAAGCGGCGCTTTTTCAGGGCGGGAAGTAAGCCTTGCTCTGCCGGTATGGGCGGGCTTCGGGCTGACCCTCAGGGCGGATGGCCTGCGGGCTCTTTATGTGACGGTGCTGTGCTTCATGTGGCTTCTGACCAGCCTGCTTACCCCGGAGTACTTCATCCATGGCCACAGCCACAGCCGCTATTTGCTCTTCACCCTGATCACCTTTGGCGCCAGCCTGGGCGTCTTTTTCTCTGATGATTTTTATACGGCGCTTTTGTTTTTTGAAGTGATGTCCCTGGCCTCCTACCCCTGGGTGGCCCATGAGGAGGACAACAAGGCCATGCGCGCCGCGGCCACCTATCTGGCGATTGCGGTCTTTGGCGGCATGTCCGCGCTGTTTGGTTTGATTTTGCTTAAGGCGCGCCTGGGCACCCTGGCCTTTGAGGCGCTGCCCCAGGCGGTGGCGGCCCTCACGGATAAAGGCAGCCTTTTAGTGCCTGGGCTTTTGGTGCTGGTGGGCTTTGGCGCCAAGGCCGGCATCTTCCCCCTGCATGTCTGGCTGCCCAAGGCCCACCCGGTGGCGCCCGCACCCGCCAGCGCCCTCCTTTCCGGCGGGCTGACCAAAATCGGCATCTTCGGCATCCTGGTTTTAACCAGCCGCGTTTTCATCCATGACGCCCTCTGGGGGCAGATCCTTTTGGTGCTGGGCTGCATCACCATGGTGCTGGGGGCGCTTTTGGGGCTGATGTCCGTCAACATCAAGCGCACCCTGGCCTGCTCCTCGGTCAGCCAGATCGGTTTTATCACCATCGGCATCGCCATGCAGGCCCTTCTGAGGCATGAAAACGCGCTGGCCGCCCAGGGCACGGTGCTGCACATGCTCAACCACAGCTTTATCAAGCTCACCCTGTTTATGGCTGTGGGCGTTCTGGTGATGAAAACCCATCGCTTAAACCTTAACGCCATCAAAGGCTATGGCCGCAACAAGCCGCTTTTGGCCCTGGCCTTTTTTATCGGCGCCGCATCCATCTCAGGCATTCCCCTCTTTAGCGGCTATATCTCAAAAACCCTGCTGCATGAAAGCCTGCTGGAATACATCCACATGGCACCTGAGACAGGCTGGCCCCTGGGCCTTGTACCCCTGGTGGAGACCCTGTTCACCATCACCGGCGGGCTGACCTTCGCCTATATGCTGAAGCTTTTTATCGCGGTCTTCATCGAAAAGAACGGCAACCCCCAGGTGCAGGCCCACTATGACAGCATCCGCCCCGCCATGAACCGCACAAGTGGTTTTAGCCTTGCCCTTTCAGCCCTGGTGCTGCTGGCCCTGGGGCTGTTCCCGGACGCCCTGATGACCCCGCTGGCCAACCTCTCTCTGCCTTTTTTAAGAACCGCTCCCCCCGCTCACGCGGTGGACTACTTCGCCTGGGTTAACCTAAAAGGCGCCGGCATCTCGCTGATCATCGGGATTGTGGTTTATCTGGTAGTGGTGCGGGGCCTGCTGATGCGTACCTCAAGCGGAGGCGAGCGGCGCTATGTCAACAAGCTGCCCGCCTGGACCGACCTGGAAAACCGGGTCTACAGGCCGCTTCTGCGTTTGATGACCTCAGGGGGCACCCTGCTGGCCCGGCTTTTGGAGGACGCGCTGGAGCTCTTGCTCTTCCGCCTGGTGCTGCGGGCCTATTCCTCTATGGCGGCTGTGTTTGGCGGCCGGGAGGGCAATCGCACCCGCATCCGTTTAAAACATCTGGCTGACGACCCGGTTCAGTCCCCCCGGGAGATGATCGGCGAAGCGGTGCAAAGCGCGCAGGCCGCACCAGCCCCTGATGAAACAGAGGACGAGGCGGACGTGATTGTGCACACCAGCCCGGATATTCAGGGCCCCGTCAGGGACCACTGGGTGCACGGCAGCCCGGTGAGCGCCCTGGTGGTCATCCTGCTGGTGTCCCTGATGGTGGCAGGATTTAATATGTTGCTGTCCAAGTACTTCTAAACCCTCTGGCTTAGGGAATCTCCGGCAGGCTGGCCGCGGCGATGGACTGGCCCACCCGCCGGGCGGCCTCATCCGGCAGGGCGATATCAAAGGCCTCTGACAGCCCGGGAAACTCTTTTAACAGGGTTTCCCGGGTTTTTTCCAGTATCAGCTGGCCGCCCCTGCCGCTGGTGACCCGGCCCAAGATCAGCACCTGGCCGATGTCATAAAACAGCGCGTACCAGGCCAGGGCATAAGCCAGATAAACGCCGATGGTTTCAAAAATCTGCGCCGCGCCGGCGTGTCCTTTCGCCAGCTCCCGCTGCACCCGTTTCAGCTTGTCAGCCGGGGACAGGCCCTCCTCCAGCGCGATGCCGGCGGCGGGCGCCAGCTTGATCACCGCATCCTGGGAGAAATATTTCACCCCGCAGCCGCGGTCCCCAGACCACTCGTCAAGGGCGGCATCCGGGCTTAGGTCCACCGGCACAAAGGCCAGCTCGTTCAGCCAGCCCATGATGTGCATGTCCTCATCCACATATCCCCCCGCCTCGCTGGTGCCCATGGCAATCCCCAGCACCCGGCCCTTGCCAAGCCCCATGGCGCCGGCAAGCGCGGTCACGTCCCCGTCATTGGCCACCGTGAGGGGCACGGGGCCTATGGCATGAGCCGCCTTGATATAAATATCCCGCACCTTTTGCGCGTACAGCGCCTCAGGCACCGCCAGAAAGAGGGAGGCGGTCATCACCCGGTTGTCGATGTAGACCCCGGCGCTGGAAACCCCGATGGCATCCACCCGGGGCAGATGGCTGGCGGCCGCCCTAAAGGCGGAGAGGATCTCCCGGTAGTGGTATTCCGGATCCTCCGTGACCTTGGGAAACCAGATGACCTCCTCAGAAAAGAGGGTCTGTCCGTTCATCACCGCGCTCACCTTCCGGTCGCTGCCCCCGGCGTCAAAGCCAATGCGGCAGCCGTCCAGGTGCTGGCCGATGGCGCTGGAAGCCTCCTGGGAGCTGGCGATGTCCTCCGGGTTTTCGATATTTTCCACCTGAAAGGGCTGCTCATAGACCCTGGCCATAAACCGGGCGTCAAATTCCCGGCTGCCTGAAGGCTGGTAGGCGGCCTTTAAATGCCGGTAAATCACCTCGGAGCCCGAAACCTGAATCGCATAGCCGCCCCTGATCCAAAGGAGGCTTTTGATCAGCCGGTCCATCATACGGATGTTGCGCTCATCCGCCACCCCATCCGGAAAAATCAGGGTCTCAAAGGCGGAGCTGCGCCCTTTTCCCCGCAGGATGCGCAGCACAAAACGCCTGCCGTCACCCCGAGCCTTAACATCCCCGCAAAAAGCGCGATAGGCCAAGGCCAGAGGCGCAAAGCCCGGATCCAGCGGCGTAATCACCCTATCCCCCATAACCCACTCCTTCAAACTTCTTATGCCCCCGCACAAAACAGGCCTGGGCGCGCATCTTCTCATCAAACAGGACGATGTCCGCGTCCTTCCCAACCTCAAGGGAGCCCTTGCCAGCCTCCCCGATGGCCCTTGCCGCGTGGAGGGAGGCGTAGGGAATGGCCTCATGAAGCGCCAGGCCGCAGTGCCGGCTGAAGTTAAGGACAGCTTCGTTCAGTTTCAGCACAGAGCCCGCGATGGTGCCGTCCTTAAGCCTGCTTTCAACCCCCTTCACCTGGATGGGCTGGCCGCCCAGGGTGTATTCCCCATCCCCCAGGCCCCCTGCCCGGGTGCAGTCCGTCACCAGCACCAAGCGCTCTCCTTTTGCCCGGTAAAGCAGCGCAAAAAGCCCCGGATGCACATGGAAGGTGTCCGCAATCAGTTCGCAGACCACCTCTGTGGTCAGCGCGGCGCCCACCACCCCGGGCGCCCGGTGGTTAAGGCCGGTCATGGCGTTAAAGGTGTGGGTGATGTGGGTAGCGCCCGCCTCAATGGCGGCCAGGGCTTCCTCAAAGCTGGCGTCCGTGTGCCCGATGGAGACCACGATGTCACTCTTTGTGGTGAGCGCGCGGATAAATTCAAGTCCCCCGGGCACCTCCGGCGCCATGGTGACGATTTTTACAATGTCCTGATGCCCAAGCATCTTCACCGCGTCCGGCGGCAGGATGTGCCGGTCGGACTGGGCGCCCTTGCGTTTGGGGTTGATAAAGGGCCCCTCCGCGTGCACGCCCAGAATCTGGCTGCCCGCAAAGTCAGGCGACAGGCTTTCCTGTTTAAGCGCCCTGGCCACCTCAAAGGCCTGTTCGATCGCCTCCCAGGAGAGGGTCATGGTGGTGGGCAGAAAGGCGGTGACGCCGTTTTGAATCAGCCCCTCCGCCATCTTCACCACCCCCCGGGCGCTGCCGTCAGAGGCGTCCTCCCCCAGGTAGCCGTGGATGTGCAGGTCAATCAGCCCCGGGGACACATAAAGTCCCTGGGCATCCATCGCCTGGCTGCCTTGAGGCGCCTTGCCTGGAAGGATATCCCTTATCTGATGGTCAAACACCAGGCTGTATCCCTCAAGGGGCCCTGTGGGGCTTAGGATAATGCCGTTTTCTATCGCTTTCATATCGCTTGCCGCCTTCTGGTTGATTTTCCCGCCCATCATAACAAGAGGGGACAGGGTTTTCAATCTTTTTCAATGTTTCTTGCCCCTGATCCCTGTTCGTGCTATATTGAACACAATAAATGAACAGGCAAAGGAGGTGTGAAAGGGCGCGGAAAAGCAATCCCAAGGCCGTCTCTGCCGCCGGGCTTGCCCCATTCCGCATTGCGTTATTTTTGCATATTTACTGCATATTCTGACTAATCCGCCTTTTACCCGTTGCGAACGCCAGGCCCTGTCACTATAATATTCCCCAATCTACAAAGGAGGTCCACATCATGAAAAAGACCCTGGCCCTGTTGCTGGTCCTGATGCTGATGCTGCCGATTCTGGCCCTTGGGGAGGATTTCGCCGGCACTATCACCATTGGCATCTTTGAGCCTGCTTCCGGTGACAACGCCGCCGGCGGCAAGCAGGAAACCCTGGGCATGTACTATGCCAACAGCCTGGTTAACACGGTTGAACTGGGTGGAAAAACCTATAAGCTGGAGGTCAGCGAGGTAGACAATCAGACCTCCGCGGACAAGGCCCCTGCCGCCGCACAGACCCTGGTGAGCCGCAATGTCAACGTGGTGCTGGGCACCTACGGCTCCGGCGCTTCCATGGCTGCAGCGCCCATCTTTGAGGCCGCTAACATCCCCGCCATCGGCGCCTCCTGCACCAACCCGGGCGTCACCTTAGGCTCCCCCCTCTACTGGCGCATCTGCTACACCGACGACTTCCAGGGGGATGTGCTGGCCAACTTCGCTTTTAGCGACCTGGATGTCAAGGTGGCCTACACGCTGAACATGCTGGGTGAGGACTATGGCGCAGGCCTGGTCAATTACTTCACCCGCGCCTTTGAGAAGCTGGGCGGCACCGTGGTGGCCGACACCTTCCCGGAGGGCACCAGCGATTTTACCGCCTATCTGCAAAACGCGGTGAACGCCGGCGCCGGCGTCATCTTCTCCCCCAGTTCCACCACCTATGCCTCCCTGATGCTGGGACAGGCCAAGTCCATGAACCTGGCGATTCCCTTCGTGGCGGGGGACACCTGGGCCTCTTCCGTGATTCTGGAAGCGGTGCAAAACTCCGCGCTGAAGGTTTACTTCTCCGACTTCTTTGATGAGAACAACGATGAGGCAAGCCAGGTTTCCAAGGATTTTGTCACCGGCTTTAAAGCCTGGCTCAACGCCAACCCCCAGAACCTCACCAACAACGGCGGCAACGACATCATCGCGGCCGTTTCCGCCCTGGGCTATGACGCCTACATGACGGCGGTGGAGGCCATCAAGGCCACGGAGAACGGCGGCAAAGAGCAGATCGCTCAGGCGCTGCCCGGGGTTAGCTATGACGGCGTGACCGGGATGATCGTCTTTGATGAAAATGGCGACGCCAAAAAAGACATCGCCTATATCAAGATCGCGGATACGGAAAGCCTCAACTACATCTTCGTCACCACGACCAGCATCCAGTAAATTTCCTTTAGCCAAGCAGGGGGCGCTGGCACTTAGGGGACAGCGCCCCCTTAGTGAAAGAAATGGGGGCAAATCTGGGTGAATGGTTTTGAACGTCTCTTTCCCTACCTTCTGGCAGGGGTTTCAGTGGGCGGCCAATACGCGCTGATCGCCATTGGCTATACCATGGTCTATGGCATCCTCAGGCTGATCAACTTCGCCCACGGGGATATCTTCACGGTGGCGGGCTTCTTTATGGTGTACATGAGCGCCACCATGCCGCTTTTTGTCTCCATCCCCCTGACCATCATACTGACGGTGGCGCTGGGCTTCACGGTGGAGCGGGTGGCCTATAAACCGCTGAGGGAAGCGCCCCGCATGTCCATCATGATCTCCGCCATCGGGGTGAGCTATCTTTTGCAAAACCTCATGTGGTATGTGACCGGCGGCCTGGCCAAGCAGTACCCGGTGCTGCCCTGGCTGTCCGACTCGGTGACCATCCTGACGGCCACCACCAAAATCGTCACCATCGTCACCCCGGTGCTCACCGTGGCGCTGGTGCTGCTTTTGCTTCAGCTGATCAACCACACCAAAACCGGCATGGCCATGCGCGCCGTATCCCGGGATTTTGAAACCGCCAAGCTTATGGGCATTAAGATCGACCAGGTGATCTCCATCTCCTTTATCATCGGCTCCTTCTTAGCGGCGGTGGGCTCCCTTCTGTATTTCACCAACTATCCCACCGTCACCCCCACGGTGGGCGCCATGCCGGGCCTTAAGGCCTTTGTGGCGGCGGTGTTTGGCGGCATCGGCTCCATCCCGGGGGCGGTGGTGGGGGCTTTTCTGATTGGCATCTCTGAAAACCTCCTGAAGGCCTTTGGCTATTCCACCTTCTCGGATGCCTTCACCTTCGCGCTTTTGATTGTCATCTTGCTGGTCAGGCCCACGGGGCTCTTTGGCGAGAAGACCATTGACAAGGTATAGGGAGCAGGATATGAAAACAAAGAAACGCGGCCTGTTGATCGGCTTTATCCTGCTGGCGCTGCTGTTTATAGGGCTGTATATCCTGGAGAACTCCCTCTCCTCGGCCACAATGCTGATCACCATCCTGAAAAAGGGCGTCATCTATGCCTTGATTGCGGTGTCCATGAATCTGCTAAACGGCTTTACCGGCCTGTTTTCTCTGGGGCAGGCGGGCTTTATGCTGATTGGCGCCTATACCTATGCCATCCTCACCATCCCAGTGGAGATGCGGGGAATGATCTATCAGTATTACGATGGGGGCGTTGTGCAGTTTGCCCTGCCCGCCATCATCGGCATGCTGTGCGCGGGCCTGCTGGCGGCGTTTTTCGCCTTTTTGGTGGGGCTGCCGGTGCTTAGGCTGAAGAGCGACTATCTGGCCATCGCCACCCTGGGCTTTGCGGAAATCATCCGCGCCGTCATCCAGTATGAAGGCCTGGGCCCCTTGACCAACGGCTCAAACCTGCTGCGGCGTTTTCCCACCTTCCAGTCCGTGCTCTATCCCTTTGCCGCGGCGGCCATCTGCATTGGCGTTATTGTTCTTTTGATCAACTCCACCTACGGCCGCGCCTTTAAGGCCATCCGGGATGATGAGGTGGCGGCGGAAGCCATGGGCATCAACCTTTTCTTCCACAAGCAGCTGTCCTTTGTGGTGTCCTCCTTTTTCGCGGGAATCGGCGGGGCGCTTCTGGCGATGTATCAGGGCTCTATCCAGGCGGCCACCTTCAAATCCGCCATGACCTATGAGATTCTCCTCATCGTGGTTATCGGCGGCATGGGCTCGGTCTCCGGGTCCATCATCGCCAGCTTTCTGTTTGTGGCCTCCAGCGAGTGGTGGCTTAGGTTTTTGGACAACGAGATGTTCATCGGCACCTTCCAGGTGCCCCTCCTGCGCTCCGGCTTTCGCATGGTGGTCTTTTCGGTGATCATCATGGCGGTGGTGCTGTTTTACCGCCGGGGCATCATGGGGGATAAAGAGTTCAGCCTGTCGCGCGTCAGAAACCGGCTGTCGAACAGGAAGGCGGGCCCCAATGCCTGAGAAGATGCTTGAATTAAACGACATCACCATGCAGTTTGGCGGCGTGGTGGCGGTCAACAACCTGTCCATGTTCATTGAGGAGGGCGAGATCGTGGCCCTCATCGGCCCAAACGGCGCCGGCAAGACCACCGCCTTTAACTGCGTCACAGGGGTGTACAAGCCCACCAACGGGCAGATCAAATACCAGGGCCGGGCCATCGTGTCAAACCATCCCAGCGGCAAAATGCGGGCGCTTTACGCCGGGGAAAACAGGGACAAGTATCCCCATGTTTTGGACCCCACCCCGGACAAAATCACCCGGATGGGCATTGCCCGCACCTTCCAGAACATCCGCCTTTTCAAAACCCAGACGGTGTTTGAAAATGTCCTGATCGCCACCCACATGCACCGAACCAGCAACCCTCTCTCCGCCGCCTTCCGCCTCAACTGGCGGGAGGAACAGCGCCTGAGGAGCCTGGCCCTTGAGATGCTTGATTTTGTGGGCCTGGCAGACCTTAAGGACGAGCTGGCCACCTCCCTGCCCTACGGCAAGCAGCGGCGGCTTGAGATCGCCCGGGCGCTGGCCACCAAGCCTGAACTCTTGCTGCTGGATGAGCCGGCTGCGGGCATGAACCCCCAGGAGACGGATGAGTTGGGCCGCTTTATCGTGGAAATCAAAGGCCGTTTTGGGCTGACGATTTTTCTGATCGAGCACCACATGGACCTGGTGATGGACATCTCCGACCGCATCTATGTGATTGACTTTGGCAAGCTCATCGCCCACGGCGCGCCCCACGAGGTCCAGGACAACCCGGACGTGATCACAGCCTATCTGGGGGTGGAGGATATATGAGCCTGCTTAAAGTAACCGACCTGAAGGTCTCCTACGGCGGCATTGAGGCCTTAAAGGGCATCAGCTTTGAGGTGCCCAAGGGGCAGATTGTCACCCTGATTGGCGCCAACGGCGCCGGCAAGTCCACCACCCTCAGGGCCATCATGGGCCTGGTGCCCCTCCAGTCCGGCGGCATCACCTTTGACGGGCGGGAGATAACCAGCCTGGACACCTCCCGGGTGGTGGCGGAGGGCATCGTGCTGGTGCCGGAGGGCCGCCGGGTCTTTCCCAACCTGACGGTGCTGGAAAACCTGCGGGTGGGGGCCTATTTACGGCGGGATCAGGAAGAAATCGAACAATCCCTGCGCTATGTCTACGAGCGTTTCCCAAGGCTTGAGGAGCGCAGCTGGCAAATGGCGGGCACCCTCTCCGGGGGCGAGCAGCAGATGCTGGCCGTGGGCCGCGCATTGATGGCCCGTCCCAAACTGATGATGATGGATGAGCCTTCC
>DAISYX010000038.1:2191-12983 GCA_036825095.1 Clostridia bacterium | reverse complement strand
GAATCAGATATACTGAAATTATTCAGAGGCATATTTTTGACTGACAAACGATGAGGAGGGAGATCCCATGAAAAGGTTGCTAAGTGTCTTTATGTGCCTGATTTTGTTGTTTTCCTGGGGGAGTGTTTCTGGTGATGAAACCCTGGCGGGCACGGGCGACAGCCTGATTGGCGGTGCGGAGGCCCTGAAGGTGGAGGTGAGGCTGGCTGAGGATGGCAGCATCCTGGCGGTTGAGGTGGTGGAAAACAAGGACACGCCGGTTATCTCAGACGCGGCCATCGACGTGGTGCCCGCCAGCATCGTGGCCCAGCAGTCCCTTCTGGTGGATGCGGTAGCGGGAGCCACCTATACCAGCGACGCCATCCTGATGGCGGTGCGGGACGCTCTCACCAAAGGCGGGGTGGATCTGACGCCCTTTGAAAAAGAAACGGCAGAGACGCCGATGGAAAGAGCGGAGGACGAGGCCCTTGAGGCGGATGTGGTCGTCATTGGCGCGGGTGGCGCGGGGCTTACGGCAGCGGTGCAGGCGCACATGAACGGCGCCTCTGTCATCGTGCTGGAGAAAATGCCCAAGGTGGGCGGCAACACCATCCTCTCCGGCGGCGCGCTCAATGCCGTGGACGACCGCAGTGAAACCGCCATCGCCAACAACGACTCTGTGGAATGGCACTACCAGCAGACCCTGGCCGGGGGCGACTATCAGGGGGATCCCGCTTTGGTGCACATCCTGGTGAGCCAGGCCTGGGACGCGGTGGAGTGGGTGAAAGAATTGGGCATGCCCTTTGTGGAGGGCAGCACCTTCATGGTGACCGGCGGCCTGTGGAATAGGGCCCACAAGCCCCAGGACCCCGTGGGCACTGGTTTTTTCAAGACCTACATGGCCTATATCGACAGCCATGAGGGCATCGAGGTCCTCCTTAATACCCAGGCCCATACCTTTCTTCAGGATGCGTTTGGCCGGGTAAACGGCGTGGTGGCCACAGGCGCCAGCGGCAACACCCTGACGGTGAGCGCCAAGAGGGGTGTGGTCATGGCCGCGGGGGGATTCTCCCGGAATGTGGAGATGCGCCAGACTTTCAACACCCAGTGGGCGGATCTGGGGCCCCAGATTCCCTCCACCAACCATCCCGGCGCCACCGGGGACGGCATCAAAATGCTGATGACCATCGGCGCCGACCTGGTGCAGATGGGCAATATCCAGCTTTTGCCCATCGGGGACCCGGAGAACGGCAGCCTGTCGGGCAACATCGAGTTTGGCGTGGACAGCCGCATCTTTGTCAACAAGGAAGGGGAACGCTTTGTCAATGAGGGCGGCCGCCGGGATGAGATGACCAACGCCCTTTTTGAACAGACGGACAACTTCATGTGGATGATCATGGACTCCGACAAGTACCCCACCGGGGAGGAGCTGAACAACTTCAACGAGTCCATCAACTCCCTGGTGGCTCAGGGCAGGGCCTTCAAGGGGGAAACCCTGGAGGAGCTGGCGGAAAAGATCGGGGTGCCCTATGAAAACCTCAAGGCCTCCCTGGATTTGTACAATGCCCACTGCGAAAGCCTGGAGACGGATGCCTTTGGCCGAACCGTTTACGGCACCCCCATTGACACCGCGCCTTTTTACGCGGCGGGTCGTGTGCCCACTGTGCACCACACCATGGGCGGGGTGCGCATCACTCCCAAGGCCCAGGTGCTCCATGAAAACGGCGCCATCATTCCCGGCCTTTACGCCGCAGGCGAGATCACCGGAGGCATCCACGGCGCCAACCGCCTGGGCGGCAACGCGCTGACAGACCTTCTGGTTTTTGGGCGCATCGCCGGCGAGAACGCCGCTCTGGACAAGTAAAGACAAAAGATATGAAGAAAAAGGGAGGGCGCCGTTTTTCAGGCTCCCTCTCTTTTTGGGGATGTGCTCATCCCGCCTGATTTCAGCGGCAGGGCAGGCTCCGCGCCTGCCTGAAGGACAGGATTTCCTCCCGGAGGATCTTGCCTTTTTCAATCACGATGGCGGCCTTCAGGTGCTGGGGCAGTTTGCCCTCCACCATCGGGTCGATCAGGGGGGCCAGCCCCTGGCTTAGAAGCCGGGTCACGGTCTTGGGGTACATGGCGGGGGTGTTGTCCACCGCGTAGTGGATGACGCCGTCCACCGTGTACACGGGATTGTCGATGGTGGTGGGGCGGGAGGTTTCGATCTCCAGCTCCGGGTCGCAGGAGACGTCGATGATCAGCGTCCCTGGCCGCATCTTTTTTAAATCCTCCCGGTAGATGATCCGGTCCGTGCGGGCGGTGTCCCACATGATGCAGTTGACCAGCACGTCATAGTCAAACATCTTCTTGCGAAACAGCTTTTCATATTTGCGGCCGTACACGTCCACCTGGGCCCCCAGGCCGTGGAGGATGCGCAGGGCGCCCTTGGCGGTCTGGCCGTTGCCCAGGATGGCCACCCTGGCGTCATAGGGCATCCGGCCGCTGTAGCGGAAGCCGTGGAGGATGGCCGCCTCCCCCGCCACCTCCCGGTTGCGGTAGAAGAGATAGCGCCCGTCCTCATAGATCTCTTCCCAGGCCAGCACGGTGTGGCCGCCGCTTAAAACCTGGGTGGTGAAATCCGTCATCTGCACCGCGTGAGCCCAGCCAAAGAGAACCCGGCCGGGGGCCAGCTGCTCCAGATAGTCCGCGTCCCCCAGCTTCACATCTGTGATGATATCGCACTTGAGGGCCTCCGCCCGGGGCACCACCTTCACCCCCTGGGACAGGTAGTCCTCGTCCGGCACCCCCAGGGAAAGGCCGTAGCCTTCCTCAAAAAACAGCTTGCGCTTGTGCCTGATCCCCGCCAGGTCCTGGGGCAGGAGGGCGCGGCGCTCCTCATTGTTCTTGTGGCTGATAATCAGTCCGATGCTCTGCATGATTCGCCTCCTTTCGTGCGGATTATTTTAGTTTTCCCGTGACTTTCCCACCGGCGCCATGTAGATGACAAATTCGTCCTCCCCATCCAGGCCTAAAAGCGCGTCCGCCGCGGGCTGGTCATAGGCGGCCACGGCGCAGGTGGCGCAGCGGATGGCCTCCGCCGCCAGGTAGAGGTTCTGGCAGACGTGGCCCGCGTCCAGGGCGATCTCCTTGACGGAGGCGTGGCGGTAGCGCCACTCCATGCGGTAGGGGATGGCGCTCCAGATGAAGGTCACCGGGGCCTGGCCCACAAAGGCCTGCCCCATGGCGGCCTGGGCCACCTGGTCCGGCAGCGCCTCGGGGCTTTTAAGAAAGACCAGCGCGTGCCCAAGGGGCAGATAGCGCCACAGGCCGGGGGCAAAGCTGCGCCCGTCCCGGGCCACAAGGGGCCTGGTGAGGGCCAGATAGGTTTCCAGGGCGTGGCGGTTGCCGGCGGAAGGAACATGGCGCAGCACCCGTTCCCCCTGAACCCGGCGCACCCCCTGGGTGGCCCAAAGAAGGAAGGAGACCTCCTCCGCGCTAAGGGCTTCATCCGCGTAGCGGCGCACGCTTTGGCGCCGGGCGATGAGCTGGGCGATGTCCTCCTTAAAAGTGAGGACGTCCCGCCACTCCGGCAGGGCCAAGGCTTCCTGCCCCGCCTCAAGGGGTTTTTCCACCGGGGGCATGGGATGGCCCAGGGACTGGTCGGACTGGGTGAAATCCGTGCGCTTGCGCACGTCCTCTTTTAGAAACTCCCGCAATTGTTTGATGCTTTGTTCGTCCTTCATGGCGTCCTCCTGAAGTCTTTATAGATTTTTCGGGGAAGGCGAGTGGGCTTCCCCTGGCTTGCTGTCGCTTAAATACTATCACACTCCCCCGCCTGCTGCCAAACCCGCCCTCCTTCCAACAAAAATTTTCTGTGTTTTTGAAAAATAAAATTTTATATGCGGGCTGCCAAATAATTAAGCCGTCCACTGGATAAAAGGCCTTTCTTTTTGTTTTTCAGTATAGTGGCAGATGACGATATTGCCGGATTCTAACAAATTTATTACATTTTACACTTGCGCAATTTCATGAAATGTATTAACATACAGGACTGAACGGTGTAGGTTGCATAGTTCAAGAACCCCAACGATACAGGAGGACGCCATGCTAAGGTTTTTGTCCTTGAGGAAAGCAAACACCACAGGCCGGCCGTTTGGGCAGGCACCCTCCCACAGGAGACAGGAGAACACGCGATGAAAAAATTTGTCCAGCGCTCCTATTACGGCGGACTGCGGGAGTCTGTTCTGGAACAGCTCAGCCCTGAAGACCGCCGGGACTATCAGGACGGCGCTGCCATGCTCAAAGCCCTGGGAGATCCTCAGCGGGCCATGCTGGTGGACGCCCTTTCCTGCCGCCCCCTTTGCGTTTATGAGATGCAGCAGCTGGTGTCCTGGAGCCAGGCCACCCTCAGCCACCACCTGAAGACCCTTCGGGAAAACGGGCTGGTCAACACCAAGCGCAAGGGCAAGTGGATTTATTACAGCGTCAACGAAGAGGGCATTGCCGCCGCCAAGGATTTTGTGGAACGCCTCACCAACGGCAGCGGCGTGTGTCTGGGCGATTTCGTCACCCCGCCTGGCGAGGCATAAGGCCAGGATATCTTCATATAACAAGGCGCCTGCGGGCGTCTTTTTTGCTTTAAAAAATGCGCTGGTTCCAGAGGAAATGCAAAAAACATGGACAATTTGTCCATGCACCCTTATAATGGGACCAAGTCAAGGCAAGGAGGAAGAGGATGTACAAACTGCTGCTGGTGACTGACCGGGATGATATGACGGAGGCGTTTTCCGGCATTCAGGACTGGGGCAGGATGATGTTCGAACCCGTCATCATGCTGGACAACACCCCGGAGGCCATCCGCCTGATCGACCAAAATCAGGTGGACGCCGTGGGCTATGCCTTTGCCAACCAGAATCCGGAGCCTCTGGTCAGCCATCTGGAGCGGGCGCATCCCCTTTTGCCCCTCTACCAGCCCCAAAGCCAGCCGGAGCTTTTGCGCGAAGAGCTGCGCCTGGTGCGGGAGCACCTGGACCGGCTCCACGCGGACTTCAGCGACGACGACTACAACGTGGAAATGGCGGTGGAACGCTCCCGGGACGACCTGATGCGCAGGATTCTTCTGCGGGAGGTCAAGTCCAAAGCGGAGCTGAACAGCCGGCTATCCCTTACCCGGGCACCCTTTGCGGCGGATGAGCACAGCTTTCTGTATGAACTGCATCTGCCCGAGGGAGAGCAATACCTGCACACCCGCTGGCGCTATGGCCTGGACCGGCTGGAGACGGCGCTTCGGGCGAACTTCCTGGGCCGCTTTGTGGAGCATGTCTACTACGGCGCGGCCCTTCTGGACCCGGGGCACCTGCGGGTGATCGCCTGCCAGATGGCGGGCCAGCCGGAGGAGGACCTGGAGGCCCTGGGCCGCCGGGTGCAGTCTCACGTCAACCAGGCCATTCAGGAGGTCAAGGACTATATGGACCTGGATTTACTGATTGCGCAATATACCATGCTTGATTCCATCAGCGACCTGGTGCCTGAAAACGGCTGAGAAGCCAATCCTATTAAATAAGGAGGCCCCCTATGAGTTTCTTTAAGAAGATAATCAACAGCCAGCTGATTGACGTTATTGAATGGACGGACTCCACCAGCAACACCATGGTGCACCGTTATGAAAACCAGGGCAAGGAGATCATGATGGGCGCCCAGCTCACCGTGCGGGAGAGCCAGGTGGTGGTTTTTGTCAACGAAGGCCGCATCGCGGATGTGTTCCAGCCCGGCCGCTATGAGCTGTCCACCCAGAACATGCCCATCCTGACCGCGCTTAAAAGCTGGAAGTACGGCTTCAAATCCCCCTTCCAGGCGGAGGTCTATTTCATCAGCACCAAGCAGTTTTTGGACCGCAAATGGGGCACCAGCAACCCGGTGATGATGCGGGACAGCGAGTTTGGCATGATCCGCCTGCGCGCCTTTGGCATCTATTCCTTCCGTGTGGCGGACCCGGTGGTCTTCCTGAAGGAGGTCTTCGGCACCACCGAGCTGATGACCGTGGAGGGCGTTGAGGGGCAGATCAAGCGCACCGTGGTGTCCGCCCTGTCTGATATTCTGGCCCAGAGCAAAATTCCGGCCCTGGACATGGCCGCCAACTATGACGAGCTGGGCCAGTTCGCCCTAAACGCGCTGCAGCCCCGGGTGGCCCCCCTTGGCCTTAAGTTAGAAAGCTTTGTGGTGGAGAACATCAGCCTGCCCCAGGAAGTGGAGCAGGCCATGGACCGGCGCACCAGCATGGGCGTGGTGGGCGATCTGGGCAAATATACCCAGTTCCAGGCCGCGGAGGCCCTAAGAGAGGCCGCGGGCAACGAGGGCGGCGGCGCCGGCCTTGGCGCCGGCCTTGGCGCGGGCATGGCCATGGGCCAGATGCTCCAGGGCGCGGCGGCCGCCAGCCAGCAGGCGCAGCCGGCAGCCGCGCCCCAGCCCCGGACGGTGCCCTGTGTGGCCTGCGGGCAGCCCATCGCCCCGGAGGCCAAGTTCTGCTCCTCCTGCGGCGAAAAACAGTAAGGGAATCTTAAGACAGATGGCTGAAAGCGACACCTTGAAAGACCTGCTGTACGAGCGCGCTGTCATCAAAAAAGGCCATTTCCTGCGCCTTTCCGGCCGCCATGCGGATTATTACATCCAATGCGCCCGCCTCTTTGAGGATGCGGCCACCGGCCGGCTGATCGGGGAGGCTTTGGCCGCGCTCTGCGGGGGTTGGGGGGTGGAGCTGGTGCTTTCCGCCGCTGTGGGCGGCATTCTCCCCGGCTATGAGACCGCCCGGGCCCTGAATCTGCCCCACCTGTACTGTGAAAAACGGGACGGCGTGCTTACCCTGCGCCGGGATTTTGTGATCCCGCCGGGCAGCCGGGTGCTGTTGGTGGAGGACGAGGTCTACACGGGACAAAGCATCATGGAGATGCGGGAGATCGCCCGGGCCCTGGGGGCCCAGGTGGCAGGCACGGTGTGCATCGTGGACAAGTCCATGGGCCAGGCCCCGGTGCCGCCCCCCTTTTCGTCCCTGCACGCCATCCTGGTGAAAAGCTATCAGCCGTCAGGCTGCCCCCTGTGCGAGGCGGGGCTGCCGCTTGTCAACCAGTAAACACACAAAAAAACACCCTTTAAAAACGCGCCTGCCGGGAATGTAAAATCTATGCCCGGCAGGCTTTTTTTGTTTTACACCCCTCTTTTTAGGGTATCATAATAATGATTAGTTTGGATTGCATTGTTTTTGCATATCCTGCTATATATTAAAGGAGGTATATTTTAATGAGGAAACTAACCAGTGTGTTGTTGGTGCTTGCGCTTTTGATGACGGGCGTGGTCTCCGCCCTGGCCAGCGGGCCGGTTGTGATTAAGTTCGCAGCCCAGGGGGACTCCACCCCAGCCACCCAGGCAGCCATTGACGCCTATAACGCGGCCCAGAGCGCCTACAAGGTGGAATGGACGGACATGACCAACGACTCCGGGGCGATGCGCGAGCAGCTGATCACCTCGCTTAAGGCGGGCAGCGCTGACTATGACGTGCTGTCGCTGGACGTGGTCTGGGCGGGTGAGTTCGCGGCGGCCGGCTATATCGAGCCGCTGGACATGATGCTGGACAAGGCGGGCCTTAATCCGGATGACTTCAACGCCGGCTCCATGGCTTCCGGCCTTTACAGCGGCAAGCAGTACGTGCTGCCCTTCTTCCCTGACCTGGGCCTGCTCTACTTCCGCAAGGACATCGTCTCTGAGGAGGACGCCGCCAAGCTGACCGCCGGGGACTACACCTGGGAGGACCTGAAAGGCATGGCGGAAGCATACATGGGCCAGGCCGGCACGGTGGAGGGCTTTGTCTTCCAGTCCGCGCTCTATGAGGGCCTGGTCTGCAACGCCAATGAGTTCACCGCCAACTGGACGAACCTGAAAGGCGGCCTGGAGGCCATGAAGTCCTTTATCGATTCCAAGGCGACCCCGGACAACATCATGACCTATACCGAGGGCGAGACCGCCAACTCCTTTGTGAAGGGTGAGAGCGTGTTCTCCCGCAACTGGCCCTATCAGTGGAACGAGGTTAAGACCAACGGCACCATCACCATCGATCAGGTGGGCGTTGCGCCCCTGCCCGGCGGCTCCACGGTGGGCGGCTGGCTGCTGGCCATCAACAAGAACTCCCAGAACATCGAAGGCGCTTTTGATTTCATCAAGTTCCTCAACTCCCCCGACGGCCAGCTGGTCTTAAGCCAGACCTATCTGCCCGGCAACAACGCCATGCTTGAGGACGAGGCTGTCATTGCCAACAACGAGCTTTTGAGCATGGAGGGCTTCACCAACGCCATGAAGACCACCATCGCCCGCCCGGTTTCCGCGGAGTACAGCAAGGTGTCCGACGCTATTCAGCAGGCGGTGCACGCCTATCTTAACGGCACCAGCGCCATAGAGGACGCTGTGGCCGGTGTTGAGGCCGCGCTGGCCCAGTAAACCTGGTTTTTCCGGCCGGGGAGGAGCGATTCCTCCCCGGCATTCTTCATTGGAGGTGGATGGATTGCAAAAGCGGATGACATGGAAGCAATTCCTTTTTGTTTTGCCCCTGCTGCTGCTGGTGACAACCTTTTCCCTGTACCCGATCTTTACCTCAGGGGTGTACTCGCTTTTTGATTATCAGACCAACGACCAGACCCGAAACGCGGTATACACCGGCAGCAAGCTTAACGCCCCCCTGTTGGTTGAGGACGGGGATTATCTGCTTTTTTACCTGAGAAAAGACCGGGAGATCGCAAGCCCCGAGGCCTACGCCGCCATTGACGCCTTAAGCGCGGACATCAGCGCCTTTCTGGCGCCTTATGAGGGGCATCGCCAGCCCATCGACCTGTCTGAAGCGGGCGCTGAGGCGGTCACCGCCTTTCTGGATGACATTGAGGCCAGGATCACAGGGCTGGTGGGCGCCTATCCGGAGCTGGACCTGCGCGTCAGCGCCGGGCTTGACAACCAGATCCCGGAGATGCGCTCCACCATTGTGGGCTCAAACTTCATCGGCCTTGCGGGATACCGGCAGTTGTTTGGGGACCAGCGCTTCTTTGACGATCTGCGCAACACCCTTATTTTCACCCTGGTCTCCGTGTTTTTTGAGCTGATCATCGGCATGGGGCTGGCCCTGGTGATGAACCGGCCCATGCGGGGCGTGGGCCTGGTGCGCACGGTGTCCCTGATTCCCTGGGCCATCCCCACCGCGGTGTCCGCGCTGATCTGGACCTATCTGTATGACGGCACCAGCGGCATTGTGGCCAGGCTGTTTACCCAGCTGGGCCTGATTGCCTCCCCCGAACTGCTCCTGACCAGCTATAACGGCACCCTGGCGGCCGCCATCATCGCGGACGTCTGGAAAACCACGCCCTATATGGCGCTTTTGCTCCTGGCGGGGCTTCAGACCATCGACCAGGGGCTGTATGAGGCGGCCAGCGTGGACGGCTCCAACGCCTGGAGCACCTTCCGGCGCATCACGCTGCCGCTGCTGAAGCCCTCCCTTTTGGTGGCGCTGCTTTTCCGCACCCTGGACGCCTTCAGGGTGTATGACCTGATCGCGGTGCTCACCAAGGGCACGCCGGAAACCCTGTCCATCTACGCCTATAAGGTGATGATCGGCCAGGGGAACTACGGCTATGGCTCGGTGATTGTGCTGGCGATGTTCCTGTGCGTGGGCCTGATCGCGTTTTTGTACGTGAAGGTGCTGGGCGCGGAGCTGATCAACGATTAAGGAGGGGAGAAGATGACCTCGTTTGCCCGGAAAAAAGCGCCCAGGCTGGTAAGCCGGAATTTCAGCCCGGCTCTCTGGCTGGCGATCGCGCTGTTTTTGTTTGTGATGGTGTTTCCCTTCCTGTGGATACTGATCACCTCCTTTAAACCGGGGGAGGAGATCTATGGCAGGGAAACGGCCTTCCGCCTGATCGCCATCAACCCTACGCTTGGCAACTATCAGACCGTGATTGACAAGGGGATTTTAAACGCGGTCAAAAACTCGTTTATCGTCTCCTCCATCACCACGGCCTATGTGGTGCTGGTGGCCTCCATGTCCGCCTATATCATCGCCCGCTTCAGCTTCAAGGGGAAGCGCTTCCTGATGGGCCTGATTCTAAGCATTTCCATGTTTCCCCAGATGATCATCGTGGGGCCTGTGTTCAACCTGTTTTACAACCTGGACCTTCTCAACTCCTACTGGGTGACGCTGGCCTATTCCACCATCACGCTGCCCACCGCGGTGTGGATCATGATCGCCCACTTCAAGCGCATCCCCGTCTCGGTGGAAGAGGCGGCGCGCATTGACGGGTGCAACCAGTGGAAGATGCTCTGGCTGGTGATCTTCCCCATGGCCCTGCCGGGGGTGTTCACCACCGCCATCATGACCTTTATCGCCGCCTGGAACGAGTACCTTTTGACGCTGACCTTAAACTCCGACAAGGCCTTCCACACGGTGCCGGTGGCCATCAACGCGCTTCGCACCCAGTTCACCATCCTCTGGGGCGAGATCACCGCCGCCACCGTCATCGTGATCATCCCCACCCTTATAATCGTCCTTCTGTTCCAGAAGCAGATCGTCTCCGGCATCACCAGCGGCGCGGTGAAGGAATAAGGGCGGCCACCCAGGGCTTATTTTAAGTGTGCGCAGATTGACACCCCCTAAAAACTGTGCTAACATTTGATTCCGTCAGCCGGGAGGGAATCTGCGGATTTCATTCTGCTGCTGGCCCGGGTGACGATGCGCCTGTAGCTCAGCCGGATAGAGCATCGGCCTTCTAAGCCGAGGGTCAGGGGTTCGAATCCCTTCAGG
>DAISYX010000038.1:0-2181 GCA_036825095.1 Clostridia bacterium | reverse complement strand
CGCCAGATTGTGGCTCTGGAAGTCGTGGGTTCAACTCCCATCACCCACCCCATTCTTTTTTTGTGGCGCGCCGGCAGTGGGGTGTCGCCAAGCGGTAAGGCACGGGACTTTGACTCCCGCATTCGTAGGTTCGATCCCTGCCACCCCAGCCAACCAGGCTCTGCCGATAAGCGGCGCGGCGCGCGAAAGCCGGACCATTCCAGGTCCGGCTTTCGCGTATAGGGGTAAAGGTCAGGGCCGCCTACTGCTCCAGGGTTTTCATCAGGGCCTGCAGCTCCTTTTGGGACAGCAGCCGCCACTGGCCCGGGCGCATTTTGCCCAGGGTGATGTGCATGATGCGCACACGGCGCAGATGGGTGACGGTATAGCCCAGATACTCACACATGCGGCGAATCTGCCGGTTGAGGCCCTGCACCAGGATGATGTTGAAGCTGGCGGGGCCTGTTTTGCGCAGGCGGCAGGGCAGGGTCACCTGGCCCAGCACGGGCACGCCCTTTGCCATGCGGTCAAGGAAGGCCTGGGTGAGGGGCTTGTCCACCCGCACCTCATACTCCTTTTCGTGTCTGCCGGCGGCCCGCAGAATGCGGTTGACGATATCCCCGTCGCTGGTCAAAAGGATCAGGCCCTCGCTGTCCTTGTCCAGCCGGCCCACGGGGTAGACGCGGGCGGGGTAGTTGATGAAGGAGACGATGTTATCCCGCTCCCTCAGGTCCGCGGTGCTGACGATGCCGACAGGCTTATAAACCGCCAGATACACCTTGTCGCTGACGGCGTCGATTGTCTGTTCGCCCACCTTCACCTGGGCGCCTGGCGGCACCCGCTGCCCGATGGCGGCCACCCGGCCGTTTACCCTGACCTGGCCTTGCGCTATCAGCCGGTCCGCCTCCCGGCGGGAGCAAAAGCCGCTGTCCGCCAGGTACTTGTTGAGCCGTCTTTGTTCCATCTTATCCCCCCGCAGCACTATAGCATCCGCCGGGGCGGGGTTCAAGAGCCGGGCAATGGAAAAGGCCCGGAACCGCCTTGGGTTCCGGGCCGGAAGGGCTTTTCAGAAATCAGAACAGGTGGAACTGCAGGAACAGCGTGGCCACCAGGGAGGCCACCAGGCTGACCACCGTGATCTGGGTATTGATGGAGGGGCCGGCCGTGTCCTTGAAGGGGTCGCCCACAGTGTCCCCGATGACGGCGGCCTTATGGGCGTCAGAGCCCTTGCCGCCTTCGTTGCCGGCTTCGATGTACTTCTTGCTGTTGTCCCAGATGCCCCCGGCGTTGGACATGAAGAGGGCCAGGAGCAGGCCGGTGACGATGTTGCCCATCAGGAAGCCGCCAATGGCGTTCACGCCCCCGATAAAGCCCACCAGCAGCGTGGCCACAATGGCCATCATGCCCGCGGGGATCAGCTCTTTAAGGGCGCCGGTGGTAGCGATGTCGATGCACTTGTTGTACTCCGGCTCCACCCCGGGCTTGCCCTCGGCCAGGCCCACAATTTCCTTAAACTGGCGGTGGATTTCCGCCATCATGCGCTGGGCGTTTTTGTCAACGCCCAAAATCAGCATGGCGGAGAAGACCGCCGGGATGGCGGCGCCCACCATCATGCCAAAGAACACGTTGGGGTTTAACATGTCAAAGCCTTGGAGGAACTCCATCAGCTGCTCGCCCGCGGCGGCCAGCCCCACGTTGATCTCCGCAATCGCCACGTTCACCTCGCTCATAAAGGCGCCCAGCAGGCTGATGACCGTCAGGCCCGCAGCGCCGATGGCAAAGCCCTTGGTGACGGCCTTCACGGTGTTGCCGGCGGAGTCCAGCTCGTCGGCGATGCGGATGGTTTCCTCGCCCAGGCCGCCCATCTCAGCCAAGCCCCGGGCGTTGTCCACGATGGGGCCGTAGGCGTCGTTGGAGATGATCATCCCCACGATGGACAGCATGCCCACCGCGGCCATTGAGATGCCGTACATGGCATAGCCCGGGCCCAGGGGATCGCAAAGCTTGTAGGCCGCCATGGCGGAGACCGCGATGCCCACCATGGCAGGCAGCACGCTCATAAAGCCGTAGGACACGCCAGAGAGAATGGTGAAGGCGGGGCCGGTTTTTGAGGCGTGGGCCACGCGCTTTACGATGGGGGCGTTGTCGTCGGTGAAGTAGTTGGTGGCCAGGCCGATGATGACCCCCACAAACAGCCCCACC
>DAISYX010000037.1:0-14018 GCA_036825095.1 Clostridia bacterium | reverse complement strand
GCCACCAACCGGGTGAACAAGGAGATCGCCTGGACGGGACCTGGCCAAAGCGCCCTGCTGCTTACCCCGCTTCACATGACCATGATGACGGCGGCCATCGCCAATGACGGCGTGATGATGGAACCCAAGATATTGCTTCAGGCTGTCAGCGATGCGGGAGACACCAAGGCCAGCCTCACCCCCAGGGCCTACAGAGTGCCGCTGCAGCCCTTTGAGGCGGATGTGATCACCGAGGCGCTCCGGGGCGTGGTGACCAGCGGAACCGGCACCCGGGCGGCGGTTTCCGGTCTAAAGGTATGCGGGAAGACGGGCTCCGCCCAGGTGTCCGGCCAGGAGGAAACCAACGCGTGGTTTGTCGGGTTTCTGGACGAGCCGGATTTGCCCTACGCACTTTGCGTGGTGGTGGAGGACGGCGGCGGCGGCGGCCAGACCGCGGCGCCCCTGGCGGCCAAAATATTTACGGAGCTGAAGAACTACCGCTATTAATGGGACAAGAAAAAAACGGAAGCGCGCTGCGGCTTCCGTTTTTGTTTGCCTTGGCGAGGGATACAATCAGTCGTCCGCCACCTTTTTGATGTCGTCAAACACGTCGATCTCCGTGCCGATGAACTCCTCATCATCCGGATCAGGCAGCGTTGCGGCGCTGACAGCGTCAATAGAGGGCTCCTTGCGGCGCTTGGCGGGCTTGCCCTCTCCGCTGGGGGCAGGGGGATGCACCCTTTGAATCTCCTGCATGGGGTATTCCCTGACCTCGGTGCCATCGCCATGCTGGACGCGCACCTTGATGGATTCCATCAGCGGGTTTAAGTCCAGCACGATGCCGCGGCCATCCGGGGTGATGACCTCCTTGCCGGTCTTGGGCATCTGCTTGCGGGTTTTCTGGTACTGCTCATGCTCATAGGCCAGGCAGCACATCAGGCGGCCGCAGACCCCTGAGATTTTCGTGGGGTTGAGGGAGAGACACTGGTCCTTGGCCATGCGGATGGAGACGGGCTGAAAATCGCTGAGGTGCTGGGTGCAGCACAGGGAACGGCCGCAGGGGCCCAGGCCGCCGATCATGCGCGCCTCGTCCCGCACGCCGATTTGCTTCAGCTCAATGCGGGTGCGGAAGATAGAGGCCAGATCCTTCACCAGCCTCCGGAAATCCACCCGGCCGTTTGAGGTGAAGTATACCATCAGCTTGCCTTGGTCCAGGGTGTACTCCACCCGGACCAGCTTCATGTCCAGGCCATGCTCCTCCACCTTTTCGTGGCAGATGGCCAGGGCCTCCTGCTCCCGTTCCTTACGGTGAATCTGCTGCTCCAGGTCAGCGGGGGTCATCATGCGCAGCACGCTGCGCAGCGGGGGTTTAATGAGTTTTTCGTCCACCAGGTGCAGGGATTCCGCCACCTTGGCGATTTCAGCGCCCCGGGCGGTCTCCACCACCACGGAGTCGCCCACCTGAGGGCTGAGGGTGCCGGGGCTGAAATAAAACAGCTTGCCGGCTTGAACAAAACGAACGCCAATTACCATGGGCATGGTTGATTTTCCTCCAGAATATTGAGTAATAGTTGATCCGCGATCCCCTGCCAGGTGACGTTGGACGCCAGCTGGCGCCGGGCCAGAAAAAGGGATTCCAGCAGGGCCCGGTGCCTAAGGGAGGCTGTGCGGCGGGTGTCAGGGTCCGATTGGTTGAGTGTTTCCGGGTTAAAGGAAACGATGGCCTTGGTTTCCAGATAGTCCATCAGCTGGCTTGCTTCCTGGCGGAAATCCTTCAGCTTATCAGAAGCCTCCGGCAGGCCCAGCGGGCCCCTCAGGCCAAGGAAGGCTTCGTCCGCCCGGGTTTTGAGGGACCAGAAGTCCTCGTCCTCCGCCAGCCTCATCGCTGTGCCCGGGCTGCCGCCGGAAAGCGGCACCAGGTCCTGTACGGTTTTTTCACAAAGGCCCCGGCTGGTGAGAAAAGAGGCCAGCGCCTCATCCGGCCAGGCGGGCAGGCGCTGAAGCCTGCAGCGGGAGAGGATGGTGGAGAGCACCGCTTTTTCATTGGTGGCGGTGAGGATAAAGGACGTGGCCTGGTCCGGCTCCTCAATGGCTTTGAGCAGCGCGTTTTGGGCCGGCACGGTGAACAGGTCGAAGTCTTCCAGGACAACCACCCGGCGTCCGCCTTCCAGGGGATACTGGCTCAGCTGGGAGAGGATGTCCCGCACCTGATCGATTTTGATGCTTTTGGCGTTTGGCAAAAGGCGAAGCACCAGGTGATCAGGATGGCTTTCTGACACAAGGCGTTTGCAGGCCTTGCACTGTCCACAGGGCGCTGCATCGCCCTCTTTACAAAAAAGGCACAGGCTCAGAAGCTGGGCAAGGGTTCTTTTGCCCACGCCAAAAGGCCCCGAAAGCAAAAGGGCCTGGGGCGCCTGGCCGCTTAGATAGCCGGAAATCAAAGAGGTGAGAGACGCTGAAACAGCGCCAAAAACACCTATCTGTCCGGCGGGCGTGAAAAGGGAAGCCTGGGTATGAGGGCGCTGCGACAAGGCGTTAAATCTTTAAGAACTGATCAACGCTGAGCACGAAGACCGTGGCGCCGCCCACCGTGACCTCAATGGGGTAGGGGGCATACATGCCGGTGGCACCGCCCATGGTAACGGGAGACGTGGCGATCTGCTTGCGGCTTTTGCACACCTTTTCGATGATGGCCATGCAGTCATCAAAGCGGTCGTCATCAACGCCCACCAACAGCGTTGTGTTGCCGGCACGCAGAAAGCCGCCGGTGGTTGCCAGCTTGGTCACACCGTATCCTTCACCCATCAGTTCACTGACTAAATGGGATGCATCCTCATCCTGGACAATGGCAATAATCAATTTCATGGCTTAAACCTCCTGTTCGATTGCGCGGAAGAGGTATTCCGCTCCAGTCAAGAGCAGTATACTTGTTTTTCGGGTATGTTTCAAGTCTGGGCGATGCTTGTCAACTTTTGGGCTGTATGTTAGAATGACCGCGGTTTATGGCGTTTTGCCTAAGCCATCAGGAGAGAGATGATCAGAGTATTTTTGGATGCCCTGGGCGGGGATAATGCCCCTGAGGCCACCTGCCGGGGGGCCATTGAAGCCATTGGCAACGATCCGGAGCTTCACATCACCCTGGCGGGGCCTGTGGATGTGATTGCGCCCTATTTGGATGAGGCGGGGGATCTTCGGGACAGGCTCTCTATAGTGGATGCCCCTGAGGTGATTGACAATAGCGAATCCCCGGCGCTGGCTATCCGGCAGAAGAAAAAAAGCGCCGTTGTGATGGGCATGCTGGCCCTAAGGGCAAAGGAGACGGACGCCTTTGTGTCCGCGGGGGCGACAGGGGCCGTTTTAGTGGGCGGCATGCTGCGCCTGGGCCGCATTCCCGGCATTGAGCGCCCTGCCCTGGCCCCCTTAATTCCCAGCAGCAAGGGCCAGTTTTTGCTGATTGACTGCGGGGCCAATGTGGACAGCCGGCCGGAGTGGCTGGCGCAGTTTGGCATCATGGGCGATGCGTATATGAAGCGGGTGATGGGGATAGAAAAACCCCGGATCGGCCTTGTCAACAACGGCGCTGAGGAGGAAAAGGGCAACCAACTCTACAGCCAGGCCCACCAGCTGCTAAAAAAGGCGCCCGTACATTTTGTGGGCAACATCGAGGGGCGCTATATCCCCGCTGACCACGCGGATGTCATCGTCTGCGACGGGTTTGACGGCAACCTCATCCTGAAATACACGGAAGGCATCGCCATGACGCTGATGGGCATGATCAAGCGGGAGCTGATGGGGGACACCCGCAGCAAGCTGGGCGCCCTGCTTTCCAAAAACGCTTTTCAGCGCGTTAAAAAACGGATGGACTACACCGAGGTGGGGGGGGCCCCCCTGCTTGGGGTTCAGGGGGCGGTGGTAAAGGCCCACGGCTCCAGCAACGCCCGCGCCATTTCAAGCGCGATCAGGCAGGCGGCCAGCATGGTGCGCGGCGGCGTGGCCCAGGCCATTGAGGAGGCCATCACGGTCCAGACCAACACAGACAATATCCAATAGGAGGAAATAAACAATGGTATTTGAAAAGGTATCCGATCTTATCGCAAATCAGCTGAAGGTGGCCCCTGACAAGGTGACCATGGACGCCAAACTGGTGGAAGACCTGGGGGCGGACAGCGCCAATGTGATGGTGCTGATCATGGACCTGGAGGACGCCTTTGATATGCAGGTGGAGGACAGCGCCATCACCAACCTTAAAACCGTGGGGGATGTGGTCAACTATATTGCCTCACGCAAGGGCTGAGAACGAAAAGGGCCGGCTGCTGCGCTTTTGGCCGGCAGCCCTTTTTCATGTGGGCGTCTTATGACAGGGCTTGAAGCGCTAAAGGCGGCCCTGGGCTATGCTTTTCTTGATGACAAGCTGCTTTTGCGCGCGCTTACCCACGCCTCCATGACCCATGAGGAAAATAACCAGCGGCTGGAGTTTTTGGGGGACGCGGTGCTGGAGCTGTGCATCAGCGCTGAGCTTTTTAAGCAAAAAAGAAGGGACGACGAGGGTGGCCTCACCCGCCGGCGCCAGCAATTGGTGTGCGAGGAAGCCCTGTTCCAGGTGGCTCAGGGCTTAAACCTGGGGGCTTATCTGCGCATGAAGCAGGAGCTTGTCCGCTCGGGCGGGCGGAGGAGCCCCGCCTTGCTGGCGGACGCCATGGAGGCTGTTATCGGGGCGGTCTACCTGGATGGCGGCATCCAGGCGGCAAGCGACCTGGTACAGCGCCTGTGGCAGCCCCTGATCAGCCAGGCGGATACGGCGCTGGACGCCAAGGGGGCGCTTCAGGCCTATTTCCAGGGCCAGGGCCTCCCCCAGCCGGACTATCAGCTGACAGATCAAAAAGGCCCGCCCCATCAGAGGGTCTTTGAGGCGGCCGTTCTGGCCTCCGGCCGGGAACTGGCCCGGGCCTGGGGCAGCACCATCAAGGCCGCCCAGCAGCAGGCGGCGGAAAAAGCCCTTCAAACACTAAAAAAAGAAGAAGCAGATCGATGAAATTATCCCGGCTTGAGCTGTATGGCTTTAAATCCTTTCCCCGGCGTACCACCATCACCTTTGATGATGGCATCACCGGCATTGTGGGGCCAAACGGTTCCGGAAAAAGCAATATCGCTGACGCCATGCGCTGGGTGCTGGGGGAGCAAAGCGCCAAGGCCTTAAGGGGCGCCAAAATGGAGGACGTTATCTTTGCGGGCACCCAAACGCGCAAGATGATGCCCTACTGCGAGGTGTCCCTGGTGTTTGACAACGCGGACGGCACCTTAAACGATCTGCACAGCGAGGTGATGGTCACCAGGCGGGTGTACCGCAGCGGCGAAGGGGAATACTCCTTGAATAAAAAGCCCTGCCGCTTAAAGGACATTGTGGCCTTGTTTCAGGATACGGGCATCGGCCAGGAGGGCTATTCCCTCATCGGGCAGGGGCACATCGACGAGATCCTCTCCTCCAAGGGGGAGGAGCGCCGGGCCGCTTTTGAGGAGGCCGCGGGCATCGCCGCCTTTCGCTCCCGCAAGGAGGAAGCCCTCAGGAAACTGAAGCGCACGGAGGAAAATCTGGCCCGGGTCAGCGATCTGGTGGAGGAACTCTCCGGGCGGCTGATCCCCTTAAAGGAGCAGTCTCAGGCAGCCCAGCAATATATACAAAGCGCAGAACGCCTCAAAGCGCTGGACATCAATATTTTCCTCTGGCGTCATGACCGCCTGGGGGAGCGGATGAGCGCGCTTCAGGAGAAGGTGTCGGGGATGAGGGCGCTGATCGCGGGGCATGAGGCGGAGCTGGAGGCGCTTAAGGCTAAACGGAGCCAGCTTGAGCAGGCGCTGCTGGACCAGGAAATGGCGTCAGACAGCGCCAGGGGGGTCCTTGAGGGCATAGAAGCCGCCAGGCAGGAGCATTTGCTTTTGTCTCAGCGCCGGGCAAACGACTTGGAGAAAGCCCGGGAGGAGGGGGAGCGCCTGCTGAAGGCCTCTGAAAGCCTGGGGGCGGAATACACTCAGCTAAGCGCCCTGGCCGCCCAGAGCCAGGCTGCGGAAAACCAGGAAGGCCGCCGCCTGGGGCAATTGGATGCGGCGCTGATGGCGCAAGAAAGCGCTCTTCAAAGCAAGGCCCAGGCCGCCCGTGCGGCGGAGGAAAGCCTGGAAGCCCACCGCTCCCGGATGCTTAAGGCGGTTGATTCCTTAAGCGGCGCCCGGGAAAACAAGGTGCGCCAGCAGATGATGCTGGATCAGGCCATCAAGCGCCGGGATGAGTTAAGCGCGGAACTAAGCGCCCTTGAGGGCGTCCGGGCTGAACAGGAAATAAGTTTTCAGGCGGCCAAAGAAAAGCATGAGGCCGCGGCAGGTCTGGTGGAGGGCCTGTTTGGGGAAATCGCCAGGCAGGAGGAAGCAGCTCATACAGGGCATCAGCGCTACCAGGAGATGGTGCGGGACTTAAGCGACCTGCAAAGCAAGATCCGCCAGGATGAGAGCCGGCATGAGACCTTAAAGGAGCTGTCCCAGGGCCTGGAGGGCTATTTTCATCCGGTGCGCCAGGCGCTGAAATACGCCGGTAACATGCCAAAGGTACGGGGTGTTTTAGCCCAACTGATCACCGTGCCCAAGGAGATGGAAAACGCCATCGAGATGCTGCTGGGAAACGCTTTGCAGAACATCGTGACAGATGACGAGGAAACCGCCCAGCGCCTGATTGATTATCTGCGGGAAAACAAGCTGGGCCGCACCACCTTTTTGCCGATCAGTGCCATTAAGGCCCGCACGCTGACCAACCAGGAGCTTCAGGTGCTGGACATGCCGGGCTGCCTGGGGGTGGCCAGCGATCTGGTGAAAACCGAGCCGCGCTATCGCCCCATTGTGGAAAGCCTCTTAGGCCGTGCGGTGGTGACCCGGACGCTTGATGAGGCCATCCCCGTCTCCCGGGCGGGGCGGCAGGCCTTTCATGTGGTGACCCTTAAGGGGGATGTGATGCGCGCCGGTGGCGCCATGACCGGAGGGGCCACCGCCGCCCGCAGCGTCAGCCTTTTGGGCAGGGAGCGGGAGATGAAGGAGCTGGCGGCTGCGGTCACAGCGCAGCAGGCGCAGCTTGAGATAAAGGCCAGAGAGGCGGAGGAGGCCTTTGTCCAGCTTCAGGCCCAGGATCAGGCGCTGGCTGCCGCCCGCGCCCAGGCCCAGGACGAGGAAATCGGCCTGGCCCGGGAGGAGGAGCGGGTGCGCAACGCCAAGGCTGCCCTGGAAGGCAGCCTTCAGCGGCTGGCCGCGCTTGAGGGGGCCATCGCCCAGCTGGAGGCCACCATTAAGGATGTGACCCAGGATTTAAGCCGCACGGACAGCCAGGCCCAAGCCATGGAGACGGACCAGGCGCAGCTTCAGGCGCAGGAAGCGGCGCTAAAAAACCAACTGGCCGGCCTGCGGGGAGAGCTGGACGCCCAGCGGGAAAAAGCGGACGCTGCCCGCGCGGCCCGGCAGGAGCTGAGCCATCAGCTGAACTTTCTGGCCCAGGATCGCAGGCGCCTGGAAAAGGAGCTGGCCAGGATCAAGGCCCAGCAGGAGAAGGCCCACAGCGACCGGCAAAAGTTAAGCGAGGGCATGGCCGCCCTGCTTTTGGTTGAGACAGAGGACGCACAGCAGCAGGAGGCCCTTGAGCAGGCGCTCGCTAAAGCGCGGGAGGAAACGGCGGCCCTGGACCAGAAGCGCCGCCAGATTCAGCAGGCCCAGAAGCAATGCAACCAGGAAACCGAAAACCTGCATCAGCGCTATCAGGAGGACAGCCTTAAGCTTCACCGCAGCGAGCTTTCCACCGCCCGCCTGGAGGATGAGCAGCTGGCCCTGACAAACACCCTGTGGAACAGCTATGAGATGAGCTATGCCGCGGCGGAAGCCCAGCGGGAAGAGCTGGATTTGGATTTGCCCAAGGCGGAAAAAGAGGCGGCGGGCCTGCGTCAGGCCATCAAGGATATGGGGCCCATCAACATCCACGCCATTGAGGACTATGCCCAGACCAAGGCGCGCTATGATGGGCTGACTGCCCAGCAGGAGGACGCCCACAAAGCCAGGGAGGACCTGATCCAGTTGATCGACCGCCTGCAGACGGAGATGGAAAAGCAGTTTGTGACCGCCTTTGACCAGCTTAACGCCTTTTTCGGCGAGACCTTCAAACGGCTTTTCTCCGGCGGACAGGCGCGGCTGAGCTTAAGCGATCCGGAGGATCCCTTGGGCTGTGATATACTGATAGAGGCCCAGCCCCCGGGCAAAAAACTGCAACTGCTAAGCCTTTTGTCCGGCGGGGAGCGGGCGCTGACCGCCATCGCGATTTTGTTTGCGATGCTGGAGCTTAAGCCCACGCCCTTTTGCGTGCTGGACGAGATTGAGGCGGCGCTGGATGACGCTAACATCGTTCATTTTGCTGATTATCTGGCGGAGTACGCCAGGGAAACCCAGTTCATCGTGGTCACCCACCGCAAGGGGACCATGGCCCGCTGCGATGCCCTTTACGGCGTGACCATGCGGGAAAAGGGCGTGTCAGACATGATTTCTGTGAGCTTGCAGGACTATCCCGCATAAGGAGGAGACATGGCAGGTTTTTTTGCCCGGCTAAAGCAGGGCCTTAGCAAAACCCGGGGCAACATGACTGGAAAAATCGACGAGCTGGCCCGGAACACCCAGCAAATCGATGAGGATTTCTATGAGGAGCTGACGGACATCCTCCTGTTGGGGGACGTGGGGGTGAGTGCCACGGAGCACATCATCGACACCTTAAGCCGACAGGTCAAGGACCAGCGCGTCAAGGATGCCCAGCAGGCCAAGGGCATGCTTCAGCAAATCATCGCCGAGGAGATGAACATCCCCCGCCCGCCCCTTCAGTGGCCCATGGTGATGCTGGTGGTGGGCGTTAACGGGGTGGGCAAAACCACCACCGTGGGGAAGCTGGCGCTGCGCTTTAAAGAAGTGGGGCGCAGCGTGATGCTGGCCGCGGCGGACACCTTCCGCGCGGCGGCGGATGAGCAGCTGATGGTGTGGGCCCAGCGCGCCGATGTGCCGCTGATCAAGCAGCAAATGGGCGCGGATCCGGCGGCGGTGGTGTTTGACGCAGTCCAATCCGCCAAGGCCAAGGGCACTGATCTATTGATTGTGGACACGGCGGGCAGGTTGCACAACAAAAAGAATCTGATGGAGGAACTGGGCAAGATCAGGCGCGTCATCAACCGGGAGTATCCGGAGGCGGCCATGCGCTGCATGTTGGTGCTGGACGCCACCACCGGGCAGAATGGCTTAAACCAGACCAAGCTGTTTAAGGAAGTGGTGGACATTGACGGCATTGTCCTCACCAAGCTTGACGGCACCGCCAAGGGCGGGATTGCCATCGCCATCAGGCGGGAGCTGAACGTCCCGGTGTGGTATATCGGCGTGGGCGAAGGAATAGACGACCTGCAGCCCTTTGACCCCAAGGAATTCGCGGAAGCGCTGTTTTAATCATCTGGCTGCTGTTCTTCCGAACAAATAAAAGGCACCCCCGAAATTGATGTTTTCCAATTTTGGGGGTGCTTATTATTCTTAAGTTTTAAAGCTGTGATTATGAGCCGCTGGGATAGTTGCCCTCAAAGAGGATGCGCTGGGTGGCGGGCCCGGCCACGCCGTCCTGGGAGAGGCCCTTGCGCCGCTGAAACTCCCGCACTGATTCTGAGGTTCCCACCCCATACAGGCCATCCACGGTGAGGTTGAAATAGCCCTGATCCTTCAGCGCCTGCTGAAGGTTTCTTACCAGGGCGCCGGAATTGCCCTCCCTTAGGGTGACGTAGCCGCCCTGGGGATTGGGGGTGACATCCACATAAAAGGGGATGGGGGTCGGTGTGCCGGCAGACGGCGGCCGGGGTGTGGGGGTGACGGAGCCGGGGCCGTTGGCGTCGCTGCTGAAGAGGCGATTGAGGGTGCTTTCGCCCGCTCTGCCGTCCACCCGCAGGTTGTTGGCGGCCTGGAACTCTTTGACTGCGGTTTCCGTGCTGATGCCAAAGTCGCCGTCCACAGCGCCGGTATAGAAGCGCAGCTCCTTAAGCCGCTGCTGCATCGTGCGCACCGCCGCGGAATCCCGCACACCCCGTTCCAGGGTCATGCCGATAACGCCGGCGGAGGATGAGGTGCTGCGGGCGGAGGAGGAATAGAGCTTCTCCAGGGTGAGGGGGCCCGCGATGCCGTCCGCGTAGGATACATTGCGCCGCTGGAAGGCATAGACCGCCTGCTCGGTGACGTCGTTAAAGCGTCCGGTTGCGGTGCCGCTTAAATAGCCCAGCTCAATCAGCCGCTGCTGCATCCGGCGCACATCTGAGCCGGAGGCCCCGTTTTTAAGGTAAACATTGGGGTTTACTACCGGGGTGGCGGTGGGCCGGGGTGTAGGCGTCACCCGGGGGGTAGGCTGGGGCGTGGGGGTGGCGGGCAGCGCCTGGGAGGAATTTAGGCGGTTTAGCGTGGCGGAGCCGGCGATGCCGTCCGCGGACAAATTATTCCGCCGTTGGAAGGCCTTCAGGGCCGTTTCGGTGGCGTTGCCAAAATCGCCGTCCACCGAGCCGGTGTAATACCTCAGGTCTTTAAGCCTCTGCTGAAGGCTGCGCACCGCAGCGCCCTCAGAGCCCAGGCGCAGAAGGCTGCTGGTGGGCTCCGGCTGGATGCTGGGGGATACGGTCAGGCTGATAACCCCGCCGCCCCAGGTGGCGGTGGGGGTGACAAAACCGCTGGGATCCGGGGTGACAATGCCGCCCCAGGGCGCAGGAGTGGTCAGGCCTGGCGAGACAACGCCGCCTTCCGGGGTGATGATGGGCGCCAGGGTGTCCGTTGCTTCCTGGGGGGGCGCGGTTGTGCGCATGGGGAAGGGGCCTTCAACCGTGGCGCCAATGCCGGCCTGATTCCGGCCGGAATCATCCGGTGTCGCGGTGCAGCCCGCCAAAATCAAAGCGAGCGCCGCCAGACAGATCAGCCCGATAATCCGCTTTTTACTTAGTTTTTCCATGTAAGTCCACATCCTTATCCGATGGTTACCGCAGGCGGGTACAAACATACAACGTCTGGTATGTCGAATTTCATGCCTCAAATCGCCCGGCTTGTAACATTTTAATCATATCCGGGCAAGGGAATCATAGCACAAAAGATTGGTATGTTCAATCATTTGTAATAAATTGACAGAGCCTGGCGGCTTTGCTAAAATGCGCCGGCTGAGCAGGAGGAATGAGATGAGCCTGACGGAGATCGTGATTATTGCGGGAAGCCTGTCCATGGATGCATTGGCGGTCGCCATCTGCAAAGGCGCCTGCATGCGCGCGGGCAACTGGCGGGAAAGCCTGCTCATCGCGGTGGCCTTTGGGTTTTTTCAGGCGCTGATGCCGCTTATCGGTTGGGTTCTTGGCAGCGGGGTGCATCAGCATATCAACGCTTATGGGCGCTTGATTGCCTTTATTCTGCTGGCCATCATCGGGCTGAAGCTGATCCTGGACGCTGTGCGGGAAGGGGCAGGGGAGCTGGAGTGCAAGCCTTTAAGGCTCATGGAGCTGCTTATTTTAGCGATCGCCACCAGCATTGACGCCATGGCCGCGGGATTTGCCTTTGCGGTGCTGGATATCAATATCTGGTTTGCCATTCTCTTAATCGGCGCCATCACCTTTGTGATGTCCTATCTTGGCACGCTGGCAGGCTGCCGGTTTGGCGCGAAATATCAGTCCAAGGCGCAGCTGATAGGCGGCGTGGCGCTGGTACTCATGGGGCTGCGCATTTTGTTTGGTCACTTAAGCGCATAGGGGAGAGCGCCTTCCTACAGCGCGTTTCGCAGATAGCCCGCCAGAATCTCCACAATTCTGGCGTTTTTGCCCCCGCGGGTGACAATGACATCCGCGTGATGGATATAGTTCCGGATGTATTTGTCATACATGGGCTTGACCGTGGCTAGGTATTGCTCCGCGATGCTGTCGATGCTGCGCTCCCGCTCTTTGATATCCCGGGAGATGCGGCGCAACAGGCAGATGTCCGGCTCCACGTTGATAAACAGCTTGAGATACATCAAATCCCTGAGCCTGGGGTCATAAAAGGCGTGGATGCCTTCTAAAATCAGCACATCCCCGGGAGGGATCAGCTCCTGGCTGTCGCAGCGGGTGTGCTGGGTGAAGTCATAGCCTTTCTGGGTTACGGCCTTGCCGTCCAAAAGGGCCTGCACATCCTGAAGCAAGAGGCCATGGTCAAAAATTTTCGGCTCATCATAATTGAGGGTGGCCCGCTCCTCAAAGGAAAGCTGGGGGTGATCAAAGTAATAGGCGTCCTGCTTAATCACGGCGCTGGAAACGCCGATCGCCTGGACAAGCTCCTGGGCCAGGGTGGTTTTGCCCGAACCGCTGGCCCCGCAGATCCCAATAAACAGCATGACGACCTCCCCGTTAAACTGTGGTGAGACTAACCCAATCAGGCGGCGCTGTCAAGGTGCCGGCCGCTTGACGGGAGGGAGAAAGCGCGCTATAGTGCTTAACAAGTGAATATCCTTATCAAGAGTGGCAGAGGGACTGGCCCTGTGAAGCCCGGCAGCCTGCAAGTGCAAGGTGCTAAATCCAGCGGTGAGGTATCACCGGCAGATAAGGCAGAAGAAAAGCGCTTGTCTGAAAGGACAGGCGCTTATTTTTTAGGAGGAAACATGGACAAAAGGCTTATGACTTCAGAATCCGTGACCGAGGGTCATCCGGATAAAATGTGCGACCAGATCTCTGACGCGGTGCTGGACGCCATCATCGCCCAGGATAAGGATGCCAGGGTGGCCTGTGAAACCTGCGCCACAACGGGGCTGATTCTGATCATGGGGGAGATCAGCACAAGCAGCTATGTGCCCCTTGCGGACGTGGCGCGCCAGGTGGCCCTTGATATCGGCTACAACAGCTCTGAAATGGGCTTTGATGGCAACTCCTGCGCCGTGCTGACCGCTGTGCACGAGCAGTCGGACGACATCAGCCGGGGCGTGTCCTGCGCGCTGGAGGGCCGGGGAGAGCCGGGGGACTGCCGCATCACCGGCGCGGGGGATCAGGGGATGATGTTTGGCTTTGCCAGCGACGAAACCCCGGAGCTGATGCCCATGGCGCTGGCCCTTTCCCACCGCCTCACCCGGCGCATGAGCCAGGTGAGAAAGAGCGGGCTTCTGCCCTTTATGCGTCCTGACGGCAAGGCCCAGGTGACCATCGCCTATGAAAATGGAAGGCCTGTGCGGGTGGACGCGGTGGTGATCTCCACCCAGCACGATGAGAAAGTCAGCCACGCTGAAATAGAGGAGGCGATGCTCAGCCAGGTGGTGCCCCAGTGCATCCCTCAGGAGCTGTTGCACAAGGACACCCGCTATTACATCAACCCCACCGGGCGTTTTGTCATCGGCGGTCCGGCAGGGGATTCAGGGCTGACCGGCCGGAAGATCATCGTGGACACCTATGGGGGCTATGCGCCCCATGGCGGCGGCTGTTTTTCCGGAAAAGACCCCACCAAGGTGGACCGTTCCGCAGCCTACATGGCCCGCTATGCGGCTAAAAATGTGGTGGCTGCAGGCCTGGCGGACAGGTGCCAGATTGCCCTGGCCTATGCCATTGGGGTGGCGGAGCCGGTCAGCTTTCATGTGGATACCTTTGGCACCGGCAAGGCGGACGAGGCGGCCATCGTCCGGGCGGTGCGGGACAGCTTTGACTTCCGCCCGGATGGGATCATCCAGTCCCTTGACTTAAGAAGGCCCATCTACCGGCAGACCGCCAGCTATGGCCACTTCGGCCGGGATGACCTGGATTTGCCCTGGGAGAGGACGGACAAGGCGGAAGCGCTTAAAAAAGCGCTGTAATAAAAACGGGAGGGGCCTTGTGAATCGGCCCTACCCGTCAGACCGTTGGCAAAACTCCGGCCAATTATGGCCGGGGTTTTGCCAACGGTCTGAAGCGTCCGCGTAAGCCTTTTTCTCTTGACAATTCTTTTGATATAATTATAATATAATTATGAAGGAGCTGCGCTTTGAATGG
>DAISYX010000036.1:0-14195 GCA_036825095.1 Clostridia bacterium | reverse complement strand
AGCTGCCGTTTTCCTGTTGACGGGGCAAAAACTGTGTTATAATCTGAAAAAACAGGAGGCGCGTATGTCGGATTATCATAAAGGCAACATCACCCTGGACGTCAACCACCTGATGGCTGAGCGCGTGGGGTATCAGTACGGCATCAGCCGGGAGCAGATAGAGGATTGGGCTGGGCAGGCCGGCGCGGCCTTTGAGGCGGTGCGCAAGGCCCGGGGCACCGGCTGGCTGGGCTGGACGGAGCTGCCCTACAACCAGGAGGAAATCCTGAAGGACATTGAGGACACCGCAAAGCACATCCAGCAGCGCTTTGACACCTTTGTGGTTCTGGGCATTGGCGGCAGCGCCCTTGGCCCCATCGCGGTGCACCAGGCGCTCAAGCACCTGCGCTATAACGAGCTGCCCCGGGATCAGCGGGGCTACCCCCGCTTTTATGTGGAAGACAACATCGACCCGGAGCGCATGCAGGCGCTTTTGGACGTGATCGATGTGCGCCGCACCTGCTTTAACATCATCACCAAATCCGGCGCCACAGCGGAGACCATGAGCCAGTACCTGATCATCTCCGATCTTTTGAAAAAAGAGGTGGGCGAGCAGTGGCATGAGCACATCATCGCCACCACGGACAGGGAAAAGGGCAATCTCATTAAAATGGCCCAGCAGGAGGGCTTCAAGCACTTCTTCGTGCCCTCCTCCGTTGGCGGGCGATTCAGCGAGTTAAGCCCCGTGGGCCTTTTATCCGCGGCGGTGTGCGGCATTGATATCCGGGCCATGCTGGCGGGTGCCGCGGCCATGGACGCCCGCTGCCAGTCCGGCGAAGTCTGGCAGAACCCGGCCCTGCTGCAGGCGGTTATCCAGGTGATGGCCATGGAGGAGATGGGCATCAACATCCAGGTAATGCTCCCCTACGCGGACAGCCTGCGCTATATGGCGGACTGGTTCTGTCAGCTGTGGGCGGAAAGCCTGGGCAAGAATGTCACCCGCAGGGGCATGGCGGTCAATGTGGGCCAGACGCCCGTTAAAGCCCTGGGCGTTACCGATCAGCACAGCCAGCTGCAGCTCTACACCGAAGGCCCCTATGACAAGATCGTCACCTTCCTAAGAGTGGGCGAGTTCCGCAGCCAGATGCCCATCCCCCACGGCTGTGAGGATTTCCCGGATGTGGCCTTCCTGGGCGGCAAAACTTTGAACGCCCTGCTGGAGGCGGAATACAAGGGCACCCAATACGCCCTGCTGCGCGCCGGGCGCATGAGCCAGACGATCACCCTGCCCCAGGTGAACGCGTACACGGTGGGCCAGCTGCTCTACTTCTTCATGCTGACCACCGCCTATGCGGGCGAGCTTTTGGACATCGACGCCTTCAACCAGCCCGGGGTTGAGGAGAGCAAAATCGCCTCCTACGCGGTGCTGGGTAACACCGGGGACAAATACCGCCAAAAGCAAGAGGAAATGGCCGCCCAGCCCGCGGACAAGCCGGAGTATATCCTGTAAAGCTGCCTGCCATTATCCCTTATCAAGTCAAAACCACCGGGAAATTCCGGTGGTTTTGACTTGATCCCAGTTCCAGGTTTTATTCCGGAAACGCGTATCTGACCTTTGGGTTCCGGGCAGCGCCCACCTCATCCGGCCGCCCGATGGGGGTGGTGGTGGGGCAGAGATGAAGCTGCTGCGGATTGGCGGCGATCATGTCCTTGATTTTCAGGAACACCTCCGCGGCCTCGTCCAGGGTTTCCCGGTTTTCCGTTTCGGTAGGCTCCACCATGAGGGCCTCCTTGACATTTAAGGGGAAGTACATGGTGGGCGGATGCATGCCGTGGTCCAGCAGGCACTTGGCCACATCCAGGGCGCTGACGCCGCTGTCCCGTTTGGTCTGTTCCAGGGAGATAACAAACTCGTGCATGCAGATGCGGTTGTAAGCAGGCGGGAAGGCGGGCTCAATCCTGCGCATCAGGTAATTGGCGTTAAGCACAGCCATGCCGCTGGCCTCCTTGATGCCCTGTTTGCCCAGTGTGAGGATATAGGTGAGGGCGCGTATCACGATGCCAAAGTTGCCGTAGAAGGCGCGCACCTGGCCCACGCTTAAGGGTCCCGCTTCCTCCCCCATGAAGCTGGCGGGCAGATAGGGCGCTAAGATGTCCTTGCAGCCCACGGGGCCCGCTCCCGGTCCGCCGCCGCCATGGGGCGTTGAGAAGGTCTTGTGCAGGTTCAGGTGCACCACGTCAAATCCCATATCCCCCGGGCGCACCCAGCCCATGATGGCGTTAAGGTTGGCGCCGTCATAGTAGTTAAGCCCGCCGGCCTTGTGCACCAGTTCCGTGATAGCAAGGATATTCGGGTCAAAGAGCCCCAAGGTATTGGGGTTGGTGAGCATAAGCCCCGCCACCGTGTCATCCAGCTTTTCCCCCAGGGCTTTCACATCCACACAGCCATTCTCATCAGAAGGAATGTGGGTCACGGTAAAGCCCACCATGGCGGCGCTGGCCGGATTGGTGCCGTGGGCGGAGTCCGGAACCAGAATCCGGGTGCGTTTCAGGTCTCCGCGCTCCTCATGGTATTTCTTGATCAGCAGCAGGCCCAGGTATTCCCCATGGGCGCCTGCGGCGGGCTGGAAAGACATGGCGTCCATCCCCGTGATCTCGCCCAGCAGTTTGCCTGCCGTCTCCAGGGCTTCCAGGCAGCCCTGCACCGTTTCTTTGGGCTGCAGGGGATGCACCCGGGCAAAACCGGGCAGGGCCGCCACGGCCTCATTCACCCGGGGGTTGTACTTCATGGTGCAGCTGCCAAGGGGATAAAAGCCTGAGTTCACGCCAAAGGCCTGCTTGGCCAGCTGGGTGTAGTGCCGGCTGATGGCCACCTCGCTTAGCTCCGGCAGCCTGGGAGGCGTTTGTCGCGCCAATTCCTGGGGAAAGGGCGTCTGGGGCACATCCGCTTTGGGCAAAATATGGGTTCTGCGGCCGGGCTGGCTGCGTTCAAAGATCAGCTTCATTTCGCGCACACCTCCTTGATCGCTTGCAGCACCTGGTCCAGCTTGTCTTTTCCGGCTTTCTCCGTGACGCACCAGAGGATCTGGTTCTCCTCCACCGGCAGCCCGCAAAGAATTCCTTTTTCCATCATCTTCTGTTCAAACACCGCCGCATCCATGGGGCAGCCGGTGAGGAACTCGTTGAAGAAGGCGCCTTTATGCACCCGGGCAAAGCCGGGGATTTTGGCCAGTTCATCCGCAAAGTAATGGGAAAGCTGGTAGCAAAGGTTAGCCTGCTCCCCAAGGCCCTCCGGCCCCATGGCGGCCATGTAGACAGAGGCGGTCATGGCGCACAGCGCCTGGTTGGTGCAGACATTGCTGCTGGCCTTCTCCCGGCGGATGTGCTGCTCCCTGGCCTGCAGGGTCAGCACAAAGGCACGGCGGCCCTGATCGTCCCGGGTTTCCCCCACGATGCGCCCGGGCAGCTGGCGCAGCAGCCCCTGCCTTGCGGTCATGAAGCCCAGATAAGGCCCGCCAAAGCTCATGGGCATACCAAGGGGCTGCCCCTCGCCCACCGCAATGTCAAAGCCGGATTCCCCGGGGGTCTTCATCAGCCCCAGGGCAATGGGATAAACCCCCATGATGGCCTTGGCGCCCACGGCGTGGGCCGCCTGGGCGATCTCGTCCGCCTGCTCAAAGAGGCCGTAGAAGTTGGGCTGCTGCACATACACGCAGGCAGCATCCACCTGAAGCGCCGCTAAGGCCTTGGGATCCAGCCGGCCATCTTTTTCCGGCAGCAGCTCAAAGGGCACATTCCGGCCCCAGCAATAGGTGCGGATGGTGTTAAGCACATCCGGATGTGCGGTGGCCGCGGCATAGACCCGCTCCCGCTTGCCCACCAGGCACATCATGGCCGCTTCCGCCGCGGCGGAGGCGCCGTCATAGACGGAGGCGTTGCTCACATCCATCCCCGTCAACTCGCAGATCATGGTCTGGTATTCAAAGATGGACTGGAGAATCCCCTGGCTGATTTCCGCCTGATAGGGGGTATAGGTGGTGGAGAACTCCTCCTTGCCGGTGACCGCCCACACAATGGCGGGGATGTAATGGTCATAGCTGCCGGCACCTCTGAGCACGGTTTGAAAGACGGTGTTCCTGGCCGCCATGGCCTCCATCCTGTCCCGCACCGGCATTTCAGCCAGGCCCTCCGGAATGTCCACCGAGTCTTGAAGCAGCACAGCCTCCGGCACATCCACAAACAGGTCTTTCAGGTCCCTTAGGCCAATGGCCTGGAGCATCTCCTGCCGCTCCTTGGCGGTCGTGGGGAGATAACTACCCATTTCATGCCTCCTTTTTCAGGAATTCCTCGTACTCCTGGGCGCTCATCAGGCCTTCCAGCCCGCTAATGTCCTTCAGCCGGACGATCCAGGCAGCGTAGGGGTCCTGGTTGATCAGCTCCGGCGCGTCCACCAGGGCCTCATTCACCTCGCTCACGGTGCCGGCCAGGGGGCTTAGAACATCGCTGACCGCTTTCACGCTCTCCACATCCGCGAAGGCCTCGTCCGTGGCCACCTCATCCCCCAGGTTGGGCAGGTTGATATACACCAGATCCCCCAGCTCGTTCTGGGCATAATCCGTAATGCCAACCAAGGCGGTGTCGCCTTCCACCCTGACCCACTCGTGGGATTTGTAGTAGCGCAGCTCTTTGGGAATCAACATGGCTTCTCCTCCTTATATCTCTGGCTCTTATTTGCCTTTGGGACGCTGATAAAAGGGCAGCGGCACCACCTGGGCCGCCAGTTTCCTGCCCCGCACATCAATGACCACCTGGGTGCCGGGCTGGGCCTGCTCCCGGTTTATCCGGGCCATGGCCACCGCCTTGTTCAAAAAGGGCGCCAGGGTGCCGCTGGTGGTCTGGCCGATTTTGATATCCGCCACAAAAACATCGCTGTTCTCCCGGGCGATGCCCCGGTCCATAAGCATCAGCCCCACCCGGACCAGGGCCGGCTCGCCCTGTTCAAGCAAGGCCGCCTTGCCGATAAAGTCCTCCTTGTCCAGGCGGACAAAACTGTCAAGACCCGCTTCCAAGGGGGTGATCTCATCGTTCATCTCATGCCCATACAGAGGCATCCCGGCCTCCAGGCGCAGGGTGTCCCGGGCCCCCAGGCCGCAGGGAATCAGCCCCAGATCCCGCCCTGCCTCAAGCAGGGCTTCCGCCAGCCCTGCCGCCTGTTCAGGGGCGCAGTACAGCTCATAACCAAACTCACCCGTATAGCCCGTGCGGGACAACAGGCAGGGCACCCCCGCCACCGGGACATCTTTTACAAAGCTATAGTATTTGGTGGGGAAGTCTTCAGGATCAGCCACCCTGGCCAAGACCTCCCGGGCTCTGGGGCCCTGGAGCGCCAGCTGGGCATAGTTGTCCGACAGATCCTCCATCTCCGCCTCACCCTGCAGGTGGCTTCTGATCCAGGCGGCGTCCTTTTCCCTGTTGGCCGCGTTTACCACCAGGAGGTAGTCATCCTGGGCGAATTTATAGACTATCAAGTCGTCCACGATGCCGCCGGAGGCGTTGCACATGGGGCTGTAGCGCACCCGGCCGGTCTCCAGGTCCGTAAAATCATTGGTCAGCAGGATGTTCAGGTTGCTAAGCGCATCACGGCCGTGAATGCGCAGCTCCCCCATGTGGGAGACGTCAAACAGCCCGCAGGCCTCCCGCACCGCCTTGTGCTCCGTGATCAGCCCCGTTTCGTACTGAACGGGCAGGAGATAGCCCGCAAAGGGCACCATCCGCCCGCCCAGGGCCAGGTGCAATTCATACAGGGGTGTTTTCTTTTCCATATCGCCTCACTCCTTGGATGTTGATGAGAGGCACGCACAAGGTGCGTGCCTCTGTCGTTGAACCTCAAAGATTCCTCCCAGGGGGAGTTGCTTTTTTGGTGCTTGCGCTTTCCAGAGTTCCGTCACAACCCGGTCCATTTGCCTGAGAGTTCTTGCATCCCCTTCGGCGCCGCCTGCGGACGGGCTCTCCCGGGTTGGTCATCCGAGATATTTACTTTTTCCGGCGCAGGTAGGCCGGGACGCCCAGGTCGTCCTTCTCCGCCGCCTGGGGCTGCTGGGACTGCTGCATGGGCGGCTGATAGGGGTTGGGCACGCCCTGCATAGGCTGCTGCATGGGCTGTTGGCCAAAGGAATAGCCCTGCTGCCCCGGCTGATAGGCGGGGGGCATCTGAGAGGGCGGCATGGCCATAGGCGGCGCGTTGGTCACCGCCGGGCGCGTGCCCGCCGGGAAGAAGGAGGCATCGCCCTCCTGCTCGTAGATATTGGACACCTGGGGCGCTTCAAAGCCGGGCAAATCCGTCCTGGGCGGGGCCGGCCTGTTTTCATAAGGGTTGATGGCGGCAGTCGCCATGCCATAAGGGGTGGAGCTGCGATAGGGCTTGCGCTTCTGCTCCCGGACGGGGAAGGCGCCCTTCTCAAAGCCCGTGGCGATCACGGTGATGCGCACCTCGTCCTTCAGGTCGTTGTCAACGCCCGCGCCAAAGATGATGTTGGCATCGCTGTCCGCGGACTCCTGGATGAGCTTGGCGGCCTCGTTGATGTCCACGATGCCCATCTCCTCGCTGCCGGTGATGTTGATAAGCACGGCCCTGGCGCCGTCGATCTTGGTTTCAAGCAAGGGGCTTGCCACCGCGTTTTTGGCCGCTTCCACCATGCGGTTTTCGCCTTTGCCCACGCCGATGCCGATATGAGCCATGCCGCCGGACTCCATCACGGTCTTCACGTCCGCGAAGTCCAGGTTAATCAGCGCGGGCAGGGCGATCAGGTCGGAAATGCCCTGGATGCCCTGGCGCAGCACGTCGTCCGCCACCTGGAAGGCCTCCACCATGGAGGTGCCGCGGCTGACCACCTCAAGAAGCCGGTCATTGGGGATCACCACCAGGGTGTCCACATATTGCTTTAACTCATTAATGCCCATCTCCGCGTTTTTCATGCGTTGTTTGCCTTCAAACTGGAAGGGCTTGGTGACAACGGCGATGGTGAGGCAGTTGAGCTCCCGGGCGATGTCCGCCACAATGGGCGCAGCGCCTGTGCCGGTGCCTCCGCCCATGCCGGCGGTGACAAACACCAGGTCGGCGCCTTTTAGGTACTGGGCGATTTCCTCCCGGCTTTCCTCCGCCGCGCGTTTGCCAATCTCAGGCACAGCGCCGGCGCCCAGCCCCTTGGTCAGCTTTTCACCAATTTGAATCTTGGTGTCCGCCCTGGAGGCGGCCAGAGCCTGTTTGTCGGTGTTCACCGCAATAAAATCCGCGCCTTTAAGGCCGGCGTCAATCATGCGGTTGACGGCATTTGCGCCGCCGCCGCCGCAGCCCACCACCTTGATGGACGCGAATGATGTCTGCTGTTCAGGCTCAACCTGGAGTACAAGCATGTGAGGTCCTCCTCAAAATTAATTAGACGCTGAGCAAGCCCCGGAAAAATCCGCGGATGCCCGTTTGAGTTTCAGTGGCGTTGTTGCGCGTGTCGATAATCAGGTCCAAAAGCCCCAGAGAGCTTGAATAAATGGCGCTGGAAAGCTTCACCGCCTTGCGGGGCAGCTCCCGCACCGGGCGCTCCATCTTTTCAGACAGGTATTCCCGGCCGCCCTTGTTGATGGCCAGGCCCCCGCCGGTCAGATAGACCGGGGACCAGTTGCCCAGCCGCACCCCGGAATCCTTCAGGGCCTTGATGATGGCCTCGCAGATCTCGTCCACCCGGGGCTCTAAAACCTGGGCTACCCGCTCCCGGGTGAAGGTCTGGGTGGTGCCGTTTGAAAGCAGCACGTCAAAGCTGTTTTTGGTGCTGCCCAGGCCAAACTCGTAGCCCCGCTTCACCTGCTCCGCCTGATCCAGGGGGATCTCCAGCCCATAGGCCAGATCAGCCGCCATGTGCCCGCCGCCCAAGGGCAGCAGTTTGTGGAAGATGATGGCGTCCCCTTCCACCGCGATAACCTCGGTGTTTAAGTAGCCGATGTCAATGAGAACCGCGGTGCGGTCCCGGTCGGTTTCAGAGATGTAGAGCATGGCCTCCCCCATGGGGGTGGAGAAAAACCCGGCGGCGGTTTTGCCAATGGCAAGCAGCCTTTGGGTGATGTCTTCGATAAAAAACCGGTCAGCGATGACGTAGGAAATCAGCGCCCGCAGCTCGTTGCCGTGCTGGTTGAGGGGCTCCAGGGTTTTCTTGCCGTCATCCACCACAAACCAGGCGGGGCTGCGGTGAATGGGGGTGCCGGGGATGCCGGCCACCTGCTCATCCGCCAGCGCAAACAGGGTGGAGATGTCCCGGGCGGAAACGCGGGGGTCCGCCCCCTGCAGGTCCACCTTGACTTCAAAGGAATACACCTTGGAAAACTGCCCCGGCACGCCTGCATAGACGTTTTTCACCGAGCTGCGCGCCTGTTCCTCCGCACTGGTGACAGCGGAACTGATGGCCTCGTTCACCAGGGCGGCGTTGTTCCAACGCGCGTTGGCGAAGCCGTCATAGGCAGCGGTACCGGCGCCCACGATATCGCAGCGCTGCCTTCCGCTCACCTCCGCAATCAGTGCAACGATTTTGCTGGTACCAAAATCAATGACGCTGATAGTGCTTCTCATCGCATTCCATCCCCATTTCTCGGCTTTTTCCTCCGCCGGCGACTATGCTAAACCGCTTGACCCGCATAATACGCAGTCAGGATAGCTTATTGTAACCTTTTTGTGATAACTTGGCAAGCCTTTTCAGGCTTTTGCGCGATCCGGGCCTTCCGGCTTCACTCCGCAGCCCGATAGGTGGCCTCCCCGGGGATGGACGCCTCCAGAACCCCCCCGTAGAGATCCCGCCGCTTCAGCTCCTCAATCACCGCGCGTACCGTGCCGATTTTGGCTTGCAGGGCCTCCATGTCGCCCAGATGCACGGTGTAGCCGTCCGCCGTGGTCAGGGTAAGGCTGTTTTCATCCGACACGTTCACATCCCGCACCTGGGGCGCATAGCCCTGGGAAGTGATCTCGCCCAAAAGCGCCACCAGCGCCTCCAACTGCCCTGTCTTTCCTCCCACAGGGAACATACCGGTTTCCATCTGCCCCCAAACTTCAAGCCCGGACACTTCAATCAGCCCCTGACCCAGGGCAAGATCCCGGCTTTTTTCCAGAATCATCCCGTCCTCCGCCATCACAAAGCCCACTCCCAGGTGGGTGAAAAAGGCGGTGGGCGCCCGCTCTTTGACATAGAGAATCAGGGTATTGGGAAAAACCTTCTCCATCCCCTCATAGGCAAGGTAGCGGTGGGAATTGATGCCGCCTGCTATCTCAGCCTCATTCAGGGTAAAGTAGAGCAGCTTCCGGTCCAGGCCCGCCGCGCGCGCCACCTCCTGCCAGCTAAGGGCGCGGTTTCCCACCACGCGGACCTGGCTGATGGTAAAGACATGGTAGCGCAGCACAAACAGCAAAACCACCAGCGCCACCAACACCAGGGCAATCCGGAAAACCCGGCGGGCATTGTTAGGCTCGGGGGGCAAAAACTCCTCCGGCAATTCCGTCTGCTCCCAGCCTTGCTCCTGATAGGCAGGCGCAGGGGGCTGCTGGCGTGTTTCCGGCGGGCGGGGGGGCGGGTTTTGCTGCATATCAGCCTCCCGGGGCGTCAAGCGCCATCACCAGCTGCTTAAAAACGCGCCCCCGCTCTTCATAGTCCTTGAATTGGTCAAAAGAGGCGCAGGCGGGCGAGAAAAGCACATTGCCCCCCGGCACGGCCAGGCGCTGGGCGAGGCTCACAGCTTCACGCAAATTCTGCGCATGATAACAGGCCAAAAACCCAGCCTCCTTAAAGGATGCGGCTATCTGATGGGCCGTCTGCCCGATACATACCGCCTCCTTGATATAGGGGCTGGCCTGGGCCGTCAGCGCCAGCTGGGTGAAGGAATTCTTTTTATCATAGCCGCCCAGAATCACCACCGTGGGGGCGCGCATCGCCTTAAAGGCGGTGATGGTGGCCTCCGGGTTGGTGCCTTTGGAGTCGTTATAGAACCTGACATCAGCAAGCTCCCGCACAAACTCAATCCGGTGCTCCACCCCCTCAAACACCTTGAGGCTGTAGGCCATCACCTGGGGGGGCACACGCATAAAACCGGCCAGCACCAAGGCGGCCAGCGCGTTTTGCACATTGTGGGAGCCGGGCAGATTCAAATCCTGTGTTTTGCAGATCAACCGCTCCTGGCCATCCCGCCTGAGGATAAGCTCATCCCCCCTGAGCATGGCGCCGGAAGGCACCTCTTGCCGGGTGGAGAAATAGGCCACCCGGGCCGAAAGGCCCTCCGCCATCCCCCGGGTTATCGGATCATCCAGGTTTAAAACCGCCAGGTCCGCGGGCGTCTGGCGCTCAAAAATCCGGGCCTTAAGCGCGGCGTAATAATCCATGCTGCCGTGGCGGTTCAGGTGATCCGGGGTGATGTTGAGCACCGCGGCGGCCCTGGGATGAAAATCCCCCGCCGTTTCCAGCTGGAAGCTGGAAACCTCGGCCACCAGCACGTCCTCCGGCCCCGCCTTAAGCACCGCAGCGCTTAGGGGATAGCCGATATTGCCCGCCACATGCACCACCCGCCCGGCCTGTCGGAACATTTCCCCCAGCAGGGACACGGTGGTGGTTTTGCCGTTGGTGCCGGTCACCGCGATGATGGGCAGCTCCGTCAGCGAAGCGGCCAGCCCGAATTCCCCTATGATGGGCAATGAAAGGGCCGCGCACTGGGCTTTTAAGGCTTGGCTCACGGGAACTCCGGGGCTTAGCACCAATAAATCCGCCTGGGGCAGCAGAGCCTCCGGCCCCTCCCCCAGGCGCAGATTAACAGAGATATTTTTCAGGCTGTCCAGCCCCGCCTCAAGCTCCGACGCGGACTTTAAGTCATTCAGGGTCACCAAAGCTCCCTGGGCGGCCAAAAGCCGGGCTGCTGCCAGGCCGCTGCGCGCAGCCCCGATAACCAGGGCCCGTTTTCCGTTAAGCTCAAGGTGCCTTACCATCACAGTGCCTTTCCGAAGTTCTGGCTATGGGCGCAGGGGCAGGGCGGCCAGAATGGCCGCCACAGAGAGGATCAGGGTCACCAGCGCATAGCGCCGGTCAATCTGCACAGCGCTCCAGCCCAGCATCTCAAAGTGGTGGTGGATGGGCGACATGCGGATCAGACGCTTACCCCCGGTGGCCTTAAAGTAAAGCCGCTGGGCGATGACGGACACCGAGGACATAATCATGGTAAAGCAGATGGGGATCAGCCACAGCTGAAGCCTCAGCAGCATCGCCATCCCCACAAAAACCCCGCCGATGAACATGCTGCCCGTGTCCCCCATGTAGATTTTTGCAGGGGGCTGATTATAAAACAAAAAGCCCAGGCAGGCCCCCGCCAGGGCGAAGCAGACATAGGCCACCGCAGGGTTGCCCAGGCTGTCCCCGTCAATCAGGGCCGCAATCAAGCCAAAAGCCAGACCGCCCACCACAGAAACGCTGGACAAAAGGCCGTCCACGCCGTCCTGAAGGTTGGCGGAGTTTGTCATGAAAACGATCAGCAGCGTCATTAAAGGCACATAAAACAGACCAAGGTCTAAATACGCCGTGGTGAACGGCAGATGGATGGTGGTTCCCACCGTGTTCATGCACAGGATGGAGAAGATCAGACCGATGCCCACCTGGCCGATGATTTTATACCGGGGTTTTAAGCCCTCATGATTCCGGCGGACGTTTTTGATGTAGTCGTCCGCAAGCCCCACCGCCAGGGCGCCAAGGGCCAGCAAAAAGATGAGCAGCGCCTGATGGGTGCCGTGGGAAAGCTGAGAAAACAAGAGCCCTGAGATAAGCACCGCCAGGGCGATAATCAAACCGCCCATGTTGGGCGGCTTCTCCTGCTTGCGAAAGGAATCCGGCCCCAGCTCATAGCCGGGCTGAATCATGTTGCGGCTTTTCACAAAGCGGATAAAGCCCGGCATCAAAAGCGCCACCAGAATAAGCGCCAACAGGGCGCACAGGGCCTCAAGCATCTTCCGCGCCCCCCAGCCCCATTTCCTGAAGCAATTCCTGCACCACCTGTTTTTCGTCAAAGGGGCGCCGGATGCCGTGGATTTCCTGATAGGTTTCATGCCCCTTGCCGGCCAGCAGCACCACGTCACCTTCCTCCGCGATCCTCATGGCATGCCGGATGGCCTCCCGGCGGTTTTCAATCACCTCATAGGCGCTGCCGGTGGGCTTGATGCCCTGCTCAACCGCGCTTAGGATCTCCATGGGGTCTTCATTTCTGGGGTTGTCGCTGGTGAGGATAGAGATGTCCGCCAGCTTGCCGGCAACCGCCCCCATGATGGGGCGCTTGGCGTGGTCCCGGTCTCCCCCGCAGCCAAAGACGATAATCACCCGGCCCCGGGTGAACTCCCGCACCGCGGTCAGGATATTCTCCATCGCGTCCGGGGAATGGGAATAGTCCAGGATCACCTTATAGGCGGTGTGGGTGTCCAGCACCTCTGCCCGGCCAGGCACCGAGGCCACGCTTTCAAGCGCGGTGCAGATCGTCTCCGGCGCCGCCCCCAGGCTCAGGCTGATGGCCGCCGCCGCCAGGGCGTTATACACGTTGAACATGCCCATCAGCCTCAGGCGCACCGGGTACTGCCGCTCATTCCACAGCACCAGGCTGAAGGTCACCCCATCCTCGTGGATGTCAATATCCCGGGCGAAGATGTCCGCGTCCAGCGCGATGCCAAAGCTGATGCGCGGCACCAGAATGGAGGACAGCAAATCCTGGGCGTGGGCGTCATCAATGCAGATGGCGGCATTCTTCACGCCGCCGGAGGTGAAGAAACTTTTCTTTGCCTGGTAATAAGCCTCCATATCGGAAAAAAAATCCAGGTGGTCCTGGGACAGATTGGTAAAACAGCCCGCCTCAAACACCAGCCCTTCCAGGCGGTGCATGGACAGCGCATGGGCGGATACCTCCATCACCACATAGTCACACCCGGCATCCGCCATCATGCGCAGCGTGCGGTGCAGCTCGATGGGGTCCGGGGTGGTGAGGGTGCTGTCCGTCCAGCTGTCCCCGATCATGTTGCCGGTGGTGCCGATCAGCCCGCATTTAAAGCCGGAGCGCTCCAGCACCGCCTTCACCAGATAGCTGGTGGTGGTCTTGCCCTTGGTGCCGGTGATGCCCACCAGCTTCAGGCTTTCATCCGCAAAGCCATAATAGGCCCGGGTCAACAGCGCCATGGCCGCGCGGTCATCAGACACCAGCAGCTGGGGCACCGGAATGTCCTTTATTGGCTGGGTCACCATCAGGGCAATGGCCCCGTTTTTCACCGCCTCTGCGGCATGGGCGTGCCCATCGGTGCGCGCGCCCTTAACGCAAAAAAACAGTCCGCGGTCTGTCTTCAGCCTGCTGTCCGCGCTGAGCGCGCCAATGTGGCAATCCTCACTTAAGCTGGTGACATATGGCGCCGCCGCCTTGGCGAGTTGAGATAGTTTCATGCTTACCCCTTGTCATCTGTTCATTGACCGCCGGCAAGTTTCCCCGTGCGCACGCCGTCCAGGCGGGCCGTTCCCGTCATGCTCTGCGCGCTGACGCCGATGGTTTCCTCATGGGTTGCAAGCCGCATCCCCAGGTTCTGCACCGCGTAATAGCAAATGGCGGATGCATCGCTTTTGGCCGCCAGCGCCTCAGAAAGCCTCAGTCCCTCAGCATCCGCAGCCTGATAGCGGCTGCGTAGGTCAGCATACGCCTGATTGAGTTGGTGCGTCAAGGCCATCCTGCTGCCCACCATCCACACGCAGATGAGCAAAGCCAGCGCCATCACCAAAGCTGCCCATTTCAGGGGCAGACCCCGGGCGGCGCCGCCCGGCTCCGGGGCATGATAGGCGCTGCGCTCCTCCGGCTCCCCGTCATTATATAAATAGACATGGTCGGACACCTGAATGCGGCCTGTTTGCTCCCGCTGGAATCCTGCCTTGATATACTGTGTCTTTTGAAGGCTTCTGCTGATGTTCATGCTGTATCCCTTCCGGCCGGTTTATTTATCCTCGGCCTTTTTGGTTCTGACCCGTCCCTGAATGGCGCTGATGGCCAGGGAAGGATCGGGGTACTTGGCGCGGAAGTTCTCCAGCTCCTGGGCTGCCTGCCTGTCACTGACCAGGCGCACATACTCGGTGGTGCCGGAAACCTGGACGCCCTGGGCGTCCGCTAAAAACATGTCCCTCAAAGCCGCC
>DAISYX010000035.1:0-14228 GCA_036825095.1 Clostridia bacterium | reverse complement strand
TTCGATAGTTGAATAAATTTTTTCACCAAACATCATTAAGTCTTCTTCTTGAATCGTGTTGCTCGGTTACTCTCCTGAATCCGGAATGCTTAGCATGTCCTGAACAGACCAAAGCAAGCTGCCATTGTCAGGATGAATATAAACAGGGAAAAGGATAAACAATCGCTCATCTTCTGAAATATCCTCTGGCGCTTCGAATCTAACGTGCCAATATGCCTGTTTATTACCTGATTCAGCGGCCTCCGGAATCTCAAAGTCGACGGATACTCTGTAACGATCCAACTCGTCTTCCAGTACCATATATCCTTTGGCTATTTCCCGCCGAGCAATGGCAATAGCTTCCTGTTCACTTATTCTTCCACTTGGTTGGACAAATTGGGTCATTCCGTCGCTCTCAATTCCAACCTCACGCATCAGCGTTGAGTACCAGGCTTTTTCCTCATATGTCCAGTTTTCGACTGACCCCATGGGCACCTGCATGATGCTCATGAAACCAATGCCATCAACATCCTGTCCAGTAAACGATGCAATGATATCGTTTGCCGCCTCATGGGCCTCCTGCTCGGTTAGGCTGCCCTTGATCAGGCCGCTTACCTCATCAGAACGCTCTATGTATTGAAGATCAGCCAGGTTGCTGATGAGTTTGATTTTTTTCTCCAGTTCCCAATTCACAAAGTAACCTTGTTGTTTTTCGTTCTCTGCACTCTGGCGTCCAACCTCTTTGATGGTTATCACAGCCAAAGCAGTCACGGCGATAGTAAGGGCAATAATCGCCAGCACCATCGCAAGGGATAGTTTTTTCTTCATTTTTATGTCTCCCTTCTCTATTTCAATGATTTGCTTCGCCAGCCACGGATCACCTTGCTTTCCTGAAAAGCGTTGATCAATGGCGCGGCAGATCAGCTCTCTTTCTCTTTGCTCAGTCATCCTGATCACTCCTTTCCAGCAAGGCTTTCAGCTTCTTTCGGGCCCTGCCCAAACGGCCTGAAACAGTTGATAACGGGATACCGAGAATCCCTGCGATATCAGCAAGCTTCATGTTCTGATAGTAGAAAAGCATGATGACTTCTCTTTGCTTTGTTGGCAGCTTCAATATGGCGGATGAAAGCTCCTCGTTGGATACGTCCCCCCTGGAGGCCTCCTCCGGCAAATCATCAGGGCTAACCCATCTGTTCACATACTTGTACCAGGAAGAGCGCCTTATGTCCCGGCAAGTGTTGATGGCGATTTTCATCAGCCACGCTTTCTCGCTGCCCTCATTTTTGAAGGAGGATAGCGCTCTGTAAGCCTTCAGGAAGGTTTCCTGCACGGCATCCTCAGCCAGGGCGCTGTCCTGAAGATGGATCTGGCACATCCTCAGAAGCGAAGTCTGGTATGCATCAACCAGCCGCTTCAGCTCCTGCTCTCTGGCGTTGTCAGGGCCCTTGACAACATTCACGCTCCGCTCACCTCCTTCTGCTTATGTAACGAAAGGCAATCCGGAAATTACTGCTTTTCTTCCCGGATTCTTCAAAATATTTTCCAGTTAATGCTTTGGATGCGGATAAAGTGAGGCCCCGATGCCGCCATCGGGGCCCCTTTTCTTATTCGTTTGATGTCTTTCGTTATTGCCCGGTGATGGTGATGCCGTCCACCGCCAGCCAGGGAAGCACGCTTGAGCCGTCCGCCACGGTTTCCCGGGAGATGCCCACCAGGCGCTTGAGCATGCCGGCCAGGTTGCCCGCGATCATGGTTTCGGAGACGGCGTGGGTGACCTGGCCGTTTTCAATCATGAAGGCGTTTTTAGCCACGCCGGAAAACTCGCCGTTGGCGCCCGCGGCGCCGCCGGAATAGCGGCCCACCAAAAGGCCCTTGGGGATGCCGGCGATGATCTCTTGAAGGGCCTTGTCCCCCGGCTCCACCACCAGGGCGGCGCTGGCGTTGGGCGCCCGGTCGTATCCGGTTTTGCGGGCGGCATAGTCGGACAGCATAAAGCCCTTGAGCACCCCTTGTTCAATCAGGGTGTAATCGGAGGAGAGATAGCCCTCCTCGGTGTATTTTTCGCCGTTAACGATGCGGGGATCCAAAGGCGCCAGCCGCAGGGTGAGGGCGGGATCGGCCACCTGCCGGCCCAGCTGGTCCTTCCACTGGCTGGTGCCGTCAATCAGCACGCTGTCGGCGACATAGTTGCCCAGCAGCTCATACAGGATGCCCCCCAGGCATTCCGGGGTGAACACCACCACGCCCTCCCCCTTGCCCGGGGCGGGGGTGGTATGCACCTGGTTCTGGGCATCCGCCAGCAGCTGGCGCAGGTTGCCCAGCGCCAGGAAGGGCTCCGCAAGGCTTGCGGTGAGAAAGCCCGCGCCGTTAAAGGAGGAGGACTTGCCCCCCTCGTGGCCGGAGAACATCAGACTCAGCTGATACCAGCCGCTTTTTTTGGTGTAACGAACGCCCTTGCTGTTCTCATACAGGCTGTCCGCCTGAACGTGGGAGACCACCAGCTGCTCCACCATCACCCGGGGGTATTCCCGGGAGATGTCGGAAAGCAGCTCCCGGGTGCGGGAGAAGAGCTGGTCCATGTCCGCCTCATAGGGGCCTTCCTCAAAGCGGCCGCCGCCAGTATCCGCCATGTCCCAGGCGGGGTCCTCCTGGCCGGCCTCCGCCGCTGCCAGACAGTCCGCCACCGCCAGGCGCACGGCCTGCTCCTCAAAGCTGTTGCCGCTGACCACGCCGCGCTTCTTGTCCTTGATGGCCTGAAGGGTAAGCCCGCTGTCCAGGGTGGTGCGGAACAGGCTGAACTTGCCCCCTTCCGCGTTAAACTCGTTCGTCCGGCTGCTGAGGGCCCTGGCGGAATAAACACTGGCCCCCAGGCTTGAAAAAGCCTCCATCGCCAGGGCCACGGTGTCCTTGATCAACTGCATTCTTATTTGCCTCCAATCATCACGTCACAGCGCAGGTCCGGCCCGCCCAGGCCCACGGGCATCAGCTGCTTTTTGCCGCAGAAGCCGGAGGAGGACCAGCTCACCCGGTCGCTCACCCGGTCCACGGTTTTGAGCATGTCAAAGGCGACGCCGGAAATGGTGGTGTCAAAGATGGCCCGGCCCAGCCGGCCGTTTTTGATCTCATAGCCAAGGGAGATGCCAAACATGAATTCCCCCGTGGTGTCCGCCTGGCCGTTGTTGGAGGAGATCAGGTAATAGCCGTCCTCAACGGAGGCGATCATGTCCTCAAACTTATCAAGGCCCGGATGCACCGCGGTGTTGCGCATGCGGATGAGGGGCTCGTCGTTAAAGGCGAAGGCCCGGGCGTTCCCCTGGGGCCGCATGGAGAAGTGGCGCCCCAATTCCCGGTTGACCATGTAGCCGGTGAGGCGGCCGTTGCGGATCAGCTCCGCGTCCTGGGCCAGGACGCCCTCATCATCCACATAGACCGGCAGCGGCGCCTCCTGGCCAAAGGCGGTGTGGGCAAAGTCCGTCATGGAGACCAGGGGGCTGGCCACCATTTCATCAAGCATCGGCCCCGCCACGGAGCCGCCCAGCACCAAATCCGCCTCCACGGTGTGGCCCACGGCCTCATGGGCCAGCATCCCCGCCAATTCTCCGTGCAGGATCACCGTTTTCTTCCCCGCCTGGGCAAAGACGCCCTCCCGCTTTTTCATCAGGTGCTCGTATAACTGGTCCACCTGGGCATACAGGTCCTCCGGCGCCTTGAACTGAAGGTCAAAGGTGCCGCTGCCGCCAAAGACTTTGAACACCTCTACGGGCATGCCGTCCCCGGTTTGCGCGTTGAGGAAAAGATAGATATAGCTGCGGGGCGCCAGCAGATGGGCGCTGTAGCCGTCTGAGGTGATCAGCTGCTTTTCCATGGAATCGGCGTAGGCCACCAGGGTGCGGCTGGCCAGATCCGGGTATTTCCCGGCGATGTAGTCGTCCAGCGGCCGAAGGAAATCCAGGTAGTGCTTCTGGGGCAGGTCGGTAAAGTCCTCCTGGGGCGCCATGGCGCCGGCGGCGATGTCCGGCAGCGCCCCCATCTGATAGCCGGTGTGGCCATCCAGGAATCGGGCGTTGTCCGTGGCGGTGGCAAGGGCCCGGCGGGCCGCCGCCTCGCTCAGCTCCGCCTGGGAGGCAAAGCCGTAGACGCCCCCCTGATACACCCGGGCGCTCACGCCCTGGCTGTCCGTGCGGGCGTTGCGGGTGAGGTTGCCCTGAAGCAGGGTGACGCGCCTTGAAAGGCTGCGCTGGGCGCGCAGCTCGCTGTGGGCGCCGGGGGCGAACTGCCCCCGCAGTTTTCCGGCAATATCTGAAATCAAGCGATATCCCTCCTTGTTCTTTCCATATATCCTGATAATTATACCACCAGGCCTTTCCCCGCGCAAATTATCCCCGCCGCCTTGACGCCCCGGGAGCGCGCGCATACAATGAAGAAAAGGGGCATATACTTTTTTTGACAGGAGGGATGCCAATGGATTTATCAGGTCAACGCGTTCTGGCTTACCTGCAGGAGGACAACACCCAGCGGATGCTTTTCCGGGTGCGCCCCCTGCTGGCCCCTCAGGGCCTGCTGGCGGCGGAGGAGATCGCCGCCTACAGGGATCATGGCTTTCTGCGCGTCGCCCCGGACCGGCAGGAGCAGCACACCTTTAAGGAGCGGATGCGCGATATGGGCCCGCTGTGCCTGCTGGACCTTAGAAACAGCCCCCAGGGCAAGGTGCGCCCCAACCGCAACTATGCCCCTTCCCGGGGCGAGCACAACCGCTATATCGTCTATTCCGATGCCATCCAGGCGCTGCCTCAGGACATGGTCTATGAGGTGGTCACCCGGGAGGAAAACCGCCAAAGCCCCTTAACCCCCCAGTATTATGTGCGAAGCGGCGGCTTTATCAACGGGCCTTTTACAAGCCCCCAGGAGGAGGCCGCAGGCGGGGTTCACTCCCTCCCGCCGGACTGCGACCGCCTGTTTCTGCTGCTGATGCCGGATAACCAGCACCGCCTGTTCTACTGGCCGGAGGAAACGGAGCGGGCAGAGCCCCTTGAAACGCCACAGACCGCGCCCATTATGCCCGCGCCGCCGGAAGTCCAAAGCCCCGTCCGCTCCCTGACGGACATGTTTTTCCGGCGCAGGCAGCCCCTTTTGATGCCGCAAAGCGGTCTGCGCGCGGCCGTGGCCGCCGTGGAGGCCACCTTCACCCAGATGGGCTTTGCCTGTGATGAGGAGAAGGCGGCCCATCTGCTGCTGATTTCAGCGCAGTTTACCCAGTTTCAGCTTTCCTCCCCCGTTTTGGCGGATGCCGCCTCAGCCGGGAAGGCCCTGGCGGGCCTCTGGGGCCTGAGCCCTGTGCTGACGCCGGATAATGCGCCGGCAGAGCAGGACATGGCCAACCGGCTGGTGTTAAGCCCCCTGGCCCCGGCGGCCGCTCACGCCCACCGGCATATCATCCTCTCCCAGGCCCACGGGATCAGCGCGCAAAGCGCCCCGGCCTATGCTCTTTCCCCCTGGCCGGTGGTGGACCTGAAGGGCCTGGAGGGCTGGCCCGGCGAGATGCCTGCCCCCAGCCCCATTGACTTAGGCCCCCTGCGCCAGCTGCTCCGCCAGCACCAGGGCGCTCTCAGCCCCGCCACGGAAAGCCGGCTGAAGGCCTGGCAGCGCCGTTTAAGCGATCTGGAAGCGCCGCTGCCGCTGAAGCTGCGCCACGACATCGCCTGCTATCTGCGCCAGGCCAAGGCCTTAAAGATGGAGGAACATGCCGCCACAAGCCTGGCCGCCGCGGCCTTTGTGCTGCCCTATGCCCGCTTTATGGGATTGCCGGCAGACACCCTAAGGGCCCTGCTGGTGGACCAGCCCCACGCCTTGGCGCTGCTTTGAAAGAGATCACCAGCACCAAAAACCCCCTGGTGAGGGCCTGGCGGCAGCTGGCAAACCCGGCTGGCCGCCGGGCGCAGGGGCGCTTCCTGGCGGAGGGCATCCACCTAAGCCAGGAGGCCCTCCGCACAGGGGCGGCGGAGGCGCTGATTGTGCAAAAAGACAGCGGGCAGCGCCATGCCGCCTTGCTTAAGGCGGGCCTCCCCGTTTTTTGGGTGAGCGCGGAGGTGATCAAAAGCATCTCCGACAGCAAAACCCCCCAGGACATCCTGGCCCTCTGCCCGCTGCCCTTAAACCCGCCGCCCACGGCCTGGGGCCCCCGCCTGGTGGCCCTTCATCAGGTGCAGGATCCGGGCAATGTGGGGGCCATCCTGCGCAGCATGGACGCCGCGGGCAACGACGCCCTGCTGATAGACGGCGGCTGCGCGGACCCCTTCTCCCCCAAGGCGCTGCGCGCCTCCATGGGGGCGGTGTTCCGGGTGCCGGTGTATGCCTTCCCGGAGCTTGATGGCCAGCTTTCAGTCCTTAAGGATCAGGGCCATCAGCTGATCGCGGGGGACCTTGGGGGCAGCCCCCTGTTTTCTCATCCCCCTTTCGGGGAAAAAACCTGCCTGCTGGTGGGAAACGAGGGCGCGGGCCTTTCACCCCGGCTGCTGGCGCTTTCGGATATGCGGCTGAAGCTGCCCATGCCCGGCGGGGCGGAGTCCTTAAACGCCGCGGTGGCGGCCAGCCTGTTTATCTACGAGCTGCTAAGAGAGGGCTCAAACCCCGCCTGACAAAACAATATACCTGCCGACCGGGCTAAACAAGGCCCCGGGCGTTTATTTGTGTTCCCCGGGGTATAATAGCAGGGAAAGGCAGGTGTCAATTGTGGCAGGTTTAGACAAGGAGATCAGAAAGATCATCATGGCAGGCCTTGGGGCCATCACCGATACAGTGGAGAAGTCCAAAGACGCCATTGAAAATTTTGTGCAAAGCGACGGCGTTAAAAACATGGCCGAGAAGGGCGAGGACCTCTTCCAGTCCGCGGTGGACATGGGTAAAAAGGCGGTGGACAAGGTGAAAAAAACCTTCACCGAGGACGAGATTGAGGAAAAGGTGCGCGAGAAAAAGGAGCGCCTCACCCGTCTGGCCCGGGAGGTGCGCCAGCTGAGCGCCGCGGAGCGCGCCATCTTCAACCGCCTGGTGGATGACGGCGAGGAAGCCTTCTACACCGGCGAGGAGGGCATCGGCAAGCCCGGCGTGCAGGATTCCCCTTATGACCTGGAGGTGAACAGCAACACCTACCGCCCCAAGGCGGAAATCCCCTACGAGGCCACCCAGGACAACCCCGACCGGCCCACCCCCACGGCGCCGGATGACGACCTGAACACCAGCAAGGTGAAAAGCAACAACATGAACGAGCACATCCCCCAGAACGTGCCGCCCCGGTACTGATAAAAGGCCAACCATCTAAAAAGGGACGTCTCCTGATGAGCGTCCCTTCTTTCTTGGGCTTTTTCAGCTGCGCTACGCGCCGATCACCTTGATCAGCACCCGTTTGTCCCGCTTGCCGTCAAACTCGTAATAAAAAATCTGCTCCCAGGTGCCCAGGTCCAGGCGGCCGCCCGTGATGGCCACCACAGACTCCCGCCCCATGACGCTGCGCTTGATGTGGGCGTCCGCGTTGTCCTCAAAGCCGTTGTGCCGGTACTGGCTGTGGGGCTTTTCAGGGGCGATCTTCTCAAGCCACACCTCAAAATCATGGTGCAGGCCGGATTCGTCGTCGTTGATGAAGACGGAGGCGGTGATGTGCATGGGGTTGACCAGCACCAGCCCCTCCTTAACCCCGCTTTCATCCACGGCCTGCTGCACCTGGCGGGTGATGTTCACCAGGCCCCGGCGCTGGTTGATGTTGAAGGTGAGCTCTTTGCGATGGCTTTTCACGCTGTTCTCCTTTAAAGTCTTATCGCCGCTTCCGGGCATCGCCCAGGATGCGCTGGTATTCCCCGGGGCGCTCCAGCGCCAGGCCGCAGCCCAGGGCGATGCACTCCTGGGGGTGCTCGGCCACATAGACGGGGATCTGCATCTCCCGCTGAAGCACGGAGGACAGCCCCCTCAGGCTGGCGCCGCCCCCGGTTAAGACGATGCCGTCGTCAAAGACGTCGTTGGCCAACTCCGCGGGGATGCGCTCAATCACGCTGTGGAAGCCCTCCACCAACTGCCTTAAGGGTTCCTCCACCGCCTCCACAATTTCCACGCTGGTGATGTCCACCTGCCGGGGAAGCCCGCTGACCAGGTTGCGCCCCGCCACCGGCAGGGAAAGCTCGTTCTGGTCCTCCGGGTCCACGGAGCCGATGGCGCTTTTCACGTCCTCCGCGGTGCGCCAACCGATGAGCAGATTGTGCTTTAAACGGATATAGCGGATGATGGCGTCGGTGATCTGGTCGCCCGCGCTCTCCTGGATGCTGCGGGCCATGATCTCGCCTGAGGAAATCACCGCGATGTCCGTGGTGGCCCCGCCGATATCCGCCACCATGCGCCCGGACACCTCGTTGATGAGGATGCCCGCGCCAATGGCGGCGGCCAAGGGCCGCTCCATCAGCTGGGTGCGCCTGGCCCCTGCCTCCAGCATCCCTAAGATCAGCTGGCGCTTTTCAATCTCGTTGGCAGTGGCGGAAACGGACAGCAGCGCCCTGGGGCGGTTGAAGAGATGCTTGCCCACCACCCGCATGACAAAATAGTTCAGCAGGATGCTCAGCATGTCAAAGTCCTGGATGGTGCCCCGCTGCAGCGGCCTCACAACCGAAATGCCCGCAGGCTCCCGGCCCATCATCTGATAGGCCTCATGCCCGATGGAGATGATGTTGCGGGTGTCGTGGTTAACCGCCAGCACCGCCGGCTCATTGAGTACGATGCCCTTCCCCCGCTCACAGATAAGCACATTGGAGGAACCAAGATCTATGCCGATATCCTCAACCGCTGCCATAAAGGATCACCTCTTGATAGTTAAACTGTGAATCCAACGCAAAGATTTGTTACATCTTCGCATTTGATTTTACACATTATATCATGTAATGGTAACAATTGCCACTATTTTTGTAAAAACCAATAAAAAATACACCGCCATCCCCACTTTTCAGGCAAAAACCCGCCTTCTATGTGGCCCGCGCGCCGGTCCACAGACTGCGGCGACCCAGCACATCCACAATCAGGATGGCCACGGTGCCCCTCAAAAGGGGCACCTCCAGCTCCCGGGCCAGCCGGGGCGTCTGCTTCTGCCTGAGGGAGGCGTTGTAGGCGGTGAAAACGCCGTTGTTCAAAAGCCCCGCGTACCACTGATCCACCCCGTCAAGGCCCGTCAGATCAAGCCCCAAAGGCTTGGCAGGGTAATCCTGAAGGGGGTCTGCGGGCAGGGTGTAAGCATGGAGACCCACGGTGTAGTAGCCAATGCCCGCCAGGGCGCTGGCGTCAACCAGGGCATCGCTCCCCTGAAGGGGCGCTTCAAGCACCAGGGGCCAAGGCGCCAGACGCTTGCGGCACACTGCCAGGGACAGGGGGCTTTTGTCCAGCCCCAGATAGCGCCGGCCCGTGTCCGCGGCGGCGACCAGGGCGGTGCCGGAGCCGCAGGTGAGGTCCGCCACCAAATCCCCGGGCCGGGTGGTGGAGAGGATCATCCGCTCCAGGAGCGCCTGGGGCTTTTGGGCTGGGTAGCCGGTGCGCTGGGGGTCTTTTTGCTGCATGGAGCTCACATCCTCCCAGACATCATCCGGGTAGACCGGCTCGTCGTCATAGTAGATATAGGTCTTGCCCCCGGTGGTGATGCTGCGGTAGCCGCGCCCCTTCTCATCCACTCGGCGCTTCATGTGGTTGGCGCGCTGGGCTTTTTTCTGGGAGGGCACCTGGGTGATGTCAAAGAAATGGGCGGGAGACTTGGCATAAAAGAGGATGCTGTCATGCTTGCGGCTGAAATAGCGCTTGCTGCGCCCCCCGGTCTGATAGCGCCAGATGATCTCGTTGCGGAAGTTCTCCTGGCCAAACACCTCGTCCATTAAAAGCCTGGCCCGGGCGGAGGTGAGCTGATCGGTGTGCAGAAAAATGGAGCCGCTCTCAGCCATCAGCCCGCGGGCCCTGCGCAAAAGGGCCCGGAGAAAGGCCTCATGCTCCTTGGTTCCCGTGGCGGGGAAGTCGGTATAGGCGGGCAGCTCCACATAGCGCTTCCCCGTTTCCCAGCCCGCTTCCCCCACCCGCATGCGGCAGGAAAAGCTGCCCCCGCTGATGCCCGGCGGGTCCAGATACACGCATTGGGCCTGGCCCTTGTAGGCCTCCAGGTCCGCTTTAAGCGCGTCACCCAGCATCAGTTCGCCGCCGATGCCGCTTTGCTCGCTTACCTCTGTGATGCATTCCGCCCGCTGCCAGATCATAAGGCTGCCCCGCTTTCTTCCCACAGGGGCTTTTGAAGGCGCCTGATAAAGCGCGTCTGCCCCCTTAAAAAAGCGCGCATCTCCGCCGTCTGCGCCAGGACCCCTGCGGCTTCTTTTACCGCGCTTACAAAGCCCGCCGACAGGCCCTCAAGGCCGGAGGGCATCAGGGGGCAGATGGGCCAGGCGCGGGGGTCCAGGGCCACCCAGGGTGTTTCGGCTTCATCCAATAAAATGGCCAGCGGAAAAATCCGGCAGGCCAGGGGCCGCCGGGCCCTGTCACAAAAGCCCTGGCAGCTGAGCAGCCTGCCCCCGGGCAGGACGCCCTCATCCGGGGTGATGGCAAAGCCCTCCGGCAGGGCCTGATACAGCCCCTCCTCCCCCGGAAACAAAAGCATCCCGCCCCGGCAGTCCACACCCTCCCCCTGACAGCAGGCGGCGGCACAAAGCCGGCCGCAGTCCCGGTTGAGCGGCGTGGAGTCAGCCAGCAGCGCTCTGGCTTTTTCCAGGGCCTGGAAGGATAAATCAGGCGTGTTCATTGGCCAAATTGTATCATGCCGGCCCTTTCTTGACAAGCAAGGCGGGGCTTCCTACAATGCAGGCGATATGAACAAGCGCAAGCCTTTGATGAACCTGCCGGCCCCTGTGGCCTTCGCCCTTGAGCGCCTGAACGCCGCGGGCTTTGAAGCCTATCTGGTGGGCGGCTGCGTCCGGGACGCCTGCCTGGGGCGGACGCCCACGGATTTTGACATCGCCACCCAGGCCACCCCGGAGGAGATGCGCCGGGCCCTGAGGGGGGGAAGGCTGCTGGACACCGGGCTTAAGCACGGCACGCTGACGCTGCTTAAAGAGGGGCTGCCTATCCAGATCACCACCTACCGCCAGGACGGCGCCTACAGCGACAGCCGCCACCCGGACGCGGTGGCCTTTACCCGCTCTCTTAAGGAGGATGTGCTGCGGCGGGATTTCACCATCAACGCCCTGGCCTGGCACCCCCAGACGGGGCTGATCGACCATGTGAATGGCCTTAGCGACCTTGAAAACCGCCTGATCCGCGCCGTGGGGGACCCGGAGCGGCGCATGGCAGAGGACAGCCTGCGCATCCTGCGGGCGCTGCGCTTTTCCGCCAAACTGGGCTTTGCCATCGCCCCGGACACCCTAAACGCCATGATGGCGGCGGGGGAGGGCCTGCAAGGCGTGTCCGCCGAGCGGGTGGCGGAGGAGCTTAATCAAACCCTGCTGGCCCCTGATGTGGCGGCGGCCCTCAGGGACTATCCCCGGGTGCTTTATCTGGCGCTGCCGGAGCTTAGCCCCATGCTGCACACCCCTCAGCGCACCCGCTTTCACGCCTTTGACCTGTGGGAGCACACCCTGCGCACCATGGCGGAAACGGAGGCGGACCTGGCCCTGCGCTGGGCGGCGCTTTTGCATGACAGCGGCAAGCCCGCCGCCGCCACCCACGACCCGGACGGCACCTCCCACTTCAAGGGCCACCAGGCCGTCTCCGCCGCCCTCAGCCAGAAGATCCTCAAGCGCCTAAAGCAGCCCAGCGCCCTTGTGGAGGAGGTCTGTATCCTGGTCAAACACCACGACGACCGCATCCGCCCGGACAACCTAAAGCGCTGGCTCAACCGCCTGGGGCCTGAGACGGGCCTTAAGATGCTGAAGCTGCAGTACGCGGACGCCCGGGCCCACGCCCCCCTGATCGCGGATGAGGCCCACAAAATCCTCCGCCTCTATGAGGAAGCGGAGGCCCTCATCCAGTCCGGCAGCTGCCTCTTCCTGCGGGATCTGGCCATTGACGGCCGGGATCTGATGGCCCTGGGCTTTAAGGAGGGCCCCGCCGTAGGCAAAACCCTGCGCCACCTTCTGGACCAGGTGATTGAGGGCCATCTTAAAAACGACCGGGCGGCGCTGCTTTCTGCCGCCCAGGCGCTTTTGCAAAGCCGCTAATACCAGCGGTCATCCCCCGCCATCTCTTTCCAGTTGATGGCCTCTTTCAGCACCGCTATGCCGCTGCGGGCGTCGATCTGGGCCCGGCAGGCTTCGGATATCCGTTTCCTCCGCCCAATCGGGGCCAAAGAAGAACTTCCACAGGGGTTTTGCAGGATCGGTCACATCAAAATACACGGCGGTGCTGGCCGCCCCCTCCAGGGTCTGGTGACTGACGCCGCAGGCCCCCTGCAGGGCTGTTTTTGCTCTTTCCAATGCTTCCGCCTGGGGGATGTCCTCCTCTCCCGACCCGCACCCCCTCATCCCTATATACGGAATTGAGAGGCATAATATTCGATTTTGGAAAAATAAAAAGAGAGCGCCGAATAAATCCGTTGATGTGCTGATGTAAAAACACACAAAAGCCACGCCTTATTGAAGCATGGCTTTTTTGCTTGGGCTATCAGGCCCTTTCCTTTTTTCTCACTGTGCGTGACACCACCACGCTGATTTCAAACAAAATCCACATGGGAACCCCCAGAAGCACCTGGGAGACCACATCCGGCGGCGTCAGAACAGCAGCGATAATGGCAATGGCCAGAATCACGAATTTGCGCGCTTTGCTTAGGCCCTGTGCAGAAGTCAGCCCCATGCTGGTGGTGATGTAGATAGCCACCGGCACCTGAAAGGAGATGCCAAAGGGCAGGGCAAAGCCAAAGAGATAACCGATGTATTTATCAATCGAAAGCATGGGAGTCGCCAGGCCTTCCCCGGACACCAGGAAAAAGTCCAGCGCCATGCTGTAGACCACCCCATAGCAAAAGGCGATACCCAAAAGGAACAGAAACAACGCCACCACAAACAGCAGGCTGAACTTTCGGCGTTCCTTAGGGTAAAGGGCAGGGCTGACAAAGCCCCAAAGCTGGTGAAGCACCACGGGACTGGCCAGGATCACAGCAGCCACTAAGCACACCTTCATCTTCGTCACCAAGGCTTCTGATACCGCTGTGTAGATGATCGTGATGCCTCGGCTGACGATGGGCTGGGTCAGGGTGTCCACCAGCCAGTCTCCTATAAAGTAGAAGGCCAAAACAAAGGCAACCAGGATTGCCGCCACGCTGATAAGCAGCACTTTGCGCAGCGCCTGGATATGCTGAAAGATGGGCTGGACGTCCTTGACTTCTCGCGGCTTGCTCGTCTTTTTTGTGATCGGTTTCTCAGCCATACAGCAACTTATGCCTTGTCCCCGTTCTCTTCCTTCTTCTCAGTTTCAGTTTTTTCAGGCTCGTCCGGCTGCACTTCCTTTTTGAAGTCACGGATGCTTTGGCCCAAAGCCTTGCCTACGCCAGCCAGCTTGTTTCCGCCAAAAAGCACCAGTGCCAGCACCAGAATCAATACGATCTCCCATACACCAAATCTCATGATTTCTCCTCCGTTTTTTCGGCCTCAAGGCCAATATTGTATTCTGCGGCGGAATCGGCGTCCGTTTTAGTCGCCTCATCCACCGTCTGGGTTTTTTGTTCAGCGGACTCCGAGGCCAAGATAGCTTTTGGATCCAACTCAGCGCTGATGGATGCCGCTGCGGCTTTGAGGGGGGACTTGATGGCCTGGGCACTGTTTTCCAGCGCGTTCTTCGCCTCCTCAAAATCCTGCTGAATGTTCAGGTCCTTAACGCTGTCTTCAACGCTCTTTTTTGCTTCCTTCAAATCCTTACTCACATCCAGGGATTTGAGGGTGCCGGTCACCTCCTCCGCAGTCTGGCTCACTTCCTTGACAATCTCGTCCCAACCGGTCTCCGCCTTCAGATCCTTAATGAGGCCCTTCATAGTGGCAAGGGCGCGCTTGATGCCCTGGATCACTTTGGGCAGGTCCTTAGGCCCTACGATAAAAAATGCCACCAGAAAAATGATGAAAAGTTCGCCCGCACCGATGTTGAACATGCTTATCTGTTCTCCTGCAAGGTGAAATCGCTAACCGTTTGGCTGCCTGCCGGGGTTTCACGCAGCGCATCCGGGTCTTCCGGGGTGTTGAGATTAAGAAGCGCGTCATCAGAGAAAG
>DAISYX010000034.1:0-14536 GCA_036825095.1 Clostridia bacterium | reverse complement strand
AACGGCAGCTCCTCCCAGGCCAGGCACTCCCGCCTGGTGGTGAACTCATCGTCCTCAAGGGCGCGCTCAAGGGTTTCCGCCTCCCCGGTCTGGCTGTCATAGGGGTCGTTGCGGGGGAAAAGCCGGGGCGGGTCAAAGGCCTGCTGAAGGGCGCTGCCCGACACCATGCGCCAGGGCTCCAGGTTGCCAAAGAAGAAGTGCCAGCGCTCCAGGTGCCCCTCCCTGAAGGCGGAGCCGCCGTAGGAGCCGTCCGCGTACAGCCAGCCATAGGGGGCGATGTAAAACCGGGCCCAGTCGTGGCTGTGGACATGGCCGGGGCGGGCAAACCAGCCCGCCTGCCACTGGGCGGGGATCCCCTTGGCGCGGCAGAGGGCGATGAACAAAAGGGCGTGCATACCGCAGTCTCCTCTGAGGCCGGCGCCAAAATACTCCGGTATGTTTTCAACGCTGCGGTAGGGGCGCACATAGCGGTAAACCGCGTTTTTGGTGATGTAATCATAAAAGGCCCGGGCGATAAGGAGCGGGTTGGTCTCATCTCCCGCCAGCTCATCCGCCAGCAGGCGGACGAAGGGGCTTAAGGGGATCTGGGGCAGCATCTCCTGGGTGTCAAAGGCGGGCTGCTCCGTTAGCACCTTTTTCGGATCGGGGGAGACATAGGGGGCGTTGATCTCATAGTCAAACTCCGCGCAGAAGGACATCCCCGGCTGCCAGGCCTCCTCAAAAAAGGCGGTGCGCTGGGGGTGGTTCTCCGGGGCGATGTGCCTGGCGGCGGGGCTTGTGATAATCTCCCCCACTGGCAGGCTTTGGGCGCTGCGCAGGGGCAGGGGCAGGTGCACCCGCAGGGTTTCCCCCGGGCGCAGGACGCCTTCTTTTGGGGTGAGGCTGATGCGCATGCGGTAGCGCAGGCGCAGGCCGTCCTGGGCCTTCATCCGCCGGATGATGTCATCCAGCGCCTGGAAGTTCTCCGCCCGGGCCTCCAGGGCCTTTTTGTCCAGAATCCGGGGGAGCAGGTCCGGCCGGGTTTTGATGAGGCTGGCCACGCAGTCGTCCTTGTAGCGCACCTGGCCCTTGATATAGGCCCAGTCCAGGGTGCCGTCATCCCGGAGGGTTTCCATCTCCTCCTGGCTGATATCCGCCACCTTGGCCTGAAGGCGCGAAAGGGCCTCTTCCGGGGTGAAGGTATAGGCCCCCTGGATATCCCGGTTCATCAGCCGCTGATAGGCCAGGCGCTTTTTGATGACCTCAGGCACCCGGGGGTCCTTCAGGCGCAGGGCGATCAGCCTTTCCGCCCGGTCAAAATCCCCGTAGTCCACCAGCCGGCGGATGTCCTCCGGCAGCGGGCAGGCCAAAAAATCCAGATTGTCCTTCATGGCGCCTCCTAAAATCTCAGCCCGTCACCTGGGGGATGCCCAGGTCCAGGCGGCATTTTCTGTAATTGTCCAGTTCCCGCTGGTTGCCCAGCACGAAGTGCCCGGGGGAAATCTCGCACCATAAGGGCTTGTCCACGCTGTAGTCGTGCATGCCCTCATCATAGGTGAGCACGGTTTTGTTCCGCTCATGGGCGGGGTTGGGCATGGGGATGGCGGAGAGCAGCAGCTGGGTGTAGGGGTGCAGCGGGCAGCGGAAAAGCTCCTCCGTCTCCGCCAGCTCCACCAGAACCCCCTTGTGGATGACCGCGATGCGGTCGCAGATAAAGCGCATGACGGACAGGTCATGGGAGATGAACAGATAGGTCAGCCCGCGCTTTTTTTGCAGCTGGCTTAAAAGGTTTAACACCTGGGCGCGGATGGACACGTCCAGGGCGGAGATGGGCTCATCCGCGATGATAAACTCCGGCTGCATAATAAGGGCCCGAGCGATGCCGATGCGCTGGCGCTGGCCGCCGGAGAACTCATGGGGAAAGCGGCTGGCAAACTCGTGCAAAAGCCCTACATCCAAAAGCGCTTCCCGCACCTTCTCCTCCCGCTGGGCGGAGGTGAGGCCCTTTTGGGTGGCATAAAGCCCCTCCGCCACGATATAGCCCACCTTGGCCCGCTCGTTAAGAGAGGCCATGGGGTCCTGGAAGATCATCTGGATTTCCCGGGTCACCTGGCGGTCCAGAGCCTTGTCAATCCGCCCGCTGATGCGCTGGCCCTTGTAGAGTACCTGGCCGCCCGCGGTGGGATAAACCCGGATGATGGCCCGGCCGATGGAGGTTTTGCCGCTGCCGGACTCCCCCACCAGGCCAAAGGTCTCCCCCCGGTGGATGTCAAAGCTGACGCCATTGACTGCGTTAAAACGCTTGCGCCGCTCGCCAAAGGCCACCTTCAGGTTGTCCACCCTTAAAAGGGGGCTGTGCTCACTCATCATACAGGCTGTCTCCTTCCCGGCGGATGCGCGAGAGCACCGCGGGGGGCTTCACCTCCGGCGCCCGGGGATCCAGAAGCCAGGAACGCACCTTATGGCTGGGGGTCACGTCAAAATAAGGGGGGAGCTGGAGGAAATCGATGTTCAGGGCATGGGGATTGCGGGGGGCGAAGGCGTCTCCCTGAATATGGGTAAACAGGCTGGGCGGGGTGCCGCGGATGGAGGAGAGCTCCTCCCCCTTGATGCCCAATTGGGGCAGAGAGGACAGCAGGGCCCAGGTATAGGGATGCCGGGGGGAATAGAAGATCTCCTCGCTGCTGCCGATTTCCACGATGTCCCCCGCGTACATCACCGCGATGCGGTCGGCCACATTGGCCACCACGCCCAGGTCATGGGTGATGTAGATGCAGGTGAGGTGGTATTTGCGGACCAGCCCCCGGATAAGGTCCAGTATCTGCGCCTGGATGGTGACGTCAAGCGCGGTGGTGGGCTCGTCACAGATCAAAACCTGGGGGTTGCAGGCGATGGCGATGGCGATAACCACCCGCTGGCGCATGCCGCCGGAGAACTGATGGGGGTATTGCTTCATGCGCTGGGCAGGGTCCTGAATGCCCACATCCAGAAGGATCTCCTGAATGCGGCGCTTGGCGGCCTCGCCCTTTAGGCCTTGGTGCAGGGCCAGCGCCTCCCCGATTTGCCGGCCGATGGATTTCAGGGGGTTTAAGCTGGTCATGGGGTCCTGGAGCACCATGGCAATTTTGCGTCCCCGGATTTTAAGCCAGTCCTTCTCCTCCCGGAATTTGGCCAGATCCTCCCCGTCAAAGAGGATGCTGCCGGAATCAATCCAGCCGTTGTTGTCAAGCAGGCCCATGAAGGTTTTGGTCAGCACCGTCTTGCCCGAGCCGCTCTCTCCCACAATGGCCAGGCTCTCTCCCTTGTATACGTCCAGGGACACGCCGCGGATGGCGTGCAGTGTCCGGCCCCGGAGGTTGAACTTGACGTTCAGGTCCCTGACAGAGAGGATGGTTTCATCAGGCATGTCGTTCTCCCGAAAATGGTCCGTTAAAAAAACGCGGATAATAATTATACATGGTTCCTGGGATCGGCCGAGTCCGCAAAGGCGTTGCCGATGATGTAAAAAGACACCGTCACGATGGACAGCACGATGGTGGGGAAGATCAGCTGATAGCTTTGGGAGGTGGACACCAGCTTGCGCCCCGCGGTGATCAGGTTGCCCAGGGAGGGGATGCTCACCGGCAGACCCAGGCCGATATAGGTGATGAACACCTCGCTGCCAATGGCCCCCGGGATGGCCAGCGCCATGCGCAGCATAATCACGCTGACCAGATAGGGCAGGAGGTTTCTGGTGATGATCCGGAAGGTGCCCGTGCCCAGACAGCGGGAGGCCAGGTTGTAATCCCGGTCCCGGATGATGACGATCTGATTTCGGATGAAGCGGGCCATGCCCACCCAGCCGGTGATGCTCATGGCGAAAATCAGGGTGCTGATCCCCGGGCGCATGATATAGGCCACCAAAATCAGCACGATGGTGGTGGGGATGTTGTTGATGACGTTGTAAATCTCCGTCATGATCCGGTCCAGCCGCCGGATATAGCCCCAGACCACCCCCACAAAGATGCCCGCCAGGGCCTCCACCAGCGCCACCACAAAGCCGATAAAAAGAGAGGTGCGGGTACCGGACCAGACCATGCTCCACAGATCCTGCCCGGCGATGTTGGTGCCAAAGAGGAAGGGGGCCTCCGTGGGCAGGATGCGCAGCTGGGCCTCTTTGTTCAGCACGGCTGAAACGCCGTCAGGGTTCACCCGCAGGCTGTCTTTTTTGACAAACAGCTCGTCCCCCCGGCTGGTCAGATCCTGGGGCCCCAGATAAAGCTGAACGGGGAAGTTCGCCCGGGAGGTATAGGGCACCGCCTCCGGGTCCTCCGGCAGCTTCAGGTTGGTGGTGAAGTCGTTGCGGGCATAGCCGCTTTGGCCGTTAAAGGTGGCCTCCACCCAGTCGCCCAGATAGGCGGTCACGGTGAACTCGCTGCGGGCGCGGATGGTGGTGAGCACGTTGCTCACCGCCGCCCATTCCTCATTCTCCCAAGGGGTGATGATAAGTTCCGTCCCCTCCGGCGCCGTGGTGACGACGCTGGACAGGGAGGGGGGGATGTTGCTTAGCTGAAGGCCGGTGATGGGGTGGTTGATGATGCGGGTGGCCTGGTACTGCCCGGGCAAAAGGGGCTGAATAAAGGTGAAGGCCACCAGAAGGATCAACACCAGCAAAAGGGACACAGCCCCCTTGTTTTTTAAAAAAACCGCCAGCGTGCTGCCCCAGTAGGAATAATGGGAAAAGCCGGTTTTCTCGGCCAGATCCGGGTCGCTCCGGGCGAAGCTGAACAGCTCGTCCTCCGACATGGCCCTGTCCTTTATGGCCTGGGAGACCGTCTCCTCAGCGCGCTGGGCTTTGCGATGGCCAAAAAACTTCATCAGCGCACCCCTTCCTTTTTGGCGAAGGTGATGCGCGGATCAAGGAGCACCATCAAAAGATCGCCCAGCAGCATGCCCACAATGCCAACACAGCTGTAGATCATCACAATGGCCTGCACCATGGGGTTGTCCTGGCGGCTGATCACGTCCACCAGCAGGCCCCCCATGCCGGGAATGGAATAGAGGGATTCGATGTAGATGGAGCCGCCCACGGTGTACAAAAGGGCGGTGGGGATGTACTGGATCATGGGCACAAAGGCGTTGCGGAAAACGTGGCCCATGGTGATGTTCCGGGTGGCCACGCCCTTGGCCCGGGCCAGCTGCACATAGTCCTTGTTAAGCTCGTCCAGCATGTAGCGCCTTAGCCACATGGCGTAATAGGCGATGTTGCCAAGGGACATGGAAAACACCGGCAGCACCCAGCTGACAGCCCGGCTGCGGTCAAACAGCATGGATATCCCCAGGGCGCTTGAGCCGTAGGACTGTATAAAGATGTAATAGACAGCGGCGGGAATGGCGTTGACAAACACGATAAAGGCGGTGCCAAAGCGGTCCCAGAAGCGGGACTTGGAGCGGGCCATGGCCCCCCCCAGGGGGATGCCCAGGGCAAGGGCCAGCGCCATGGACATCAGCCCCATTTGAATGGACAGGGGCGCTTTTTGCGCGATGATCTCCGCGATGGGCGCGCCCACGCTGTAGCGGGCGGAAACGCCCAGGTCCCCTCGAAGCAAATCGGTGAAGAAGCGCTGCATCTGCTCCCAGATAGGGTCTTTCAGGCCCATCTGGTGAAGCCTGGCGTCAATGACCGCCTGGTCCAATTTGTCGAAGTTGTCAAAATATCCTTCAATGGGCATCTGCCGCAGGAGGATGAAGACAACGCTTAAGATGATGATCAGCGTGAAGAGTGAGGCGCCGATCCGTTTCAGGATGTACTTGGCCAATCGTGCCGCCCTTTCACAAACCGCGGCAGGAAGGCTGGCTTCCTGCCGCGGGCACTTATGAGGATACTATAAGGCTTTAGTCCCCGATGCTCAAGGCATCGCGGTCACTAAGCCACTGGTCATAGGCGTCGAAATACCGGTCGGTGTTCATGGGTTCTTCAAGCAGGGCCTGGCCCTTATAGCGCTCGCGGGAGATGCCAAAGGGGGCGTACTGGGAATCGAAGGGGTTGAGGCGGGAGGCGACGTAGCCGCCGGTGCCGTAGCCAAAGGGGATGACAAAGGCTTTGTCGATCAGGAAGGCCTCAGCCTTGGCGAAGGCCTCGTAGCGCGCCGCCAGGTCGTCGGTGATCGCCTTGGCGTCTGCCACCAGGTTGTTATAGACCTTGTTGCCGTCCGTGTCTGTATATCCTTCAGCAAACTCGATGAAGTTGTAGGTTTGGCCCAGGGCGAAGGGGTCGGTGTAGGTCTCCGGGTCCGCATAGTCCGGGCCCCAGTTGCACTTCAGCAGGGCATACTGGCCCGCTCTGCGCACGGCGGAGAGGAAGCCTGAGGAAGGCCCCGCCTCCACGATGATGTCGATGTAGTCGCTGCCCAAAAGCTCCTCCAGCTGCTGCTCCACCACCTGGCATTCCTCCGCCCAGGAGGTAACGGAGGGGTTGTAGCTCATCAGCACCTTCACCGGCAGGGTGGCGCCTTGCGCCAGCAGCTCTTCCCTGGCCAGGTCGCGGTGCTGGATGGCTTTCTCCGCATTGAAGGTGCCCAGGCCCCGGGCGGTGATGGCGGCCAGGTCCCCGATGTTGACGTAATCAAGGCCGTCGATGTTGACGAAGTTGGGGGGGGTGATGGTGTTGAAGATGATGGATTCCGGGTTGTCCGGCTCGATGACCAGCATGGCCTTCAGGCGGTCAAGCCCGGCTGAGAGGGAGAGGCGGAAGTTTTCGTTGTTCACCGCGATCTTCCAGTTTTCCGGCTCATAGGCGGCGTCAAACTCTGGCTTGAAGTTCAGCGCGTAGAAGTAGGAATAAAAGCCGCTTTGACGGATGGGGCGGATGAGGTCCGCCGTCTCGGGATTGGAAAGCCACTCGTTGGCGATGGCGCTGTCAATGGAGGCCTCGTCGATTTCCCCGCGCAGGTAAAGCTCCGGCGCCAGGGTGGTGGCTTCCTTGTTGTAAAGCTGCTCGATGGTTTCAATCAGCACATTGTCCGCGTCCCAGTTGGCGGCGTTTTTGGTGTAGATCCGTTTTTCCTGGGGCTTGAACTCGGAGAGGACATAGGCGCCGTTATACAAAATGGTGTCGTTGCCGGTGGCCAGGCCAAAGCCCTCGCCCTTCTCCTCCAGGAACTGACCGTTGACGGGCATAAAGCAGACATAGGTGGTCATGGAGAGGAAATAGGGAACGGGGGTGGACAGCTGGTATTCCAGGGTGTACTCGTCCAGGGCCTTGACGCCCACGGTTTCCCAAGGCATCTCGGGCGCCGGCTCCTCCCCTTCCTCCGGGGTAGCGGTGCCCTGGTAATAGGCCTCGGCTCCCGCGATGACGCTGTAGAGGATGTCCGCGGTGGAGGAGGCGTTGGCGGCGTTTAAGATGTATTTGGCGGCGGAGACAAAGTCCTCCGCCTTTAATTCCGCATAGGGCTCCCCGGCGCCGTTGACCCACTGAACCCCCTTGCGCAGATGGAAAGTCCAGGTGAGGCCGTCCTCGCTGACTTCCCAGCTTTCCGCCAGGGCGGGCTGTACCTGGCCCAGCCTGTCATACTCCACCAGGGTGTCAATGACATTGGCGGCCACGACAAATTCGTTGGTGGTCGCGGTGGTGAGATAGTTGAGGGTGGTTACCTCGCCTGCGTAGAGGGTGGTGTAGGTCGCGTCTTGCGCCTGGACGGAGACCAGGGACAGAATCATGAGCAGGGCGAGCAGTAAGGTGAGTGTGCGTTTCATAAGCTACCTCCTTTGTTTTCTCAGTCCTGAATGACGGTAAAAACCGTGGACGCGCCAAAAATGATGCTTAATGATACCATCTTTTTGAATAGTATGCAATTGCCTGTTTGTCCAGGTTGTGGCCCAACACTTGAGGAGGGCTGCTGATCTGCTATAATCAGGCTTTAAAGGCCCAGGCGTATCGGGGCCCTGAGAGGAGAAGAGATGGATCTGATCATCTTTAACGGCAAGGTCTTAACCATGCAGGCGGGGAGCCCCAGGGCCCAGGCCGTGGCGATAAAAGGGGGCCGGATTATGGCGGTGGGCCGCCAGGAAGATATCCTGGCCCTTGGGAATCAGCGGACCCGTTTGATTGACGCGGGGGGCAAATCCGTGCTGCCCGGCTTTAACGACAGCCACCTGCACCTGTATGGCTATGCCCAAAACAAGGGGGGCATTGACCTGGGCGGGCTTTTGGGCATCGCGGCGCTTCAGGACAGGCTCAGGGCGCATATCAAGGCCCAAAAGCCTGCCCCCGGCGCCTGGATTACCGGGCGGGGCTGGGACCAGACGGACTTTAAGGAAGGGCGCATGCCCACCCGCCATGACCTGGACCCTGTGTCAGAGGGGCATCCCCTGGTATTAAAACGCAAGTGCGGCCATGTCAGCGTCTTAAACACTCAGGCGCTGAAAGAGGCGGGGATTTTTGAACACCCGCCCCAGGTGCCCGGCGGGATGATCCAGCTGGGAGAGGACGAGCGGCCCACGGGCATCCTGAAGGAAAACGCCATGGACCTGGCCCAGGGGCAGGCGGGGGGCCCTGGGGCCAGGGGGTCCAAGGCGCTGATTGCCCAGGCAGCGGCGGATTTTGTGGCGGCGGGCCTTACCTCCGTGCAGACGGATGACCTGGGCGCCTTTGGGGGAGAGCCGGAGGCGCTGTTTTCGGCCTACCAGGAAATGGCGGCGGCGGGCCAGCTGCCCCTGCGGGTGAACGCGCAGCTGCTGATCACAGATAAAGAGGCGCTTCGGGATTTGATCACCAGGGGCTGCACCACCGGCTTTGGGGATGAGTGGTTTAAGGTTGGGCCGCTGAAAATCCTGGCGGACGGCTCCTTTGGCGGGCGTTCCGCCTGGCTCCGGGCCCCTTACGCGGATGAGCCGGGTACCCGGGGCATCCTGCTGCATACAAAGGAGGAGCTGAGGCAGCTGATCCGCATCGCTCATGAGGGCGGGATGCAGATCGCCGCCCACGCCATAGGTGACGGGGCGATGGATCTGGTGCTGGCTCTTTTTGAGGAGGCGCAGCGGGCCCGGCCGCTTAAGGACCCCCGTTTCCGCATCGTCCACGCCTCCCTGGCGGCGCCGGACTTGCTGGACCGGATGCGGGCCTTAGGGGCGGCAGCTGATGTGCAGCCCGCTTTTATCCCCTCGGACCTGCCCTTTATCAATAGCCGGCTGGGCTCCAAAAGGGCGGCCTGGGCCTATCCCTTTAAGGATTTCCTCGACCGGGGGATTCCGCTGGCCGGGGGCTCGGACTGCCCGGTGGAGGATTATCGGCCCCTTTCGGGTATCCATCACGCCGTTTGCCGCCAGGACCATGACGGAAGGCCCCCTGAAGGCTGGCTGCCGGAGCAAAAGCTCACTTTGCACGAAGCCCTCCACCTCTATACCCTGGGCGCCGCCTACAACGCCTTTGAGGAAAACCTCAAGGGCTCCCTGGTTCCGGGCAAGCTGGCTGATCTGGTGCTGCTCTCAGGCGACATAGAGGCCACCCCGAAAGAGGCGATCAAGGAGCTTACGGTAGAGCAGACCATTGTGGGCGGGCAGACGGTGTACGCGTCTTAAGCCCGCAGCAGCTTAAGCCCTGGGTACAATGGGGATATCAGACTTTTGTGAAGGAGAGCGGCATGAAAAAGGCGGATATCGGGCTGGTGGGCTTGGCGGTGATGGGGGAAAACCTGGTGATGAACATGGAGAGCAAGGGCTTTACCGTGGCGGTGCACAACCGCACCACCAGCAAGGTGAAGGACTTTGTGGAGGGCCGGGCCAGGGGCAAAAACATCATCGGCGCCTATAGCTTAAAGGATTTGGTGGCTGTCCTTGAAAAGCCCCGCAAGGTAATGCTGATGATCAAGGCGGGCCAGCCGGTGGACGATTTTATCGACCAGCTTCTGCCTCTTTTGGAGCAGGGCGATATCATCCTGGACGGGGGCAACAGCCATTTCCCGGACACCGCCCGGCGGCTTTTGAAGGTGGAAGACCAGGGCCTTTATTACATCGGCACCGGGGTTTCTGGTGGCGAGGAGGGGGCGCTCACCGGCCCCAGCCTGATGCCGGGGGGCTCCAAGGCCGCCTGGCCTGCGGTCAAACCCATCCTCCAGGCCATCGCCGCTCAGGTGGACGGCCAGCCCTGCTGCGACTGGGTGGGGGAGGGCGGCGCCGGGCACTTTGTTAAAATGGTGCACAACGGCATTGAATATGGGGATATGCAATTGATCGCGGAGGCCTATTTGCTGATGCGGGACCTGCTGGATATGTCCCCTGATGAGATGGCGGCCGTCTTTGCCCAGTGGAACAAAGGGGAGCTGGACAGCTACCTAATTGAGATCACCGCGGATATCCTGGCGATGAAGGATGCGGACCAAAGCTCCCTGATTGACAAAATTCTGGACACGGCGGGCCAGAAGGGCACCGGCAAATGGACCGCGACCAACGCCCTGGAGGAAGGCGTGCCCCTGACGCTGATCGCAGAGGCGGTATTTGCCCGCTATCTCTCCGCGGACAAGGAGGGCCGGGTGCGGGCCTCCCGGGTGCTTCCGGGGCCTCGGGCCGAATTTTCCGGGGATAAAAATGCCTTCGCTGATTTAATCCGGCAGGCGCTTTACGCCAGCAAAATCGTCTCCTACGCCCAGGGCTATCTGCTGATGGCCTCCGCCGCCCGTACCTATGGCTGGAACCTGAACTTCGGCGGCATCGCCATGATGTGGCGGGGGGGCTGCATCATCCGCAGCGCCTTTTTAGGCAAGATCAAGGAGGCCTTTGAAGAGAACCCCGGCCTTGAAAACCTGCTGCTGGCGCCCTATTTCACCCAGGCCATCTCCCAGGCGCTGCCCGCCTGGCGGGAGGTGGCGGCCGCGGCGATCAAAAAGGGCATTCCTCTGCCCGCCATGATCAGCGCCCTTGGCTATTATGACGGCCTGCGCGCCCAGCGCAGCGGGGCGAATCTGATCCAGGCCCAGCGGGATTATTTCGGCGCTCACACCTATGAGCGGGTGGACAAAAAGCGGGGCGAGTTCTTCCACACCAACTGGACGGGAAGGGGCGGGGAAACCGCCGCCGGAACCTACAACGCCTGATGTCTTTTCCCATGAACAAGCCTCCCCGCGGGGTTTGCGCGGGGAGGCTTGTTTAAACCAAGCGGCTTTCAGATGAATGGCGTTGCCGCCGCCAGCAGCGTTTCCGGTGAAGCGCCTGTGACCACCGCGACAGCGCGGCTGATGCCCGTCTCCTGGTCGAACCAGGTGATCAGGCCCTCCCCGCCTGGCTTATAGCTCAGAACCGCCTCAAAGGAGCCAAGCGCCGCGGCTTCCCACTTGGGCCAGGGATAGTACACTTCTGATATGTCAAACGCCTCCTCACCCTTCTGTGCCCAGCAGACCTGCTGGACGCCTTTTAGCTCATAGCGCACCGCAGCCAGATACAAAGGCCCGGAGCGGGTGTAAAGGTAGTGCCCTGCGTTTTCAGCGCCCTGGGGCGCTTCAAGGGCGAAACCAAGTGCCGCGGCCACGGCGTTGGCATCGGTTTTCTCAGCCCAGCCAAGGCCGGGGAGCACGATGCCCTCCAGGCCCTCGCCGGGCATCTCCGGCGGCTCCTCGTACTGATATTCGGCCATGCTGTTGGCCAGTGTCATCAGTTTTTCCAGCGTCGCGCCCTCGTCTATGCTGACGGAGTAGGTCGCGTTCTGCAGGATATCGTACCACTGGGCAAGGCCCGGACCGCCGCCGACAAACATCACGCGCCCATGGAAAACGCCGATGCGCATCCCCCGGTCAAAGGTCCAGTCATAGTACTTGCCGGAGAAATCCTCAAGTTCATCCGTGAGGGCCCCGCGCAGCAAGCAGCGTACCCCTCCGCAGTCAAACATCGCTTGGGCGATGACCCTGCCCTCCTGATCGTCCGGAGGAGCGTCGATGTAGCTGTAATCAGCTTTTTCCACGCCTTCAGGCAGCGGGGGCAGGAAAAAGTCCTCACCGGCAGCTTTTTCCGCTTCCTCGCGAGTGGTTTCATGGATGGGGTTGGGCAGGCCGGTCATCCCGGCCAGGGCAGCAGGCGTCAACATGGATGCAATTAACGCCAGGATAAGCAAAATACGCAGGGTTCTCATGGGATTACCCCCCTCATTTAGCAGGCATGCGCCGCGTCAGTTCATTCTAAAAGAGACCATGCCTGCAGCGATAAAGACCGTTTTGCCGTTTTGCAGCTGAATCTCATACCAGCTTGTCTTGGGGATGGACACCACGTTGTAGACCTCGCCCGGGTTGACCTTGCCCACAATAGCGGCGTCCATGGAGGGTTGCGCCCGCAGGTTGGCCTGCCGCGTATGGGTGACGGTCACCTTGCCCAGGAACTGGTAGAAGGAGTTATAGAGCCGGTAGACGGCCTGGATAGCTTCTGTGCGGGTAAAGGGGTTGTTGGGGTGGAACTCATGGTCTGCGTCAAGGGCCATGACCGGCTTTCCGGAGACGGCATCAACATTGTCAATGATGGTCAGCACCATATCAAGCATGGGCAGCGCGCGCCAGTCACCCACCACATTGCTGGAAATTCCCGCGTGCTCCTGGCAAAGCGCAATGGCCGCGCTGTCGGCGACAAAGGGGTCATTGGAGTGGTTAAACGCCGGGTCACTCTCGCCCATGTCAATCAGCGCGCCGTACATCTCAGCGGCCGCCACGCCCCGCAGCACGATGTTGAAATCAAAGCCGGCGCTGGCCGCCTGATATTCGGCAAGCGACAGGTATACATGGCTGCGGTCTGCCGCGGAATTCTTGTTCTTGAGGCGAATGGCGTTGGTGAGCAGCTGATCCAGCTCCTGCCAGGTGACATTTCCCTCGGCAGTCAGGCCCTGCGGCACCAGGCCCAGAGCTTTGGCCGCGGCGATTTCATTGGCGGCCTCTTCTTCAGGCGAGGGCGTTCGGGTGGGGGTGGGCTTGACGGTGGGCCTGGGCGTCGGCGTGACGTGAGGCCTGGGTTTCGTTTCGCTCAGGAATTCGGTTTTCACATAGCCGTTGTACATGCCGTACTGCACATGGTACCAGACCATGCCGAGAAAGTCAGAATACACCTGCACTTCTGCGGCGTAGGGGATTTTGGCGATGACTTTTGCGTTTTCATCGGGCTGTTCGCGCAGGTTCAGCGTCTTTCCATTGGCGGTTTTGACATACATGGTGGAGGAGGGAACATTGATGGAAGCGGTGACTGGCAGAAGGGAAGCCAGCAGGATCAGGACAAACAGGAGGCTGAGAACTTTTTTCATGGTTTGCTCTTCCTTTCACGTTTTGCGCTTGGCACTCTTTGATACGCGGCGGATATCGGTTTTTTAGACTGGCAATTGCTTTCATTATAGACCTGTTTCGCCCCGATGTCAATTGCCGGGGCGAGTTTTTCCGAAATATACCGGGATGGCGCACCGGGCTCTATAGAATTAATTCACCGCTGCGGCGCACCCGGGCGACGTTGAGGTAATAGCTGTCCAGGCCCTCTGCGATCGAGGGATCAAAGCAGTGGGGAGCGCCCTCCTCATCCCCTTTGTCCCCCAGGATCAGGCGCTGGTTTTCCGTCACGCCTTTGAGGATTTTACGGGCGGATTCCTGAGGGGTCTGCGCGCCCTTGGGCGGGGTGTTTTTCCCCCAGATGGCGGTCAGGGTGGTGCCCGGCGTGGCGGAGTTGAATTTGATGCCCTCATCCCAGTATTCATACCGGAGTGTTAAGGTCAGCATATTCAGCGCCGCCTTGGTGGCGGCGTACATGCTCTGATAGGCCATGGGGGACCAGGCGATGCCGGAGATGATATTGACCACCTGGCCGCCGCCCTGGGGGGTCATCACCCCGATGGCGGCGCGGCAGCCGTACAGGGCGCTGTAGAAGTTGATGGCAAAGGCCTTCTCCCAGTCCTCATTGGTCTGCACCCGCAGGTTGAATTTCGCGCTGGGGCTGTTGGTGGCCTCCGTCTGGGTGAAGGTGCCGGAGAGGCCCAGGCCGGCGTTGTTGATCAGCAGGTCAAAGCGCCCGCCCATAAACAAAACGCCTTGCTCAATCATCTGCTTAACCGCATTTTCCTGGGTCACATCACAGCGGATGCCCTTGACCTGGCCCGGGTACTGACGGGCCAGCCGCTCCTTATGGGCGCGCAGGTTTTCCCCGTTGATGTCCGCCAGCACCACTTTGCCGGCGCCCTGGGCCAGCAGCTCCTCGCACAGCGCCAGGCCGATGCCGGAGGCGGCGCCGGTGACCACGGCGTTTTTCCCCAGGAAGTATCCTTTGTTGTTGTTCACCATCCGTTCCTCCTTTTATTCGTAATGCTGGTGATGGTGGGAGAGGGTTGACTGGTCAAAACGCCCGGCAAACAGGTATTGCATGGTCCGGGTGACCTGATCGTCGGGATAGCGATAGAGCGGATTTAGGCCCCGGACAAAGTTGTCGCTCTCCATCCAGCCTGCCCCCAACACTTTGGCGAGGGGCACCTCTCCCCAGGGGTCGTCCCTGGAGGAGCAAAGCTTTACTTCCGCTTCCGCCGGTTCCCAGCTGTAGAACCTGGTGGGGCTGTCATATTGCATGAGCTGGA
>DAISYX010000033.1:12761-15213 GCA_036825095.1 Clostridia bacterium | reverse complement strand
GTTGATCCGGTGCCTGAGGCGCAAAAGCCAGGCCTCATCACAGGGGTATTCCGTCAGGCTCAAGGGCGTTTCCAGCCCTTGGTTGATAAGGGAAAGCACCTCTTCACGGCCAATGGCCTTCTCCAGCCCCTGAAGCGCCCGCAGGTCCTGCAAAGCCTGCAAAAAGTGCATCATGCGCAGGGATTCTTCCGGCGTGCCCCCCTGGCCGGGGTAGAGGATGTGGGCGTCCCCGGCAGGGGCCAGGCCGTCACAGTCCGTGTTCATGTAGGGGTCGCTGGGATAGCCCGCGCTTTGCGCGCCGTAGTAGTTCAGCGCCCAGTGGGTGATGCCCGGGATTTGCGCTGTGTAAAGCAAAAACCCCAGCACCCGCCCGCGGCAGGCGGGCATGGCGATCAGGGTGTCCGGATAGGCCTCGTGACGGCGGGAACTGAGGCTGGCCCAGCGGCTCTTTCCTTCAAAGCCCGCCAGCTGATCCAATTCCGGCACCGGAATGACGCCGGGCGTATTCTCCGGGATAAAATCCGGGCCCGGCAGGATGTCGATGATGGGCCGGCCGGCCAGAAGGGGCGCTGTCAAGGACAGGAGCTTGTGGTACTGTTCGCTGTCCTTTTCCCCCGGCATATCCGTCAGGTGGAAATAGCAGTGGTCCAGCACATCGATATAGGAAAGCTCCTTCGTCAGGGCGGGGATATAGGCGGCCAGAAAGGCCTGGTACTCCGGGTCATCCGCCGGGGTATCAGGGCCAAACAGCCGGGCATAGGTGCCGTCCTTCACCCCCATGATGCTGGCGGCCTGATAGCCGCCCTGAGGGCTGTAGAGGTGGGCCATTTCAAAATACCGGATGCCCTCATGCCGGCAGAGGCTGATAAAATCGCGCAGCTTGGCAAAGCGAAAGGTGTAGCCTAAGGGGGTGACAAACACGTCCACCAGCTGGGCCTCCGGCCGCTCCCGCCCGTCCCGGATCAGGATGGGCGGCGTGTGGATGGGGGTTAAGGCCATGTTCACGCCCCGTCTGGCTGCCAGGTGCAAAAACCCGCGCAGCACCCGGATATGCTCCACGGAAAACATGGGCAGGTGATAGACGGAAGCCAGGCTGTCCGCGTGCAGCCAGCGGGAGCAGATCAGCTTTTGCTCCGGCAGCTGCGCGTCCAGAAGGGAAAGGGTGATGCCGGCTTCCAAAAGCACCCTGCCGTCCTGGGCCAAAAGGGCCACCTTCAGCGGGTAATACCCCGGCGGGGCATTGGGCGAGGGTTCGATATCCACCCACAGGGCGCTCCAAAAGCCGGGGTAGAGGCAGATGTGCCGGGTGTCCGCCAGATCCCTTAAGATGTCCGGGTAAATCCCGGGCGTGTCTCTTAAATAGCTTCCCCCGCTGTCAGCATAGCGGGGAAAACGGACCGGCACCCCGCTTACCTGCCGGATCCTCAGGGGCAGCGCGCAGTCAAAGGTGACGCTTACCCGGGGCAGCTCCCCTTCCCAGGGACCCAGAAGGGCGAAGGCCGCCTGGAGGGAAAACACCTCGCCCCTCAAAAAGCTGGCGGGGCAGTCCGTGGGGTAGCCCTCCGGCTCCTGGTCGTGAAACACCTTGTTAAGCCCGCTTACCAGCTTCAGCTTCACCCGCAACGCGCTCACCCCCTGTTCATTGGCTGGGCTTATTTTAACATAGACCGGGGGACTTGACCAAACGGATTCAGGATGCGCAACAAAAAAGGGCCCGCAGGCCCTGGGGTGAGGCGGGATTACTCCACCAGGCTGAAATCCTCCTTGGGGGCGCCGCACAGGGGGCATTCCCAATCCTCAGGCACATTTTCCCATGTGGTGCCGGCCGCTACGCCGTTGTCCGGATCACCCTCAGCTTCGTCATAAATGTAGCCACAGACATTGCAAACATACTTCTTCATAGGTTTCCTCTCTCCTTAGTTTTTCTTATGCTTCAGCCATCCATAGGCCGTGCAGGTTACAGTATTCGTAGGCGGCCACCGGGCGCTCCTCCTGGCCCAGGGCGAAGGCGGCCTGGGGGTCCTGGCCGGGTTTGAGCTGGCGGACCTGATAGCCGGCGCTGGTTTCAAGAACAATGAAGGGGATGTAGTGCTTTTCCTCCGAAGGGTGGGGGACGGAGCCGACCTTCACAGTGACCACGCTGCCCTGAACGTCGATCACGGGCACATGCTTTTCCCGGGAGGCGTCCACGGTGCCCGGCACCAGGGCTTTCATTTCCTCCCCGCAGCACACCACGGGCACGCCGGAAGAGAACATGTACATGACCACGTTGCCGCAATGGCTGCAAAAATGGAACTTCAACGCGATATCCTCCTTCCTGATATATTCTGCCTTATATTATGCGTTTAGTCAGGCGCTTGTCAAGACGCTTCCTTGACATTTGCCCTTGCCAAACCTACAATCATTTCATCCACAGCTTAAGGAGGGGAAGGGGTGCGCCGCAGACAGGCAG
>DAISYX010000033.1:0-12661 GCA_036825095.1 Clostridia bacterium | reverse complement strand
CTGTCCCTTGCTTTGATTCTTGCCATTGTCTATTGGGTGTATAACGCTTCCCGCGCAGAGCAGGCCTTTCTTTATAAGGCGGAGGCCCTTGGCGCGGGCGTGTTTTTTGATCAGATCTATGTGGACGGCTACCCCATCGGCGGGATGACCTTCCCCCAGGCGCAAAGCGCCCTGGCCCAGCAGGCGGCCGCCGCCCAGAACGCGCTGGCCATCACCCTGAAGGTGGATGACACCGCCTACCAGATCACCCAGGCCCAGCTGCCCTTTATGCGCAACACCCAGGCGGTGCTGGAGGAGGCCTGGTCCATCGGCCGGCAGGGCTTTTCCTGGATGGTGGGGGAGGACCTCACCCCCTTTGAGGTGCGCTGGCGCCATGTGGAGCAAACCCGGCGGGATCAGGCGCATTTCCGCACCCAGGTCACCTACGAGGCCCAGGATCTGCGCGCGCTGTGTGAGAGCATCGTCAGCCAGATCAACCGGGAGCCGGTCAACGCGGTGATCGCCTCCTTTGACTTTTCCACCAAGGCCTTCACCGTTACCCGGGACGTGCCGGGGCGCAGGATCGAGGCGGCGGACCTGATCGGGCCCCTCACCCAGGCCCTGGACCGGGGGGATTACCAGGCCACCATCAGCCTTGAGTCCACCCCTATCCTGCCCCGGGTGACCAGCGTGGACTTGCAAAACGGCTTTGTCCAGCTGGCCTCTTTTACCACCAGCACCACCTCTGAGGCGGACCGCAACCACAACATCGCCCTGGCGGCCCAGGCCTTAAGCGGCAGAACCCTGATGCCCGGGGAGAGCCTCTCCTTTAATGAAGCCACGGGCCAGCGCACCATCCAAAAGGGCTACCGGGGGGCGCCGGCCATTGCGGGGGGCGTGCTGATTGACGATGTGGGGGGCGGGGTGTGCCAGGTGTCCTCCACCCTGTTTAACGCCGCCGCCATGGCGGGGATGAGCATCGTGGAGCGCTCGCCCCATCCCTGGCCCATCAACTATGTGGACAAGGGCCTGGACGCCACCGTCAATTGGCCTAACCTGGATTTCCAGTTCAAAAACGACAAAAACACCCCCGTCTTTATCATCGCCTACTATCAGGACCGCAAGATGACGGTGGAGTTCTATGGCATGCGCTCAGGGCCGGGGGAGAGCATTCAGTTAGAGACCGAGCTTGTCTCCAGCACCGCGCCGCCCAACGAACCCCTGATGCAGCAGAATGCGGAACTGGCGCCCGGCACCCAGAAGGAACTGAAAAAAGCCCGCACCGGTTTTGTGGTGGACACCTACCGGGTCTATTTAAGGGACGGCACGGTGTACCGCCGGGAGAAGCTTTTCACCTCCCGCTACGCCATGGTGCAGCAGGTGATCGAATATAACTGAACAGGAAAGGAGGCAGGCGTGCGAAAAGGGGAGAAGCGCCGGCAGGAGCTGGTGGATACGGCCGCGGCTTTGTTTATTGACCGGGGCTATGAGAACACCGCGATAAACGACATTCTGGACGCCGTGGGATGCAGCAAGGGCAGCTTTTATCATCATTTTGAAAGCAAAATGGAGCTGCTGGAGGAAATCGCCCGGCAGCGGGCCGCCCAGGGCTTTGAGGCCTATGCGGGGGAGTCGGACGCGCCGCCCCTGGAGAGCCTCAACCGCCTGTTTTACTGGGCCTGCCCCTTCAGGCAGGGGGAGGAGGGCTTTCTGGCCAGCCTCATGGAGCTGATGCGCAGCCGCCAGAGCGCAAGCCTTGAGCAGGCCTTCAGGATGGGGGTGGACGCGCTGTTTTACCCCGCTTTTTTGCACGCCCTCTCCCGGGCGGAGGAATACCCTGCTACGGAGGAGGCGGAGAGGAGCCTGATCTGGCAGAGCTACTTAAGCGCCTGCCTTTATATCCTGCGCCAGGCGGCGGGTTCTTTGCCCCGGGAGGGCCGGGAGCGGGCGGTCAGGCTTTTAAGGGCCCTGCGCCAGCAGCTGGAAAGCGCCCTGTATCTGCCCTATGGCAGCCTGGTGATTATCCAGGCGGAGGAGATGGCCCAGGTGCTCCTGGAGGCCCTGGGGAAGGCCGACGCGCTTGCTTAAAGGGGGATGGGCGTGTATAATCAACCAATCCGATCAAGGGAGGAGTGACATGCGGCGATTCTTCATCGCCTTGCTTTGCCTGCTGATACCCCTGACGGTGACAGGCAGGGCGGAGGCAGATGCCTTTACTGAGATTGCGCCGGCCTATCCGGTGCCGGACAGCGTCCGCGCCCTGATAGAGCTTGCCATAGAAGAGCTGGGCTATACCGAGGAGCGGGACGGCGTGACCAAGTACGGCACCTGGTACGGCAACCCCAAGGCGGAGTGGTGCGCGGAATTTCTCTGCTGGTCTGTGGCCCAGACGGAGGAAAAGCTGGGCATTACCCTGCTGAACGAGGAGTTCCCCCTGTATGGCGCCACCAACATCGGGCGCAACTGGTTCCTCTCCCAGGGGCGCTACATCGCCCGCACCGGCTTTGTTACCGACTGGGGCAGCCAGTGGTACAGGGGGGAGGACAAGCAGATGGAACGGGGGAGCTACATCCCCCAGCCTGGGGACTGGGTGTTTTTCTCCTACACGCCCTCCGGGGACACCACCCATGTGGCGATGGTTGAAAAAGCGGTGACGGACGCTGCGGGCGCCCTCTATATTCAGGTGATTGAGGGCAACAACCCTGACAAGGTGCAGCGCGCCCTATACCCGCTGGATGACTGGCGCATCCAGGGCTATGGCACGGTGCATGACCTGGCGGATATTGTGCTGCGCGGGGGCCTTGAGGGCAAGAAGGTGGCGGCGCTGCAAACCAGGCTGGCGGACATTGGTCTGATCGGCTACGGGGATATCAACAGCAAGTATGATCACCGCACCCAGGAGGCTGTGCGCGCCTTTCAGGCCATGATGGATTTTCCCCAGACCGGTATCGCCAACCAGCAGACCCAGCTGGCGCTTAACGCCTACGCCTACAAGTGGGTGATGGAGCACACTGAGTTCTGGACCGTGGACGGGGCCGTCAACTAAGGGAAAGAGGGTTTATGCAGGATCAGCTGATTATCCTAAACTTTGATAAGCAGTATGCGGCCGCCCTGGCCAGCCGGCTAAGGGCGGAAAAAATCTATTGCCGCATTCTGCCTGGCAGCACCCTGGCCCGGGATATCCGCGCCATAGCGCCCCAGGGGCTGGTGCTGGCAGGCGGCGTATCCGGCCAGTTTACCGGCGAGATCGATCCGGAGCTGATGCACCTGAATATTCCGGCGCTGGCCCTGGGGGACGCGGCCCCCGTGGCGGCAGCGCTTTTGGGGGCAGAGGCCTGGGAGAAGCGCACGGTCAAGGATGTGGCCACGGTGCGTTTTTTCCCTTCCGCCATCACGGGGGACCTGGAGGAGATCGAGCGCCAGCTGACCTATTTAAGCCCCCTGCATCTGCCGGAGGGGATGACGCCCCTGGCCCAGTGGGAGGATGCGGTCATCGGCGCCCAGCATCCGGAAAAGCGGGTCTACACCCTGCACTTCCAATTGGAAGCCAATGACATGGACATGATGGACCTGCTTTTGCGCTTTGCCACCCAGGTCTGCGGCTGCACGCCCTGGTGGGGCGAGGAAGCCTTTATCGCCCAGGCCAAGGCCGCCATTGCCGGCCGGGTGGGCGAGGGCAGGGCGGTGTGCATCATGTCGGGGGGGCTTAGCAGCGGCGTGAACGCCGTGCTGGCCCACCGGGTGCTGGGGGACAAGCTTCAGTGCCTGTACGTGGATTCAGGGCTGTTGCGCCAGGGGGAAACCGAGCGCTTTTTGGCGTATTACCGGGACCGTTTGGGGCTGAACCTGAAGGTGATCCACGCTGAAAGCCACTTTGTGGAGGCGCTTGAGGGCCTGGATAAGCCGGAGGACAAGCAGGCGGTGATCCTGCGCACCCTTCAGGAGCTGCTGGAAGACGCCATGCGGACCATGGACTATGATCTTTTGCTGCTGCCGGCCAACGCCAGCCAGCTGATGGATGGGGATACGGCCGCCACGCCCATGCCCCGCATCACGCAGGACAAGCCGGTGCTGATGCCCTTATCGGAGCTTTTCAAGGAAGAGATCCGCTTTGTGGGGGAAGAGCTGGGCATGTCTCAGGAAATCACCCAGATGCAGCCCTTTCCCTGGACGGGGCTGGCGCTGAGAGTGTCCGGGGAGTGCACGCCCCAGAAGCTGGCGCTTTTGCGTCAGGTGGACGCCATCTTCAGCGAGGAAATCCTCGCGGCAGGCTTAAACAAAAAGCTGTGGAAGTACTTTGCCGTGCTTCACCGCCTGCCCAACCACCCGGACCAGGGCGCCGCCCTCATCATGCTGCGCGCGCTGACCGCCAGCCACCAAGGGGGCGAGTCAGGCGCCCAGGCAGCCAGACTGCCCTATGATATGCTGGAGCGGTTCACCGCCCGCGTTCGCGCTGCCAGCCCCCAGGTGCGCAAAGTGGTCTACGACCTGACCCCGGGCAGCAGCGGCCGCCAGGAATTTGAGTGGCAATAATTTCAAGGAGCGCACATGCGACTATCTCACCCAAGCGCCCCCTTTTCGGGCGTTCCCGCTGAGGATGTTTTTTTCGCCGCCAATGACCAGTACGTCCAGATGGGCGTGGGTTTTGTGGTGCTGAGCTTTCAGGAGGAGGGGATACCTGAGCGTCCGCTGCATCTGTATCTGGATATCAAGTCTCAGCCTTCCGCCAGAAACCTGCTGCTGGGCGCGCTTTTAGGGCGCTGCGAGCAGATGCGCGCGGCCTTCCCGGGCGTGAAGGGCCGCATCTACACCGAGCTGCCCCCCACCCAGTTTGACATGCTGAACTTCTACACCCAGAACGGCTTTTCCACGGAGGATGCCCGGGAGGAATACCTGGTGCAGCTGCCCGCGGGCCCCTCCCAGCCGCCTATGGGCTGCGAGTTTGCCTCCGTGCCCCTGGAAACCGTGCAGGATCAGTACGCCTTTCTTCAGCGCCTTAATAAATATCGCCTCTCGCCCATCGGGCACGATTACCTCACCCTTCAGATGCAGCAGCCCTATTTTCTGGCCCTGGGCTTTTACCGGGGCGGGCATCCCATCGCGGAGGTGATGATGACCGGGGCCAGCGCTGACACCGCGGCCCTTGTGATGGTCTATGTGCAGCGGGATATGCGCCGCCGGGGCGTGGCCCGGTCCCTTCTGTCCGCCGGGTCCGAATTGTTGCGGCAGCGGGGGGTGACCCAGGCCCTCACCCATGTGCGCACAGGCAGCGCCGGCCAGATGGGGCTGGTGCGCATGATGAGCGGCTCCCGGCGCAAGATCGTCACCGTGCTGCCCAGCCTGCTTTTCGGCTAAAAAAGGCTATATCAACCAAGCGCCCCGCGGAAGTTTTCCGGCGGGGCGCTTGCCTGTTGGCTTCCATCAGGTATTGTGGAAGCGGCCGCCATTGATATGGATGGCCTCACCGCCCAGGCGCTTGATGTATTCAGCCGTATCCTGCGCGTCTTTGCTTTCCTCCAGGTAGGTGAGAGCGACTTTTGCCCCTTCCTTGGCAAAAGCTGCCGCCACGGCGCGACCGATCCCGCTGTCCCCGCCGGTGATGAGCGCTGTTTTGCCTGCAAGGCGTTTGGCGCTCGGAAAATCATCATCAAAAATGAGCTTGGTCTCCATACGGTTTTCCTTGCCCGGCCTGGTTTTCAGCCTGTTTATCTTGATTCATATGTCCCTCCGATCATTATTCATGAGGTGTTAGTCCTTGTCTTTTTCCGGGGGCGTTTTGAGCCCTTTATCACGCGCTTCGGAAATGCCGATGGCAATCGCCTGGTCCCGGCTGGTCACTTTGTGGCCGGAACTGGACTTCAGGGTGCCGCGTTTGAATTTTCGCATCGTCTTGGCGATCTCTTCCTGTGCCCTTTTGGAATACTTCCTGCCGGATGTTCCCTGCTTCTTTTCGGTGTCAGCCATTTGTTCTTTCCCTCTGCCCGATGTTGGGCGTATTTCGGTCATATGCCGCAACTGATACTTCTGGGAAGATACCCTTGTGATACCGTATGAAACAGAAAAAAACCAATCGATTCAATGCGAATCAATTGGCCCTGTATTGGTCTGCCGGTGGGATTAGCCCGGCGGACACGGGCGCCAGGCGGAGAAACCGCCTGCCCCGCAAGGGGCATAAGAAGGCTGCCGGCAACAAAGGCAGTGCAGGGAGGGGCAGAGTTTTTACTCCTGGTCAGAAAGAGCGAGCGCCCGCTCCGCTTCCAGCGCGTCCAGAGGCTTTTTCGCGACCAGCAGGAAGATAAAGCCCAATAGGAAGAGCCCCAGCAGACCCAAGGCGCCAAAGGAAGAACGCCCGGTGAGGTTGCTGATAACGGCATATAGCAAAGGGCCTATCACGGCGGCGAACTTGCCGAAGATATCAAAGAAGCCAAAATACTCGTTGGAGCGTTTCTTGGGCACCAGCTTGCCGAAATAGCTGCGGCTGACCGCCTGAATGCCTCCCTGCATGGTGCCCACCAGGATGGCCATGGCCCAAAAAAGCCGGGTGGAAAAGCGGATAGCGGCCTGATAGCCGCTGATGGCCTCCGCTTCTTCCCTGGCAAAGTCGGCAAGCCCCGCAGAAAGAGAAGCCTCCGCCGACAGGGCCAGGGCCGGGTCATCCAGGCCCAGGGTAAGGTTTTCAAGGGCCTGGCTGTCATCAGCCACAATGGCCCGGCCGGCGGACTGGAGGTATTGGTCAAGGGCGCCCTGGCCGCTCTCCTCCTGGGCCCAGGGCGCGTCTTCAACCTGTTGGACGATGGCCCCGCGCCTTAGGGCAAAGGCGTCCTGATAGCGCGACTGGTGGGGTTCCAGGGTGAAACCCATGATGAAACCCACAAAGCAGATGAACATGTAGACGGAAATCGCCACCATCAGGGCCCGGCGGGTGCTGATTTTTTTGGCCAGGCGGGCAAAGAGGATGGAGGAGGGCATCGCCACAATCTGGGTGACCAGCAGCGCCAAAATCATGCCTGTGGCGCCCAGGCCCAGGGCGGTGCCATAGGCGGTGGAGATGCTGATCACCGTGCCCACGCCGTCGATATAGAAAAAATAGGCGATGATGAAGAGCAAAAGGCCCTTTTGCGCCGCGATGTCCCGGGCGGTGTTTAAGATGCTGCCAAAGATGCCCTTCAAGGAGATGCGCTCTGGCCTTGGGATATAGTGCACCTGCTCCACGTTTTTCAGGAAGGGAATGGAGAACACCAGCCACCAGACGGGCACGATGAGGATGGAGAACCGCTGGGCGAAGGGGTTTGAATAGCCTAGCGTCATCAGCGCCGCGATGGAAATGACAAAGGGGATGGTGCTGCCGCCGATGTAGCCCATGGCATAGCCCCAGGAGGACACGGTGTCCATGCGCTCGTTGGTGGTGATATCCGTCAGGAAGCTGTCATAAAAAAGGTTGGCGCCGGAAAAACCAATCCGGGAGATCACATAGCCCACCAGCATCATCCGCCAGTCGTTGGTGATGGCCATGGAAGCGGTGAACACCACGCCTAAGAGCATGAACAGGGTGAACAGCTTTTTCTTCATGCCCTGATAGTCCGCGATGGCGCCTAAAACCGGCGCCAGGAGGGCCACCACCAGCGTGGCGAAACTGGTGCCATAGCCCCACCAGATATCCCCCTGATCCCCCGCGAAAGCTACAAAGATGGTGGGAAAAATGGCCGCCATGATGTTGGTGGCGTACACGGAGTTGGCCCAGTCATACAGAATCCAGCTGCGCTCCTTTTTGGTGAAGCGGGTTCTTGCGGCGCTTGCCATGCCCGTATCCTCCTGTCGCTCAGATATGCCTCATTATAAAGCAATCCTCTGGGCAAAAGCCAGCGTGCCGCCTGCTACGGGAAATTAATATATGGCGCTTTTTGATAATAAATGCGTAAAATATACGAGATTTATACAATTGATATACGGCAACCCCCTTCATTTGGTGGCTGAGGGATCACCCCACCACAAGGGGTAGGCCGGAAATTTATCAACAAGTTCGCTTTCATGCAGCCTATCCGAGCCCTTGAAAACTTGAACTGCACCCGCTTTCGTGCTAACATAAGCGCGTGGAGCAAAGGGCGGAGCGCACTTATCCACAGTGGCTTATCCACAGCCACAGCGAGTGTCTACCGGCAAAGCGCTGTTTTTTTTACCCCTTGCCTGTGCATAACTATTGTATAATTTTTGCTTTGGGAGTCGCGCATTGAACTATCAATCAATCTGGGAACGGGCCTGTCAGCTGATGCACGCGGAGATGTCCGATGTGACCTATTCCACTTGGATTGAGCGGGCGCTTCGGCCCTTGGACCTTTCGGGAGACCAGTACTTCGTCAAGGCGGAGACGGATTTTTATCACCAGTTTGTGGTGCCGCGCTATTCCGCGCTGATTTCCTCCGCCCTCCAGCAGGCCTCCGGCAAGGAGCTGAAGCTGAGCATCCTCACCCCCCGGCAGGCTTCGGACTATCAAAACGGCGCCACCGTGGTGCGCAAGGCCCTGCCCCGGCTGAATGACAAGTACACCTTTGAATCCTTCGTGGTGGGTTCCGGAAACCGCTTTGCCCATGCCGCCTCCCTGGCCGTGGCGGAATCCCCCGCGGACGCCTACAACCCCCTGTTTATTTATGGCGGCGTGGGCCTGGGCAAAACCCACCTGATGCACGCCATCGGCCACTATATCCTCCAGCAGCGGCCGGAATCCCGGCTGGAGTACGTCACCAGCGAAACCTTCACCATCGAGCTGGTCACCGCCATCCAGACCAACCGCAACATCCAGTTCCGGGAGAAGTACCGCAGTGTGGACGTGCTCTTGATTGACGATATCCAGTTCATCGCGGGGCGGGACTCCACCCAGGAGGAGTTTTTCCATACCTTCAATGCCCTGTTTAACGCGGGGAAGCAGATCGTTCTCTCCTCCGACCGGCCGCCCAAGGAGATCGCCAAGCTGGAGGAGCGCCTGCGCAGCCGTTTTCTCTCGGGGCTTCTGGCAGATATCCAGCGCCCGGACATGGACACCCGCTGCGCCATTCTGCGCCAAAAGGCCAAGGAAGAGGGCATCCAGGTGGGCGAGGATGTGATTCAGATGATCGCCCAGAATGTGGACAGCAACATCCGGGAGCTGGAGGGCAGCCTCACCCGGCTGGCGGCCTATTCCTCCCTTTCCGGCCAGGAGATCAGCCTCTCCCTGGCCCAGGAGGCCCTGCGGGAGATCATCAACGATCACCAGCCCCGCAGCGTCACCTGCTTTGACGTGATGATGGCGGTGGCCGCCTACTATGGCGTCAGCGAGGAAGACCTGCGCGGGCCCCGGCGCAGCCGCAACGTCACGGTGCCCCGGCAGATGACCATGTACCTCTCCCGCAAGCTCACCGAGGCCAGCCTGCCCAAAATAGGGGAGATGCTGGGCGGGCGGGACCACAGCACGGTGCTGCATGGCTGCGCCAAGATTGAGGAGCTCAGCCAGAGCGCGCCTCCGGTGAAGGCGGCGATCGCGGATCTGACCAAGCTGTTGCTAAGAAATTAAAGGCACATAAAACCCGGGGACGACTGCTTGCCGTCCCCGGGTTTTATAATTTTTATTTAATAGATATGCAGCCCCAGGCGATCCATCTCCCAGCGCACCTCGTCCTCCAGCGCCTTTTTTTGCTGGCGCGGGCTGAGGTGATACCAGTCTCCTTTGGGGATGTTTTTTGATTCAAAAGGTAAAATGGGCTGTGTTAATTTTCTCATGCAAGGGGTCCTCCTCCCGGTTTTCTTCCTGCGGATCGGACACAAGGGTGATGGCGCCCACATCTTTGGATACCTGTTCCAGGGCGCTTTGCTGATGGGCGTAGCCCTGTACCGCCCCGCAGTCCATCAGGGTGAGCTTGTCCAGGATTTCCCGGGCGCTGATGGCCTCCTCCAGGGTCATCGCGCCGCAGTCCGCCACGGTGAGCCCTTCCGGGTGCTGGCGCAGCATGGCCTGGGTGAGGGAAAGCGTGCCCCGGTCGCGCAGCAGAAGGCCCTTATAGGTATTCAGCTGCCTGTATTGGGGTTTTAGCGCTAAGAAGGCTTCCTTCAGGCGCTCAGGCAGCAAAACGCTGCCGGAGACGATCAGCCCCTTAAGCTGCCCTAAGAGCCCCTCCTGCTTTTCCTCAATGACCAGGTCGCCGGGGGAAAACAGCCGGGCGCCGTGCTGGGAAAGGAGGCCCTCATCCAGGCTTTCAGCGCCCTCCACAAAGGCATAGCCCGCGGGAACAGGGATGATCCGGGCCTCGTCATCAAAGAGGGGCAGGGCTTCTGTAAGGGCGCTTTCTGTGATATAGGCCTTGGGGGTGATAAACCGGGCGCCCTTTTGAATCAGGGCGTTCAGGTTCAGGTTTTCCGCCGTCAGGGCCACGCTGTCGGTGACGAAGTACTGCGCCTTCTTTGCTCTTAGGATAAACAGCGCGTCCACCTGCAGCTTGCCGTCAATCAAGATGGCCTCATCCGGGTAGGGGACGGCCTTGCCGTTTATCTGAACGCCCGCCATAAAGCCCTCCAGGCTCTTGGGGTAGAGCACCTTGCCGTTTACGTGGATGCTGTGGTAGCCCTTAAGCGCCTCCTGGCTGCCGGGGCGGATGATCAGCCTGCCGTTTACCATCAGCATCGTGGGCTGCCGGGGAGGAGCGCCTGGGACAATCTCAAACTTGCCGTTTTTGACGCTCATCTGCATTCCTTCCACCGCCTGGATGATGCTGGCGGCGTTCATGTCTACCGGAATGCGGGCTAATAGGGCCTGGGCCTTTGGGCTTAGCACAATGACGCTGGCGTTGATCTGCAGGCTGCTGTAGGGGGCGATGCGCTCCTCGCTAAGCCCGGTCAAATCACACAGGGCGCTGTTGATGGTGAGTTTTTTTAGCGGTGTGGTCATGGTTCCTCTCTCCTTTGTTGATATAGTTGCCGGCTCAGGATGGCCCGGCTTTTCAGCAGCCGGGAGCGGATGGTGGAGGCAGGCAAGCCGAACTGCTCAGAAAGCTCTGTGGCGTTCATGCCCTCAAAGTGCCGCAGGTAAAAAAGCGCGCGGTCTCTGGGTTCAAGCAGGGCCAGCATCTGGGCCACATAGACCTGGCTGGTGTCGTCCTCCCGGCCCTGCTCTGAAAGAGCTTCAAAACGCAGGCGGCTGCCCCGGCGCGCCCGGTCGATAAAGAGGTTTTTTGCCGTGCGGTACAGCCAGGCCCGGCACTGGGCGTCTTCCATTTCCTCAAAGCGATCCGCATGCTGAAGGGCCCGCATAAAGGTGTCCTGGCACAAATCCTCCGCCTCCGCCCGGTTCCGGGTCAGGGACTGGAGGAAATGGAGCATTTCCTGATAGAACTGGGCGTACAGCCTGGTAATCATCCGCGCCTCCTTTCAACAGGATAACGAATCAGAGAGGCAAAGTGTTGACCCTGGGGATAAAAAAAGCGCCCCGGGTGGGGCGCGGTGTTGGCCTGGCTCAGTCCGCCGCGTAGGGCATCAGCGCGATGGCACGGGCGCGCTTGATGGCCTCGCTCAGCTGCCGCTGGTGCTTGGCGCAGGTGCCCAGCATCCGCCGGGGGCTGATCTTGCCGCGCTCGTTGATGTAGCGGCGCAGGCGGTTGGTGTCCTTATAGTCGATGTACTCCACCTTGTTGGCGCAAAAATCGCACACCTTGCGGCGCGGGCGCCTGCCGCGCGGGCGCGGCCTTCTCTCGGTTTGCTCAGACATTTTGTCGTCTCCTTAACATTCTGTGGCTTAGAAGGGCAGGTCGTCCTCGTCCACCCGGACGAAGCCGCCGGTGTCGGTGTCAGGCGCCGCCGCGGGAGGCATCGGCCGGCCGGGCGCGTCCCCTGCCTCCCCCCTGGGGGTGAGGAACTCCACCTCGTCCGCCTGCACCTCCAGGCTGTAGCGCAGCTGCCCGTCGTTGCCGGTGTAGTTCTGCAGCGTCAGGGTGCCTGATACGCCCACCTTGCGGCCCTTGGCCAGGTAGCGGCTGCAGTTCTCAGCCAGCTGCCGCCAGGTGGTGACGCGGAAAAAGTCCGCCTCCGCCTGGCCTGCCTCCGCGCCTTGACGCCGGCGGTTGACCGCCACCGTAAACGTGCACACAGGGATGCCGGCTTGGGTGCTGCGCAGCTCCGGATCCCGGGTGAGGTTACCAATCAGGAAAATCTTGTTCAATGAAGGCCCCCCTTACTCCTCGTCAGGGACGATCTCAGCCGTCACAGCGGGCGCCGGGGCGGGGACTGCCTGGGGGGCAGGCCGCTGAGCGCGGGGCTTGACGTTGGACCGCTTGTGTTCAACACGGGTAACCAGGTAGCGCATGACTTTGTCGTCAATCTGCATGTTGCGCTCCAATTCCTTGGGGAAGACCGGGTCAGCGGAGAAGTGCAGCAGGACATAATAGCCCTCGGGCTTGTCATCCACCAGATAAGCCAGGCGGCGCTTGCCCCACTCCTCCACCTTCTCCACCTTGCCGCCGTGCTGGGCGATCAACGCGTTGTAGCGCTCAATCAGCTCCTGACGGGGTTCTTCCTCTACGGCCGTGTCGATGATGTAAAGCAGTTCGTAATCCATCTCTTTCACCTCCTCATGGACATATGGCGCCATGACTTGCATGGCGCAAGGATGTGCCAATTACATATTATACTCGCTAAAGCACCGATCCGCAAGGGCGAAATTCAC
>DAISYX010000032.1:0-15823 GCA_036825095.1 Clostridia bacterium | reverse complement strand
CTTGGAAAACACCCGGATGATCTGACCGGCGCCTCCCCCTGGCTGCTGCTTTTTTCTATTTTGGGCGTCGGGGCCGCGATACGATCCTTATTAAAAATGCCCGGCAGGAAAGAGGAGCAGCTTGAAAACGGATAACGGAGCAGAAAAAGCCCTGGGGCTGTCGGATTTGGCCAGACGGTTAATCATCACCGTTGTGGCCATCACGCTTTTGTGCATCATTATTTCCGCGATCTATTATCGTTCCTGGGCTTTCCTTCCGTTTATGCTGGGCGCGCTGCTGGGCGGGGCCGTCAGCATCCTGAAAATCTTTCTCTTGGAACGCGCCGTGGACAAAACGCTTGCCATGGAAAAGGGTCGTGCCGGCAACTATGTCACCCTTCAGTATCTTTTAAGGCTGGGCCTTTCCGCGGCCGCGCTGCTGCTGGGGGCGCTGGTTGAGCAGGTCAGCCTGTGGGGCGTGGTCGTCGGCGTCCTTGCCTACCAGCTGGCCATCTACACCGTCAGGTTTAAGCCTGCAAAAAAAGACGAAGCAAAAAGCGCCAAAGGAGGTGAGTGACTTCTCATGTTAAACGTGGAAAACCTGCGGGTTCTCAACCTGTGGGGCCTTGAAATCTGGATAACGGAGACGGTGGTTAACACCTGGATCATTATGGCGGTGCTGATCGCCCTGGCCCTGGTCGTCCGGATAAGGCTCAGGCGTTTCAAGAAGATCCCCCGCGGGTTTCAGAATGCGGTGGAAGCCGTCATCGAAACCTTTGACAAGTTTTCCAGCGGTACGCTGGGCGAAAAGCTCTCGTATATATCGCCCTGGTTCTTTACTGTTTTTGTGTTTATTCTGTCCAGCGCGCTCTTTAGCACCTTTGGCCTCAGGTCCCCGGCGGCGGACTGGACGACCACCTTTGCCATGGCTTTCGCCAGCTTTTTCCTGATGTTTTTCATGGGATTGCGGCACCGCAAGGGCGCCTATCTGAGGAGCTATTTTGAACCAAGCCCCATCTTCTTCCCCCTAAACCTGGTGGGGGAATTGGCAAAACCGATTTCGCTGAGCTTTCGGCTGTTTGGCAACATGCTCTCCGGAACCATCATCCTGACGCTCTATTACGGGCTGATGCCGCTTTATGCCCAGATCGGCATACCGGCCTTGCTGCACGCCTTCTTTGACATTGTGTTTGGCGCGATTCAGGCCTACATCTTTGTGATTATCAGCCTGATGTATGTCCGGGGCGCCGCCACTTAGCTTATCACGGCCATTTCAAGACCTGCATTTACAGAATCTGAAAATAATTTTTGGGGGGAAATCAACATGACTGAACTGGCAACCATCATCAGCGTCGCGCACATCGCCGCCGCAATCGCACTTCTCAACGGCATCTTCACCACCTTCGGGCAATCAAAAATCGCCGTCCAGGCGATCGATTCCATCGCCAGGCAGCCGGAAGCCGCAAACGATATCCGAAGCGCGATGTTTGTCGGCCTCGCCATGGCCGAAACGTCAGGCATCTACGGCCTTTTAATCGCCATCATCATGATCTTTGCAAACCCCCTGGTCAGCACCTTTGTGGACCTGCTTTCTTAAGTTCCGCTTGACCAAGAGAACGAGTGAGGTCACCTGCGTTGAATGATACCATCGCCTTTGTTTCCACCGCCGTGCCTGAAGGGCGCGTGTTCGGCCTGGATTCACAAACCTTTACCCTGATTGGCATGCAGCTTCTAAACGGCGTCATCCTGGCCATCGCGCTGACCTTTATCCTCTATAAGCCGGTCAAGGAGTTCATGCGCAAGCGCAGGGAGAGCATCCAAAGCGATATCGATAACGCAGCGGCTGTCCAAACCCAGTCAAACGCGCTGATCAAAGAGTATTCAGTCAAAATAGAGAGCATCCAGCAGGAGCGTTTGGACACCCTTGAAGCCGCTCGCCAGGAGGCGAAGGACGAGGGCCGGCTTCTTCTGCAGGAGTCCCAGGCGGAAGCGGATGAGATCAAAAAACGCGCCCGGGCCAGCATCGCGGAAGAGAACAAGCGCCTCCTGGAAGAAACGCGGCTGAAAATCATTGACCTGTCCTCCCTGATCGCGCAGGAGCACATGGCCGTGAGCATGGACGAAGAGGCCCAGAACCAGTACTTTGACCAGGCGCTGGCCCAGCTGGAGGAGGCACAATGGCGAAGATAGAAAACCGCTACGCCAACGCGCTTTTGGAGCTGACGGCGGAAAACGGAAGCCCGGAAAAGGATCTGGCTCAGGCGGCGCTGGTGTATGAGGCGCTGGACAACCCGGAGACCGGCGCTTTTCTGGCGGACCCGCAAATCCCCAAAAGAGAGAAGGACGCGCTGCTCCAAAAGGCTTTTTCAGGCTTAATCGGCGGCCATCTGCCGGGCTTTTTGCAGCTGATGGTCCGCAAGAACCGGGTGGGCCTGATTCTGCCCGTCCTGTCGGAATACATGATCCGGCAAAACCGCCGCCTGGGCCGGACGGAGGCGAAGATCGTCTCTGCCACGCCGCTGTCACCACAACAGATTGACGCAATCAGCAGCGTTATCGCAAAGCAGGTGAACATGCAGATTCTCACAAAAACAGCGATCGATCCGGATGTGATCGGCGGTTTTTATGTGCTGGTGGAAGGCCGCGTTTTTGACGCGACCATCCGGCACAAACTGGATGGATTAAGAGAATACCTGAGGAAAGGAGGCTCTTATGCACATCAAACCGGATGAGATCACCAGCGTCATCAAACAACAGATACAATCCTATTCCGCAAAGCCCGATTTTGCCGAGGCCGGGGTGGTCATCCAGATAGGGGACGGCATCGCCCGGGTGTATGGCTTAACCAGCGCCATGAGCGGGGAGCTGGTGAAGTTCTCAAACGGCACTTATGGCATCGCCCTGAACCTGGAAGAGGACAGCATCGGCGTGGTTGTCATGGGGTCGGACGCGGGGATCAAGGAAGGCGATCCCGTCCGTTTAAGCGGCAGAATGGCGGAGGTGCCGGTGGGTGACGGCATGCTGGGCCGGGTGGTCAACGCCCTTGGGGAGCCGGTAGACGACCAGGGCGCCATCAGGGCGGAAGGCTACCGCCCGATTGAAAGCCCCGCGCCCACCGTCATCATGCGCCGGGAGGTGAACCAGCCCCTGCAAACGGGCATCAAGGCCATCGACGCCCTCGTGCCCATCGGGAAGGGCCAGCGGGAGCTGATCATCGGCGACCGTGAGACGGGAAAAACGGCGATCGGCATTGACGCCATCCTCAACCAGAAGGGCCGGGATGTGCTGTGCGTCTATGTGGCAATCGGCCAAAAGGCCTCCACCGTCGCCCGGATTATCCGGGTGCTGCGCGAAACAGGCGCTATGGACTATACCACCGTGGTGCTGTCCACCGCCAGCGACCCCACCTCCTTGCAGTATTTCGCGCCCTTTGCTGGCTGCGCCATCGCGGAAGAATGGATGCATCAGGGCAGGGACGTGTTGATTGTTTATGACGATCTGTCCAAGCACGCCGTGGCCTACCGCGCCATCAGCCTGCTTTTGCGCCGGCCGCCGGGGCGGGAAGCCTATCCAGGGGATATTTTCTATCTGCACTCCCGCTTGCTGGAGCGCGCCGCCTGCATGAGCCGGGAATACGGCGGCGGCACGCTGACGGCCCTGCCCATTGTGGAGACCCAGGCGGGGGATATTTCCGCCTATATCCCCACAAACATCATCTCTATTACAGACGGGCAGATTTATCTGGAGGCGGATTTGTTCAACCACGGCTTCCGGCCGGCCATCAACCCCGGCCTGTCCGTCTCCCGGGTGGGCGGTTCCGCCCAGATCCCCGCGATGAAACAGCTGGCGGGCCCCCTGCGGATCGAGTTCGCCCAGTACAACGAGCTGGCCGTCTTCGCCCAGTTCGGCGTGGAGCTGGACCAGAACACCTCTGACCGCTTAAGGCACGGCGAGCAGATCATGGAAGTGCTGAAACAAAGGCAATACCGGCCCATGCCGGTGGAAGACCAGATCCTGATCCTGTTTGCCCTGAGCAACAAGCATCTGGCCGGCATCAAAACCCGACACCTGCTGCGCTTCCAGAAGGACTTCCTAAACTATGTGGAGGAGAACGCCCCCCACATCAAGGAAGAAATCAGAAGAAGCGGGGAGCTGTCAGACGGGCTGGCCCAACAAATCGAGGCCGCCATCGCCCAGGCCAAAGAACTGTGCGACTATATCTAAAGGAGAAACTGTTTTGGCCTCGATGAAAGACATCAAGCAGCGGATCGGCAACGTGAAATCCACGGCGCAGATCATCAAGGCGATGGACACCATCGCCTCCACAAAGCTGCACAAGATCCGGGCCCAGCTGGAAGGCGTCCGCCCCATCTACCGGGACATCAGGCGCCAGGCGCAAGAGCTGGGCCAGAATCCGCAGGCGCGCAAAAACGCTTTCTATGCCGGGCGGGAGGTTAAGCATTCTCTTTATATCGTCCTGACCAGCGACCGGGGCTTTGCGGGAACGTATAACGCCAATGTCCTCTCCGCCGCCCTGCACCATATGGAGGGGAAGAACGAAAAAATCCTCACCATAGGTTCCAAGGGCCAGGAGTTTTTCAAGAAGAAGGGCAAGAATATCCTGCGGGATATCAGCGGGCTTCCGGATTCCCAGATGTATTATGACAGCGAGCGCCTGGCGAAGTGGATGACGGAGCAGTATCTCTCAAGCGAGGCGGACGAGCTGTTTGTTGCCTATACGCAGTTAGAAAATGTGCTGAGTTATACGGCAAAGGTGGAGCGGCTGCTCCCGGTTCAAACGGCGCAGGCGCCTGAAGGCGGGAGGCCGGAACGAACATACGTGCCGGATCTGGACACGGTCATCGCGCATATCATCCCTCTGTATATGCACATGAGCCTGTTCCGGGCGTTTTCCGAATCCGGCACCAGCGAGCAGGCGGCCCGCATGGTCAGCATGAACGCGGCGGGAAAGAACGCCTCAGAGCTCATCGAGGATCTGACCATGAAATACAACCGCGAGCGCCAGGCGGCCATCACCCAGGAACTCAGCGAGATCATCGGAGGGGCAAATTTTGGAATGTAGGCGTGGGAAATGACAAATAAAAGCATGGGCAAAATCATTCAAATCATAGGCGCGGTGGTGGACATCCGCTTTGAGGGCGAACTGCCTTCCCTGTACAACGCCATCGAGGTGCCCTTTGAGGGGAAAAACATCCTGATGGAGGTGATGCAGCATCTGGGCGACCGCACGGTGCGCTGCATTTCGATGTACCCGACGGACGGCCTGCGGCGCGGCATGGCATGCCGGGATACGGGCGCGCCGATCGTCGTCCCCGTGGGGGACGAGGTGCTGGGGCGCATGATAAATGTGCTGGGCGAGCCGATTGACAACCAGCCCGCCATCCAGTCCCCGCAGAAATGGCCCATCCACCGGGCGCCGCCCAACCTGATGGAACAGGCGAGCGAGCCTGAGATGCTGGAAACGGGCATCAAGGCGATTGATCTGCTCTGCCCCTTCTCCAAGGGCGGCAAGATCGGCCTGTTTGGCGGCGCGGGCGTGGGCAAAACGGTGCTGATCATGGAGCTGATCAACAGCATCGCCAGCGGCCACGGCGGGCACTCCGTCTTTGTGGGCATTGGCGAGCGCACCCGGGAAGGGAACGATCTGTATTATGACATGAAAAATTCCGGGGTGATTGACAACACCGCCCTGGTCTTTGGCCAGATGAACGAACCCCCCGGGGTGCGGATGCGGGTCGGCCTGACCGGGCTGACGATGGCGGAGTATTTCCGGGACGAAAAACAGCAGGATGTGCTCCTTTTTATCGACAACATCTTCCGTTTCGTCCAGGCCGGCTCCGAGGTGTCCGCCCTCCTGGGGCGCACGCCCAGCGCTGTGGGCTATCAGCCCACCCTGGCGACTGAGATCGGCGCCCTGCAGGAGCGCATCACATCCACCAAAAGCGGCTCCATCACCTCTGTGCAGGCCATTTACGTGCCGGCGGACGACTTCACGGACCCCGCCACAGCCACCACCTTCGCCCACCTGGACGCGGTGGCGGTTCTGTCCCGGTCCATCGTGGAGCAGGGCATCTATCCGGCCATTGATCCCCTGGCCTCCTCCTCCCGGATTCTGGAGAGCAATATCGTGGGCGCGGAGCATTATCAGGTGTCCCAGGCGGTATTAAGCATCCTGCAGCGCTACAAGGACCTGCAGGACATCGTGGCGATTCTGGGGATGGACGAGCTTTCCGAGGAGGACAAGCAAACGGTCAGCCGGGCACGGAAGGTGCAGCGCTTCCTGTCCCAGCCCTTCCATGTGGCGGAGAAATTCACCTCCATTCCCGGCCGCCATGTCCCGATTGAAGAGACCATCCGGGGCTTTAAAGAGATCATCAAGGGCGTGCACGATGACATCCCCGAGGGCTATTTCCTAAACGCCGGCTCCATCCAGGAGGTCCTGGACCGGTTTAGGCAGCAAGAGGGCGGCTGAGATGTCGGACAACACGGCCAATCCTTCGGGCAAGAAAAAAATCGACCTGACCATCACCACCCCCCGGGGGCTGAAGTTTGTCGAGAAGGCGGATATGATCATCATGCGCGCCATTGACGGCGACCGGGGCGTGCTGCCCGGCCACGCGCCGTTGTTTACCGCCCTGGGCGACGGCGTGCTGCGCATCATCAATGACGGGGTGGAGAAAAAACTGGCCGTATTCGGCGGCACCGCCGAAATAGACAGCAACAGCGTGCATATTTTAAGCACCATCGCCCAGAGGCCGGATGAAATCGATCTGGAACGGGCGGAAACAGACCACCAGGAAACCCAGGCCGCCCTGCAGGAAGCCCTGGAGGAAAAAGTGACCCGCAATCTCCGGGTTCTGCAGATGCGGGCGCTGATCCGCATCAACGTGAGTAAGGCGGATTATTTTGACGACCTCAACGGGGATAACGGCGAATAAATCTCAAAGCCCCCCTGGGCTGGCCCGTCAGGTGGAGCGGGGCGCCGTTTTTTGTTCACTTTGATTTTTTGGGGTATGATAGGACGGTTTGCCAGGACAGAAGGAGAGGAATGCAAAATGGCTTCACAGCATATCGTTATCATCGGCAGCTCCATCGCGGGCCTGTCCGCGGCCCAGGCGGCCCGGGCGCAGGACCCGGCCTGCCGCGTCACTATTTTGTCCCAGGACAGCCACCTCCCCTATTTCCGCCAGCGCCTCTGTGAGGTGCTCCATGACCGCGCCCAGGCGCAGAAGCTCTATATCAACCCGGCGGAATGGTATGCCCAGCAGGGCTTTGAGCTGCGATTAAATAAGCGCGTTGTCCGCCTGCTCCCGGAGGAAAAAACCCTGGTTTTAGCAAACGGGGAGCGCCTGCCCTATGACAGCCTGATTTTGGCCAGCGGCAGCTATTCCTTCCTGCCCCCCACCAAGGGCTTTGACCTTGGCGGGGTGGAAACCCTGTGGACGATGGAGGACGCCCTGCGCATTGAGGGCCGGATCGCGGGCGCCAGCCGCTCCATCGTCATCGGCGGGGGCGTGTTGGGCCTGGAGGCCGCCTATGCGCTGCACCAGCGGGGCCTGGAAAGCCTGATTTTAGAGCGCCTGCCCCGGCTGATGATGCGCCAGCTGGACGAGCGCGCGGCGGAGCTGTTCACCTCCCTGGTGGAGCAGGAGGGCACCCAGGTGACCACCGATGCCTATATCGCGGAGATCGTCCCGGACGAAAACGGCCGGGCAGAGGGCGTGCGGCTGGAGGATGGCAGCTTTTTCCCGGCGGATTTGATCCTGGTTTCCGCCGGGGTGCGGCCCCGCCTGGAATACCTGAAGGACAGCGGCGTGGCGGTGGACCGCTTCATCACCGTGGACAACCGCATGCGCACCAACCTGCCCGGCATCTATGCCGCGGGCGACTGCGCCATGATGGACCAGCGCTGGTACGGGCTGTGGATGATCGCCAAGCAGCAGGGCGCTATCGCCGGGGAAAACGCGGCCGGCGGCCAGAAGGAATATGTGATGCCGGTGCCCCCCTACATGGTGAAGACCATGGGCACCCAGATCGCCTCCGCCGGCACCGTGGAGGAGGGCGGGCTGTCCCGGGAGGCGCTGGAGCAGCTGCACCGGGATATCGAGGAGAACAGCGAGCTGTTCCAATACGCCAAACGCCTCTATGTGGGCGACACCTTAAGCGGTTTCATCCTCCTGGGGGACACCAAAGCCTTTTTCAGCCTGCATAAGCAGCTGGGAAAATAAGAAAAAGCAAAGACCCTCTTATATCAAGAAGGCCCGGGCAGATGCCGGGGCCTTCTTGACGCTTAAAAATCGCCTTAGGCGTATTTGATCTCAACACCCTTTTCCTTGGCATGGGCGATGGTGTCCTGGGTGCCGCCAGGCGCGCCCTCATACACCGCGATCACCCGGGCGGACTGGTCCACCATCCACTGATCCCGCTTGAGATAAACCGCGCGGCTGTACCGGGGGCTTAAGCAGACCACCTGGTCCGCCCCCTTTAAGACCTGCGCGAACAGCCGCCGCCAGGGGGCCGTCCAGTGGCGCTCACAATCCGGATAGGGCAGCGCCGCGATAAGCCCCAGCCCCGGGTTTTCCTGGCGCAGCCGCAGGATGATCTCCCCCGCCCAGAGGTCCACCCCCTGGGCCATCCCGGTGATGAAGGTGTCAAAACCATCCGCCACCGCCCGGAGGATCTCCCGCTCCAGGCTGTCTTTGATCTCCTCCTCCCGCCGCACAAGCTTCTGGGGCCGGTGGCCCGTAAAACAGCAGCGGCGCAGGCGGTCAGGCTTTGTCATAGAAATCCCTTCTCAGCCAAGCTTTCATCTCAGATCATCGGCACATCCTTAAGCCGCGCGAAGATCTCAAAGGCCCGGGTGAAATCGCCATACACCATGGAAACATGGTGGGCCAGGCCGCTGTAGATGACATCGTCCAGCACCTTGTCCATGGGGTCTTCAAAGCGCACCTTGGCGTAGGTGCCGGCCAGCTCCTTGCCCATGGGGATCGCCTCCCCCCGGCGGGTGAAAAGGCGGTACTCGCCCCTGATGCTGTCCAGGCGGGCCATGTTGATGGGGCCCGGCTTCATCACGAAGCCTGCCGTCACCCCGCGCCCGCCTGCGTGATAGGTGTCCAGGCTGGGGGTGCTGACGCCGTCCGCAAGCCCGGTGGCCGCCACGCCGCAGTGCCACATCAGGGCATCGTTCTCCAGGGCGTTCACCTGGCTTAAATCCGCCATGTAGGGCGTCTGGGCGCCGGCGGCCTTGTGGCAGAGCATGGTCACCGCGCAGTCCATATCCCCCTCACAGGCGATGATCAGGCCCTCATCCTGGGCCAGGGCCATGGCGGCGCAGGGCGCGATGCCAAAGGCGGGGGCGAACTCCGGCCAGCAGCGGATGCCCAGGGCGGTAAAGCCCTCCTTTTCGGCCAGGGCCTGGAACTTGGCCGCCAGCTCCGCCACCTTGCGCTGTTTGTCCTCCGTGACGGCGGAGGTGTCAAAGAAGGATTTGATCCGCTCCAGATGCCTGGCCGCCAGCTTTTCATCAAAGGGCATGTCAAACAGCGTGCCCAAGGTAACATAGTCCAGCACGCAGCCAAACTTGCCGTAGAGCGCCAGGTCATCAATGTCCACATTGAAAAAGCCGTGGGCCCTGGAGCCGATCAGCCCCAGTTTCGTCTGTTTGAGCAGGGCGATCATCCGGACCGCGTCCACCCAGTTCTCGTCCACCTGATCCCCCACGGTGTAGGTGAAATCCGTGATGCCGCTTTTCACCAGGTTGCTGGCGTTCATGTTCAGCCCGCAGACCGAGTTGAGGCGGATTTTCCCTCCGTCATAGGGCAATTCCGGAAGGCCCCAGAGCAAAACCGGCCTGTCGCAGCGCTTTTTGATCTCCAGCAGCAGATGCCCCAGATGGAAGGTGCCGCTGATGACGATCAGGCCGTCCACCAGGTTTGCGGCAAAGAGGTTGCCGGTCTTAACCGCCTCCTGGGTGTCCATGATGGGCTCCTCCACCGCCAGGACATCCACCTGCTCCAGGTTTCTTAAGTCCTTAAGGATGCCCTTATAGATCTCCCCCGCTGCCGGATAATCAAAGGTGCTGCGCGTCAGACAGACCACCCCTAACTTAATCGCGTGCTTCATGCCTCTTTCCCTCCAAAACGCTCCGCTTCAATGGCGCTCACCTGCCCGGCAGCCGCTTTCAGCCATTCCTCCCGCCAGGGCTCGACGCCCTGTAGCCACTCCGCGCCCAAGAAGGCCTGGGCCATTTTAACGCCCATCTCCGGCGCCACAATCCAGCCCCCCAGGCACAGTATCTGGGCGTTGTTGATCACCCGGGCCATGGTGGCGGCATAGACCCCTTCGCAGGCCACGGCCTGGACGCCCCTAAACTTATTGGCCACGATGCTCATGCCAGCGCCCGTGCCGCAGATTAAGATGGCGCGCTCGTATTCCCCCGCCTGCACCCGGCCTGCCACCTCGGGGGCGACGATAAAAAAGCCCTTGGCCTGATCCGGATCCGTGGTGCCCAGATCGTCAACGGACCAGCCCTCTGAGACGAGCTGCTTTTTGATGGCCTCCTTTAAGATGTAGCCGGATTTGTCAGAGCCGATAGCGATTTTCATTTGAATTCCTCCTTCTTGCGGATGCTCTCCCGGCAAGCCGCAAGGATATCTTCCTTGGTCATGTGAAAGCGTTTTTTCAGGTAGGGGAGAAAGCCCACCTCCCCGAACATGTCGTTGATGCCAATGGGCAGCGCCGGAACAGGGCAGCCGGAGGCCAGCGTTTCCGCCACCGCGGAATAAAGGCCGCCGATGACGCTGTGGTTCTCCGCCGTCACCACACAGCCCGTTTTGCGGGCGCTGCGCAGGATGGCCTCCCGGTCGATGGGCTTGATGGTGTGGATGTTCACCAGCTCCGCTGAGATGCCGGCCGCCTCAAGCAGGGGGAGGGCCTCCACGCACTCCTGAACCATCAGCCCTGAGGCAAAGAGGCTCACATCCCTGCCCTCTTTGATCACATCCGCCCGGCCCAGCTCAAACCGGTAGCCCTCCGGAAACACATCCGCGATTGCCTTTCGGAACAAGCGGATATAGGCCGGCCCCTGATGGGCATGAAGCTGGGGCAGCGCCTGCTTTAGCTGGCGGGCGTCCACGGGCTCAAAAATGGTCAGCCCCTTATAGGAGCGGGTGGCCGCGACGTCCTCCAGGCCCATGTGGGTGCCGCCGTTAAGCTCCGCGGCGATGCCCGGGTCCATGCCGATCACCTTCACATTTTGCCGGGCGTAGCAGATGCTTAAGGCAAACTGGTCACAGGCCCGGCGGGTGGCAAAGGGCGCGAAGGTGGCCACCCAGGGCCTGAGGCCATAGCTGGCCATCCCGGCTGCGATGGACAGCATGTTGGCCTCCGCCACCCCCACGTCAAACACCCGGTCAGGGTAGAGCTTGGCCAGGCCCAGCGTGCCGCCGGCCTTGCCCAGATCCGCGTTGAGGAGCACGATGCGCGCATCCTCCGCCATCATCTCCCTGATGGTGTCCACATATACCTGCCGCATTTCCATCTGGCTCATCCCTCCCCCCTGATTTCCGCGATGGCCGCGTCCGCCTCTTCCCTGGAAAGGGGCATGTTGTGGTTGCCGGCGCCCAGGGCCTCCACAAAGGCAACGCCCTTGCCCTTGATGGTTTTGGCGATGATCATCGCCGCTTTGTCCTGATGTTTTGCGCGGCTGATGGCCTCATTGATCTGCTGCACCTTATGCCCATTGATCACCTGGACAAACCAGCCAAAGGCGCGCCACTTGTCCTCCAAAGGCGCCAGGTCGTTCACCTGGCTGACCGGGCCGTCAATCTGCAGATCGTTATAGTCCGTGAATACAATCAGGTTGTTAAGCCGCTGGTTGCCCGCGTACATGGCGGCCTCCCACACCTGCCCCTCCTGGGATTCCCCGTCCCCGATGATGGCATAGATGGTGGCCCCGTCCCCCGCCAGGCGGGAGGCCAGCGCCACGCCCACCGCGCAGGAGATGCCCTGGCCCAGGGAGCCGGTGGTCATGTCAACCCCCGGGGTCATGTTCATGTCACAATGGCTGGGCAGCTTGGTGCCCCCCGCGTTTAAGGTGAGCAGCTCCTGGACAGAAAAAAAGCCGCGAAGCGCCAGCGCCGCGTAAACCGCAGGGCCCGCATGCCCTTTTGAGACGATCAGCCGGTCCCGTCCGGGCAGCCTGGGATTATCCGGGTCAACGCGCATGTGCCTGAAATACAGGCACCCTAAAATCTCCGCCAGGGAGAGGCTGCCCCCCAAATGCCCCACCCCGATGGAAGCGATGCAGCGCACGGTCTGCTCCCTGATGTCCTTAATGGCCTGCTCTAAGTCCAGATTCATTCAGCCCTCCTCACTTAACCCTTGACCGCCCCGGAGGTCAGCCCCGAGACAATCTGCTTTTGGAACAGAACATAGCCCAGAATGCTGGGCAAAACGCTGATGACAATGGCCGCGTACATGGAAACGAAGTCCGTGGAAAACTGATTGGTGAAATAGCGGATCCCCAGCTGGATGGTGCGCACATCCTGGGAGGAGGTGAGAAGGTTGGCGAACACAAACTCGTTCCAGCAGGTTAAGAACTGGAAGGTCGCCGCCGTCATCAGGCCGTTGCGGGAAAGCGGCAGGATGATGCGGAAGAAACGGCCGAAAAAGCCGCAGCCATCGATGTAGGCGGCCTCCTCTATCTCCCGGGAAAGGCTGCCCATCAGCCCCCGGATGATGAAGGTGGACATAGGGATGCCAATGGCGCTGTAAAGCAAAATCAACCCGGCCCTGGTGTTATAAAGGCCGATGTTGGTAATCGTCATAAAATAGGGCACCATCAGGGCGTTAAGCGGCACCAGGATGCCGGCTGAAAACAGCGTGAAGATGATCTCGCGCCCCTTGAAGCGAAAACGGGAGAGGCAGTAGGCCAGCATGCTGGCGCACACCACGTTGGCCAGGGTGGCCAGAAGCGCTATCAAGATGGAGTTGCCCATCATCTTAAGCAGCCCCGACACCGCCAGGGCGTTTTGATAGTTGGAAAACTGCCACACCCGGGGCAGGGAAAAGGGATCGCCAAACAGCTCCGTATTGGTCTTAAGGGAGGAGATAATCAGCCAGATCAGGGGAAACAGCGTGTAGACCGCAAAGAAGATAATCAGCAGCCATTTCACCACAAAGCCGATGGCGCCCTTGACGCTGTCCCCCCGGCTCAGGTAGACAGCAGGCCTGCGCGTCATAATCTTACTCATAAGCGGAACTCCTCATCGCAAACAGCCGCCGGATGCCCAGAATCACCACCACGCCCAGGCAGATCAGCATCACGCTGGCGGCATTTGCCTGGCCATAGCGCATGTTCTGAATCTGCTTGTACAGATACAGCACCATGGTGCTGGTGCGGTTGGCGGGGCCCCCGTTTGTCAGCAGGAAGACCTGCTCAAACTGCCGCAGGCTGAGGACAGCCGCCAGGGTCACGCAGGTCATGATGCTGTTGCGGGCCAAGGGCAGGGAGATGTACCAGGCCTGCTGGATGCTGCCCGCGCCGTCGATCTGGGCGGCCTCGTAATAGTCCTGGGTGATGCCGGACAGATCAGACATGATAATCACCATGTAATAGCCCACATAAAACACCCAGTATATCAGCAAAGCCGGCAGCGCGGTCTGCAAATTCCCCAGCCAGTTGCGCGCCAGATCCCCCCGCCCCAGCGCATGCAAAATGCCGTTTAACAGGCCATATTCGCTGTTGTATACCGCGGACCAGAGCATGGCCAGCGCCACACCGGAGATCACCTGGGGAAAGAAGTAGATGGTGCGGAAGGCCTGCCAGCCTCTGGGTTTTCTGTTTAGGATAAGCGCCATCAAAATGGCCAGCGGCACCTGCACACAGCAGGCCACCAGGGCCCAGATGATGTTGTTGCCCACGCTGCGCCGGAAAACCACATCGCGCCAAATCCTCAGATAATTGTTCAGCCCCACAAACACGGGGCTTGTCATCCCGTTCCACTCAAGCGCGCTCACGGCCAAAACGTAGAACACCGGAAGAACAAAAAAACCAAGGAAAAGAAGCATGCCGGGCGTCATGAACAGCGCCATCCCAACCCTGTCCTGTCTGCTCAGCTTCATCCAAGCACCCCCTCCTCAGGTCGAATGGTGCGCCGCCGAAAGCCCGCAAATGGTTCCGGGGCCTCCGGCGGCGCGGTTGTCATGGCATAGGCCTATTGGAAAGTTTAGTCAAGAGCGCCCTTGAGCAGGTCCACAAAGCCCTGGGCGTCCACCAGATCCAGCACCAGCTCATCCAGCGCCGCCGGGAAGGCGTTGACCACTTCCGTGGGCAGGTTGTCGTTGAAGTGCTTGATCAGCGCGGGGGCTTCGTTGGCCGCCGCCAGCAGATCCTGTTTGATCTGGATGTCCTTGGGGTTGCCGTCCAGCTTCACCGAGAACATGGAGCCGGAGGATTCGGCCAGCTTGTAGAGCCACTCCGGCTGGGAGATGAACTTGTAAAATTCCACCACGGCGGCTTCCTTGTCCGCGTCATCCGTTTTGCCCGCGCAGATGTAGGCCTGAATGGTGGTGGCCAGGCTGCCGTATTCCCCCAGGCCGCCCACATACTCCGGCGGCAGCGCGAAGCGGACCTTGTCGCCCAGGTCGTTGATGCCCTCATTGGCAAAGCGCGGCAGGAACCAGGGGCCATTGGTGTAGACAGCGGCCTCAAAGTTGAGGAAGTGGCCGTTGACCACCGCGGCGCCCGCGCCCACAGCGTCAGAGGAGGTGTAGTCAAACATCTTGCGAAGCACTTCAGCCGCCTGCACAAAGGCCGGGTCATCCAGGCCGCGCTGATACACCTCAGGCCCGCCAACCGCCAGGAGCAGCTGGGAGTACCACAGCATGCTGGTCCAGGCATTCTCACCCGTCATCAGCGGGAAGGCGATGATATCCTGCTCCTTAAGCTTCTCCGCCATTTCAAACATCTCGTCATAGGTTTTGGGGAACTCGGTATAGCCGGCCTTCTCCAGCAGCTCCCCGTTGTAGTAGAGGCCAAAGACGGCGCTCTCATAGGGGATGGCCACAATCTGGCCCTCCACCGTGGCGTCATCCAGGCTGCCCTCGGAGAAGGTGGCGCCCCACTCCGTGCCCTTAAGGTAGGGCGCAAAGTCCATCAGCTTGCCTGAATCGGTCATCAGGTCCAGCTTGAAGGATCCGTCAATGGAAAACAGGTCCGGCACATTGGAGGCCGTGATCATGGTGCGGATCTTGTCGCGATAGGCCTGATAGTCCGTCTGCTCCTCGATGACCACCTGGGCGCGCCCCTCATACGCGGCGTTAAATGCCTCCACCATCTCGCCAAACACGGCGGCTTTGGAGTCCGTCCCCACCCAGATGCAGGGGAAGTTGAGAATCACTTCGGAAGCGGGCGCGAACTCCGCGGCGGCCGGGAACGCCAGCAGAGACAGCGCCATCACCAGGGCCAGGGCTAAGGTTACCAGTTTTTTCATCAGATAATTCCTCCTTCTATCATCAAACGCCATCTGGCATTTAGGACCAATAAATCCGGGTTTTGATTAAAAGTCTGTACGAAGCGCATAGATCGTAAGGCTATGGATCAGCCTCACTTCTATGAATGAAAATCGGGGCCCTGAAAAGGGATTTGGGAACCGTAATCACAAAGTGCCTCATTTTACCTGAAAACTGTGTGTCCGTCGCTGTTATGGTCTTTGATCAACCGAGCAAATGCAGGCGGCAGTGTTATTCATCCATACATCTGGTGCCAATGCTATAGATTCAACTGAATTTTGTCAAGATATCGCATAAATTGATGCAG
>DAISYX010000031.1:10858-15941 GCA_036825095.1 Clostridia bacterium | reverse complement strand
CCCTGGTGGTGGAAACCGTGTTCACCATCGGCGGCCTGGGCACCCATTTTGTCACGGCCATCAACAACCGGGACTATTCCATGATCATGGGCACCACCATCTTCCTGGCCACCCTGATGGTCATCATGACCCTGATAAGCGACCTGCTTTACAAGGCCATCGACCCAAGAATCAGCTTTGACTGAGGTTTATAAATGAGCGAATACACACCTGACACCGTTCCTGTCAAGAAGCCGCTGAGCATGCAGCTGGACCCGGCCCGCTTTGAGCCCGCCACGGCGGAGGAAAAAGCCCAGCACGACGTGATGCGGGAGAGCACCACCTTCTTTCGCGATGGCATGCGCCGGCTGTTTAAAAACCCGCTGGCGGTGATGAGCATCGTGGTGCTTCTGCTGCTTCTGGTCACCATTTTTGTGGCCCCGATGATCGTGCCCTATGGCTATTCCGAGGTGATCCGGGTGAACGGCCAGCGGGACCGCAGCCTGACCAACATGCGCCCCTTCACCTATTCCGTGATGGAGCAGGAGAAACTGGACGCGGGAGAATACGTTTTCCCGCACATCTTCGGCACGGATGAGCTGGGGCGGGACTACTTTATCCGGGTGATTTTCGGCGCCCGGGTCTCTCTGGCGGTGGGCTTTTTCGCCAGCATCATCGTGTTGGTGATAGGGCTTTTATACGGCTCCATCTCCGGCTATGTGGGGGGCAAGACGGACATCATCATGATGCGCGTTGTGGACGTGATCTATTCCCTCCCGGACACCCTGATGGTGATCCTTTTGTCCGTGGTGCTCCAGCAGGTGCTGGGGGACAGCCTCCAGGGCACGGCGCTGGCCGCCCTTGGCAACAACATGATCAGCATGTTCATCGTCTTTGGCCTTTTGTACTGGGTGGGCATGGCGCGCCTGGTGCGGGGGCAGATTCTGTCCATCAAAAACAACGAGTATGTGCTGGCGGCAAGGGCCCTGGGCGCCGGCGCCGGGCGCATTATCCGCAAGCACATCCTGCCTAACTGCATGTCCGTTATTTTCATTTCCACGGCCCTTCAGATACCAAGCGCCATCTTTACGGAGAGCTTCCTGAGCTTTATCGGCCTGGGCGTTCAGGCGCCCATGCCCAGCCTGGGTTCCCTGGCCAACATGGCCCGGGGCGGGATGCAGATTTATCCCTATAAGATGCTCTTTCCGGCGCTGGGCATCTGTTTGATCGTGCTTTCATTCAATCTGCTGGGGGACGGCCTGCGGGACGCGTTTGACCCCAAATTAAGGAGATAAAATGTCCCAGACCCTTTTGCAGGTCAAGGACCTGCACACCATTTTCCCAATCGAATCCGGCGAGGTGCGCGCGGTCAACGGCATCAACTTCAGTCTGGACCGCGGCAAGGTGCTTGGCATCGTGGGCGAATCCGGCTCCGGCAAGTCCGTCACCGCGTACTCCATCCTGCGGATTCTGGATAACCCCGGGAAGATTTCCCAAGGGGAGATCCTCTTTGAGGAGGAGGACATCGTAAGGATGCCTCCCGGCCGCATCCGGCAGATCCGGGGCGACAAGATTTCCATCATCTTCCAGGACCCCATGACCAGCTTAAACCCGGTGTTCACCGTGGGCAACCAGCTGACCGAGGCCATCCGCCTGCACACCAGGCGCAACCGCAGACAGGCCCGGGAGCGGGCCCTTGAGATGCTTCGGCTGGTGGGGGTTAACGAGCCCGCCAAGCGCCTGAAGCAATACCCCCACCAGCTATCCGGCGGCATGCGCCAGCGGGTGATGATCGCCATGGCCATGGCCTGCGAGCCGGACATCCTGATCGCGGATGAGCCCACCACGGCGCTGGATGTGACCATCCAGGCGCAGATACTGGAATTGATGCTGGAGCTTAAGGACAAGCTGGGCATGTCCATCATCATGATCACCCACGACCTGGGGGTGATTGCGGAGATGTGCGACGAGATCATCGTGATGTACGCGGGGCGCATCTGCGAGCGGGGCACGGCGGAGGAGATATTCTACAACCCCCGCCACGAGTACACCAAGGGGCTTTTGCGCTCCATCCCCAAGATCACGGTGGGCCACGAGAAGCTGACCCCCATTGGCGGCTCCCCGGTGGATCTGCTGAATATGCCAAGCGGCTGCGCCTTTTCCGCCCGGTGCGACCAGGCCATGAAGGTCTGTCTGACCCAGCAGCCGGAGGAAATCTGGGTGGCGAAAGACCACCTGGCTTCCTGCTGGCTCAACATCCGGGACGGCGTCCGCTATGAAGCCGGGGAAGGGGGCGGGACAAATGGCTGAACATCTGCTGGAGGTAAAGGGGCTTAAGCAGCACTTTCCCATCAAAACCGGCTTCTTTCAGAAGACCATGCTCAAGGCGGTGGACGGCGTGTCCTTCACCATCGACCAGGGGGAGACCCTGGGGCTGGTGGGGGAGTCCGGCTGTGGGAAGACCACGGTCGGCCGCAGCATCCTAAGGCTTTATATCCCCACTGCGGGCAGCGTCAAATACAAAGGGGAGGAGATTGACGACCATAACATCCAGCGTTTTCGCAGGGAGATGCAGGTGGTGTTCCAGGACCCCTACTCCTCCCTAAACCCCCGGATGACGGTGGGGGACATCGTGGGCGAGCCCCTTGACATCCACAAGCTTTACAAGAACGACAAGGAGCGGGAGGAAAAGGTGGCCCACCTTTTGCAGCTGGTTGGCTTAAACGCGGACCACAAGCGCCGCTACGCCCATGAGTTTTCAGGCGGACAGCGCCAGCGCATCGGCATTGCCCGTGCCCTGGCGGTGAACCCGGAGTTCATCGTCTGTGACGAGCCGGTTTCCGCCCTGGACGTCTCTATCCAGGCGCAGATCATCAACACCTTTGAGGAGCTGCAGGAGAAGCTGGGCCTGGCCTACCTCTTTATCGCCCATGACCTGCATGTGGTGCACCACATGAGCCGGCGTGTAGCGGTGATGTATCTGGGTAAGATAGTCGAGATGGCGCCTGCGGACGAAATCATCTCAGGCCCCCGGCATCCCTACACCCAGTCTTTGATGAGCGCCATCCCCATCCCTGACCCGATCAAGGCCAGGGATCGCCATAGGGTTGTGCTGGAAGGGGAGGTGCCAAGCCCCCTGAACCTGCCCTCGGGCTGTTCTTTCCGGACCCGCTGCCGCTACGCGATTGAGCGCTGCGAGATCGAGACGCCGGAGCTGATGGAAACCTCGCCCGGCCATGAGGCAGCCTGCTGGAACCCGCAATGAATGGGTTGGAAGCTAAATGGGGTCACCCGTTTAGGATATAAATCGAAAGGGAGAAGAACGATGACATTCAAAAGATTCCTGGCAATGGCATTGGCGGCCGTAATGGCTCTCTCCGTCACCGGCGCGCTGGCAAGCTCCGCGCCTGACTGGACCGAGTATGACGCGCTGATCGCCGAAATCAAGTCCACCACGGACTTTGTCAACCGCGAGGCGCTGATGCACCAGGCGGAGGACATGCTGATGGAGACCGGCGCCCTGCTGCCCATCTATTACTACAACGACATTTTCATGGTCAAGGAGGATGTGGAGGGCTACTACTACAACGCCTTTGGCACCAAGTTCTTTGACAAGGCCACCAAGGGGGATTCCCCGGTGCTGAAGCTGCAGCTGGCCAGCGAGCCGGACAAGCTGGACCCGGCCCTCAACTCCACGGTTGACGGCGCGATTCTGGCCGCCGCCTCCTTTGGCGGGCTGTACACCTACAATGAGGCGGGCGAGCTGGCCCCCAACTTCGCCACCGGTCATGAGATGAGCGAAGACGGCCTCACCTATACCTTCACCATGCGCGATGGCCTCACCTGGTCCAACGGCGATCCCCTGACCGCCAAGGACTTTGAGTATTCCTGGAAGCGCGCCGTGGCCGCGGAAACCGCCGCGGACTATTCCTACATGTTTGGCAGCATCGCCGGCTTCCCGGACGCGCTGGACGTCTCCGCTTCTGAGGACGGCAAGGTCTTCACCGTGAACCTGAGCGCGCCGGTGGCCTATTTCCTGGACCTGGCCGCTTTCCCCACCTTCTTTGCCGTGCACGAAGCGACCGTTGAGAACGCTGCGGGCTATAAGAACGAGGCGGGCGAAGTGATCAGCCCCGGCGCCTGGGCGCTGGAAGCGGGCTTTGTGTCCAGCGGCGCCTTCACCCTCACCGACTGGACCCATAACGAGTCCATGGTGTACACCAAGAACCCCAACTATTGGGATGCTGAGAACGTCAAGCTGGAGCGCCTGGAGCTGATGCTCAGCGCGGATGACGTGGCCGTGTTTGCCGCCTACCAGGCGGGCGACCTGGACTTCATCGACACCGTGCCTCCGGATCAGATCAAGGCCATGATGGAAACCCCTGAGTTCCACGTGGTGGGCCAGCTGGGCACCTATTACGCCATCTTCAACGTGAAATCCCCCGTCTTTGAGGGCATGACCGTTGATCAGGCTTCCGCTTTCCGCAGGGGCATCAGCCGCCTGATTGACCGCCAGTACATCATTGACACCGTTGCCCAGACCGGGCAGGAGCCTGCCAACGCCTTCATCCCCGCCGGGATGCTGGATGGCCAGGGCGGCGTGTTCAAGCAGGATGACGCGGACTTCACCTACCCCGTTGAGGAAGGCTATTTCTCCCTTGAACCCAGCGTGGAAGACGCCATCGAGCTGCTTAAGGCCGCGGGCCTGGAGTTCGGCGCGGATGGCATGATCGCCAAGCCCCTCACCCTGACCTACATCTACAACACCTCCGCCGCCCATGCCGCCATTGGCGAATTGATCCAGCAGGATCTGGCCCAGGTTGGCATCGAGGTCAAGCTGGAGAGCCTGGAGTGGAACGTGTTCCTCAACGAGCGCAAGGAAGGCAACTTCGACTTCGCCCGTAACGGCTGGATCGCGGACTTCAACGACCCGATCAACATGCTGGAAATGTGGACCACGGACTCCGGCAACAACGACGCGCAGTTCGGCCGTTAATCCGGACAACAGCGTAGCCAAGACAAAGCCCCGGGGCGGCCAGATGGCCGCCCCGGGTTTTTAGTTGACGACAGTCAAGGCCATTAACCGTTTCCCTTTTGGCCGCCT
>DAISYX010000031.1:0-10758 GCA_036825095.1 Clostridia bacterium | reverse complement strand
TGAAAGCTGCTTTCTATACAGTATACGCGCGGGCGGGGGAAAAGTTGCGCCTGACGCGAAACAGGGCCGCCAGATGGCTGCCCCGCAGGTTTTTGGATGCTTTTCCGCCCCCTGGCGCTCAGGCTTTTTTCTTCGCCCGATAGGTGGCCACCAGCACCGCGATGGACATGAAGATGGCGCGCACCACATACTGGGCATAGACGCTGACGTTTAAGATGGTCATCCCGTTGATGATGACGCCCAGGAAGATGATGCCCACCATGGTGCCCCACATGGTGCCAATGCCGCCCGCCATGCTGGTGCCGCCGATAACCACCGCGGTGATCACGTCAGTTTCCCAGCCGCGGCCAAAGCTGTAGGAGCCGGAGAGCACCTGGGCGGAGTTGATGAACCCTGCCATGACACTCATCACCTGGACGGCTGAAAAGGCGAAGATTTTGGTCTTCAGCACGTTGATGCCGCTGAGGCGGGCGGACTCCGGGTTGCCGCCGATGGCGTACATCGACCGTCCGGTGGTGGTGAACTTGAGGACAAAGAGCATGATAAGAAAGAAGATGAAGAGGATGAGCGCGGGAATCGGGAGGCCGTTGGTTCCGCTGATTTTGCCCACGCCGATCCGTGAAAACCAGTCAGGAAACGTGTTGGCGATGGGAAACCCATTGGACAGGATGCCGGCAAGCCCGTAGAGCAGGTTCTGCGAGGCCAGGGTGACAATGAAGGCCGGCATTCTGAACTTGTGCTGGGCATAGCCGTGGATGACGCCCATTAGAATGGCGATCATAAAGGCCATCAGCATCCCCAGCACACAGGCCAGGGACACGGAGATGCCCATTATTTCCGGCAGATCCCGGCAGGCCCGGGCCACGATGACGCCGGAGAGGGCCACGGTGGAGCCGATGGACAGGTCGATCTGCCCGCTGATGATGACCATGGTCATCCCAAAGGCGATCAGCCCCTTCATGGACATGTTGCGGAAGATGTTCAGCCAGTTTGCCGTGGTGTTGAAAGTGCTGGAAATATTGCCCATTGCGAGAATCAGGATAATCAGGATGACCTCCACCACGTGGTCAAACAGGAAATCCAGCGCCTTTTTCCTGTTCAGCTGCCCAAAACGGTTCATGCTTCCCCTCCCATGCACATGGCATACAGTTCCTTGACGTTGGTCGCGGCCGGGTCAACTTCTCCTGTGATCCTGCCCTGTCGCATCACCAGGATGCGGTGGCAGGTTTCCAGCAGCTCCTCCAGCTCGCTTGAGACAAAAATGGTGGAGACCCCGCGCCGCGCCTGCTGCCACATGATCTCGAATATCTGCTGCTTGGCGGCCACGTCGATCCCCCGGGTGGGCTCATCATAGAGCATGATGGCGGGCTGGGTGTTGAGCCAGTTGCCCACCACCACCTTTTGCTGGTTTCCCCCGGAGAGGGAGTTGACGCTGGCCCTGATATTGGGCACCTGAATCTCCAGGTTTTTCACCTGGCTGTCCGCGATTTCCATGCGCTGTTTTTTGTTTTCCAGCCAGCCCTTCCGGGCCTTGTCGATGCTGGCGTAGCAGAGGTTGTCGCGGATGGAGTGGATGAGGATCAGGCCCTCCTGCTTGCGGTCCTCCGGCGTAAGCCCCAGGCCCATTTTCTTCATCGCGATGGGGCTGCTTTTGCGTTTGGCCTCCTGGCCATTGACCACAATGCTGCCCGCGTCATAGGGGTCCGCGCCGAAGATGGACTTGAGCAGTTCCGTGCGTCCGCTGCCCAGCATCCCCGCGATGCCCAGCACCTCGCTTGGCATCAGGTCAAAGCTGATGTCCTCAAACAAGCCCTCCCGGCTGAGCCCCCTGACGGAAAGAAGGGGCGTGTCGCCGGGCAGGATGTCAGCCGGGCGGGTTTTATGCTGCATCTCCCCAAACATCATGCCCAGGATGTCGCTGGCGGTGACATCCTTCATGTCCTCCTTGCCGATGAGAACCCCGTCCCGCAGGACGCTGACGGTGTCCGCGATCTCCGGAATCTCGTGCAGCTTGTGGGAGATATAGATGATGATGACGTCCTGACGCTTCAGCGCACGCAGCACCTCGAACATCCGGTTGACCTCGTGGGCGGCCAGGGCGGAGGTGGGCTCGTCCAGCATCAGCACCCGGGGCTTGTGGCTCATGGCCTTGGTGATCTCCACCACCTGGCACTGCCACATGCTTAAGCGGGAGACGATCTGGTGCGGGTCGATGTCCGCGTCCATGGTGTCAAGCAGCGCCTTGGCCTCCTTGTGGGCGGCCTGCCAGTCCACGATGCGGCCGCCCTTTTTGGGCATGCGGCCCAGGAAAATGTTCTCCGTCACCGTGAGGCTGGGCACCAGGCTCATCTCCTGATAAACCACCGCGATGCCCTTTTGGTTGGCCTCTGCGGGGCTTGAAAAGGAGATGGGCTCATCATCCAAAAACATGGCGCCGGAAGTGGGCTGGATGGCGCCCGCAAAGCACTTTACCAGCGTGCTCTTTCCGGAGCCGTTCTTACCCAAGAGGGCATTGACCCTGCCGCTTTCAAAGGAGACCGTTACTTTATCCAGTGCGCGGGTGCCCGGGTAATCCTTGGTCAGGTTTTCCGCCTTTAATACAGACAAAAATATTCGCCCCTTACTTCGCATCAAAGGAAACAGGCCAGTTTCCTTTGATTATCCTGTGTTCGCTTGATTCCCGGGATAAAAGGTGACGGAGAGGGATGCTCTCCGTCACCAGATAATTCAGTCAGGCCAGAATCAATAGTTGGCCGCCAGCCATTCGTTGACGCCGTCCAGATTGGTCTTGGTGAGCACGATGCCGTCCAGATAGGTGGTCTTGCCCTTGGTGTCGCTGTAGTCCTCGCCCCGGATGGCGCCAATCAGCAGCGTCATGGCCTGATAGCCCTGGCCGTAGGGATCCTGGGCGACCACGGCCTGCAGGGGGTTGTTCTCGTCCAGGATCATGGAGGCGATCTGCTCGGAGCCGTCATGGCCGAACACCAGGATCTGGTCCTGCTTGCCCGCGTTGACCACGGCCTGGGCGGAGCCGATGGTGCCGCCGTCATTGACCGCGATGATCACATCCAGGTCGGGGTGGGCGGTCATGATGCCATCCGCAGTCGCCAGGGCGGTGTCCTGAAGCCAGGCGTCCTGATCGGCGACCACTTCATAGTCAAGGCCGCTCTCGTCCAGCGCTTCCAGATAGCCTTCCACACGGCTGGTGGACTGGTCCGGCAGGAGGGAGCGGAACTGCACCACGGCCACCTTGACCTTCTTGTCCGGGAATTTCTCCATGATGATGCGGGCCGCCTCGGCGCCCACCAGCTTGCAGTTGATCTTGTCGTTGGAGGAGAAGCCCCCCACGATGAACTCCGCGCTGTCCAGGTCGATGTTGGTCAGGGTGACCTTCATGCCGGCCTCATCAGCGGCGCGTAGCGCGGCCACGGAAGCGTCCTTGGACAGGGGGGCGATGGCGATGCCTTTGACGCCCTGGGTTAAGTACGTGTTGATCAGCTCCACTTCCTTGGCCTGGTCGTTGTTGGTGTTGGAGGTGAGCACACGGACGCCCAGCTCGTTGGCGGCGTCCTCGTAGCCCTTGGTGAGCATGTTCATGAACTGGTCGTCCTGGAAGACCACCCCGGCGACGGTGATCTCTTCCTCGGCCAGGGCGGCGATGCCTGTAAGCATCAGCAGGGAAAGCAGGAGCGCGATGAGTTTTTTCATCTTGAGAAGTCCTCCTTCGTTATTTGGGTCACGTTGAACCAGATGGTATAATTGGTTCGCTGACGATATCATAAGCACATCAGCTTCCTTTGTCAAGATTGGGAAAAAAGCCTGTGAAGGGGAGAAAGGCGTGTTATAATCATAATGAGTCCTGCAAACCTGCGGGCTTTAAGGACGCTCGCCAAAGGAGGTAGCCCTTGTTTTACGATTCCACCATGATCCTGTTGATTCCAGCCCTGCTGCTGGCCCTTCTGGCCCAGGCGGGGATGAAGAACGCCTACAGCAAGTATTCAAAAATCCGCACGAAGGCGGGTATTCCCGCCAGCGAAGCGGCGCTAAAAATTCTTTATGACAACGGCAACAATGAGGTGTCCGTGGCCCGGGGCCAGGGCACCCTCACCGATCACTTTGACCCCCGCACCCAGGTGCTGAGCCTCTCTGAAGGGGTGTATAACTCCGCCAGCATCGCCGCCATCGGCATCGCGGCCCATGAGGCGGGGCACGCCATGCAGAAAAAGGAGGGCTATGGCCCCCTGGCGCTGCGCTCCCTGGTGGTGCCGGCGGTGAACTTCGGCTCCACCCTAAGCGTTCCCATCTTTATCCTGGGGCTGATCATGTCCTGGCAGCCGCTGGTAACAGCGGGCATCGCGCTGTTTTCCCTCACGGTGATTTTTGCCCTGGTGACTCTGCCGGCGGAGTTCAACGCTTCCAGGCGGGCCATCCAGATGCTGAATGGCTCCGGCCTTATCACCCAGGAGGAGGAAAAAGGCGTTAAAAAGGTGTTGAACGCCGCCGCCATGACCTATGTGGCCAGCGCCATCGGAGCCCTTTTGCAGCTGTTCCGTTTGATTCTTTTGTCCCGGGGCTCATCCAGCCGGCGGGACTAAGGCCTCAAGGGCCTCCTCCACGCTGTTGGCAAAGAAAATGGAGCCGTCCACTTGATAGGCTTTAACCAGCGCCTTCACGGCGGAGGCGATGAGGCCGCCCGGCATGTTGACGATGACTGCGCGGAAGGAAGTGTGGGCGAAGCGCTCCCGCAGGGCGTCAAGAAGGCCGGACTTCATCAGGGGCAGCGCCTTTTTGATCAGTTGTCCGGGGATGATAAAGCCCGTGCAGCCCGAATCGATGATGGCCTGGATGAAGGCTTCCGGGCCGGCTTTTGCCGGGGCCAGGTCCGCCTCCTCAAGCAGGGCGGCCCGGAGATCGCCGCGGGTGATGATATCCATCGGCTTTTCTTTAAGCCCCGTCTTCCGGGGGCTGTTCTTTTTTTCTGAAGATCACAAAGCGGCTGGCCAGGTAGTTGAAGATGATGACCAGCCCGTTCATGATGAGCTTGGCCGGCCGGTCCGCCATGAAGGTGAGAAAGGCGCTGAACAAAAGCAGGTCAAACAGCACATAGCCAAGGGCGCGGGCGGAGAGGAAAAGCCAGAATTCCCGAAGCATCCCGCCCTTTTTTGCCTGGCTGTCAAAGACGAAGCGCCGGTTGGTGAAATAGGCGAAGAGCACGCTTAAAATCCAGGCCAGAATATTGGCCAGGTTGGCCAGCGCCACATAGCTGCCGCTGCCCTGGGGATGGGCGTGCAGGCTGAAAGCGCTGGTTAAAACGAGATAGACCAGCCAGTTGACCACAGTGGTCAGCCCGCCAAAAAACAAATAGGCCAGCGCCTCATACAGGCGGGGTTTTTCCTGAGCGAAATCTCTTAAGCGTTTAATCATTCTTATCCTCTTCTGTTCGTCGGCTGTTTTTCAGCGTGTCTCCGTCATCCCCCCGGGCGTAGGCGGCGGACAGCACATCCCCAATGGGCATCTGCCGGGGCGTTTTTTTGTTGCGGCTGCTGGTGAAGGAGAAACAATCCTCCTGAAGGCCGGTCACGGTGATGTTGCCGGTGGCCATCTTGTCTCCGGACAGCCACACCGCCTTGATAGGGCGCTGATAGCGCAGGGAGTATTCCAGAAAACGGCGTACCATCTTAAGCCTCCGGCACCCGGTAAAGGGTGTAGCCGTCCGCCTCATACACCACCTCGTACAAGGGGTCCAGGGCGGCTTCGCTGCCCCCTAATCGGCGCTCCTCATGGCCCAGGAGGATATAATCCGCCCCGTAGCGCACCGGGACATCCCCGTTGGCCCGGGGGGACTGGTAGAAGGCCCGCAGGGCGGCCTGACGCTCCCCGGTGTCAAAGCCGTGGAAGTGGAGCCACAAATCCGGCCCTACGATGATCTCCCGCCCGGTCAGGGAGGAGATGGGGTTGATGTGCTGAAAGCCCGTCACAAAGCGGCTGTCAGGCGCCGTGTTTTCCTTCACAAAATCTGCCAGGGCGATGTCCTCCCGGGAGAACATGGGGTAATCGCTGACCGCCTCCCGGACCAAAGCCAGTAACCCTGAGGTGAACATCATAAAAGCGGCCAGGACGGCCATCAGGGGCCGGGCGGGCACGGCCTTTAAGCGCTGATAGCTTAACACCGCGTAGTCCGCCGCGGGGATGGCAGCCAGCGCCCAGGCCACATAGAGAAGCTTGTTGTTGTCATAGGAGTTGGGCTGAAACAGCACCAGCTCCGCAGGGATCCAGATAAACAGCGCCCCCAAAAGCAGCCGCTTGTGCCAGGGGTTTTTCTCAAACAGGGAGAAGATGAGCAGCAGCAGCGGCAGGCCGATGTTCTTTAAATAAAACCACAGGAAGCCGTCCTGAAGCCCAAAGCCGCTTAGGTTATTGACCCAGTTGAAGTGAAAGCGCAGGAAGCCCTCCTGGCCGGACTGGCGGAAGGTGAAAAACAGCAGCTGGGGCAGGGACAAAAGAAGGGCGGTTCCGCCATAGACCAGCCAGGGCAGGACGGGCTTTTTGCGGGTGAGGCTGTGGACAAACCAGGCGGCGCTGCACAGCGCCAGCGCCAAAAAGGAGTGGGTGTGTACCAGGGGAAGGCCGCCCGCCAGAAGGCCGGTGACCGCCCAGGGACGCAGGTCACGGGCCTGGCTTTTCATTCCGTCCACAATCAGGTACAGGCAGGGGAGAAGCACCGCCCAGCCCGCCAGGAAGGTGCGCTGGGGCACCAGCAGGTCCGCCACCAGGTTGCTCCACCGGAGGTTGTAGGTGGAAAACTCCGCGTGGTTGGCTGGGGTTTGGTACCAGCCCTGGAAGATATTAGCCAGACGCTCCAGCCACTGGCCCTGCTGAAGCTGGTTTTGGCCGCTGCTCCCCAAACTAACCCCCGCCATGTCAAAGGCGTAGAGAAAGCCCAGGCCGCCGTTTAAAAAGAGGAAGAGAAAGGCCAGGCAGGCTGCCCCCCGGGAGGCGCAGGCGCGCCGGGCCAGGAGCCAGTAGCCCCACAACACCAGGGCCATCAAAAGACAGGCGGGGATCACCATGGCGTCCCGCAGGCTGAAGCCCAGGGTGAGAAAGCTGGTGGCCAGGCTGTCCGCCAGGAAGGGATAGCCCAAAAGCGTCCCCGGCAGGATGCTGTAGTCCGCCGGCAGGGTTTTCCCCTCCAGGGAGGTGGCGATCGCCAGGTGCAGGGGCAGATCCCCATAGGTGGACTGGCCCACGTGAAGCGCGCCCTCTACCGGGCGCAGCACGTGGGTGTACTGTAAAAAGGCGCCCAGCAGGCTTAGGGGCAGCGCGAAAAGCAGCAGCAGCCGCAGGTCCTTCCGGTCTTCCTGGGAAGATTTGACCAGCGGGCTTTTTGAGCGCAGCAGAAAGGCCGCAAGGCAAAGGGCAAAAAGCCCGATGAAGGAGAGCCACTGGGCTGTGGCGTCAAAGGGCCGCAGAAAGGCCACCAGCGCGGGCAGCCACATCAGAAGAAACATCCCAAGGCTCAGCCCCAGCCACAGCCGGGGCAGCACCCGCTGGCGGGGCAGAAGGCAGCGGATGATCCACAGCCCGCCTGACAGATAAACAAGCAGGAAAAGCGCGCCCTTCACGCCTGCTCCCCCTTCTTTTGCGCAAGGCCCGCCATGCGCAGCATTTCTCCCCTTAAATAATCGGAGATGCGCTGCTGTTCCTGGCGGGGCGGGCCCTCCGGCTTATAGAAGGTGGGCTCGCCAAAGGAGAGGGTGCGGTGCTTCTTGTCCGCGAAGATGGGCACAAACTGGGCGCACTTGCCGGTCTTCTGGTGATAAATCTGGGCGATCATGGCAAAGCCGGTGAAGAACTCGCCCACGCCCTCCCTTAAATAGCCCGCCTTGTCCAGGCTGTCGTCATTGGGGTTTTCCGGGAAGATCAGGAGGTTGTCCCCCGCTTCCATGGCGGCGGCGGTTTCCCGGAAGGTGCGCACCAGCTCCCGGGGGTTGTCCCGGTAGACGGTGATGCTGTCCAAAGAGCGCATCACCCAGGCCAGGAAAACCATCAGCGCCTTGGCCGCCGGCAGCCGCAGGCGCTTTGGAATCCAGCGCTGGCGGCTGAGGGTGTTGCGGTAGAGGTACTGGGCGGAGCGGTCCGGCTCGGCGATCTCGTCAATCACCCAGGGCCTGAAGGAAAAGGGGACATAGAGGTTGGTGACGATGGGACCGTAAATCTCCCCGTGGTTGCAGGTGAACACGGTGCTCACCCCGGGGATGGCGCGCACCTTTTCCTTGTCAATCACCCGGACATAAAAAAGCGGGCGCAGAATCAGGATGATCAGCTTGATGCCATAGCGCTTGCGGTGCACCTTGATGACGGTGTCCTCCAGCTGCTTTTGCAGGGGGAGGTTGGTTTCCCCGTTTTCCTGAAGCCGCAAAAAGGCGCGCAGCTTGGCCGTGAGGCGGCGGTCCAGGGGGAAACGGAAGGCGGAGAGGAAGGCGGCGGCCACCAAAACCAGGGCGGGCACCAAAAGAAGGGGCTGCAGGCTTAGGCTGAGGCTGCCGCCTTCAAAGGCGCCCCGGGCGAAAAGGGTGACGCCCATCAGGCCCAAAAGCACCAGCATCTCCCCGATGAGGGCGGCGTTTTCCGCCAGGGCCTCGTGGGCCATGTCAAGGGCGGGGCCCGGCTTTGCGCCGGTGGCGAACTGCACCACCCCGCGCATGTCGCTCTCCAGCGCGTGCAGGCTGACCGTGGCCATGGTGACCCCCGCAGAGGAGAAGCCCAGGGCCAGATAGCTCCAGATCACTCCGCTGTCCATGCCGTAGCGGGTGAAGGCCACCAGGCTTAAAAGCCAGATGCCCAGGCCAATCACCAGCACCGTGGCGGGCTCCACCCCCAGACGGCGCTTGCGGCGCCGGCGCAGGAGCCACTTGGTGCCCCATTGGGACAGGGTGGTGCAGAAAAAGGCCACTAAGAGGCTTGCGATCAGCCCCACCGCCCGGGTGCCGATGAAGGTGAAGATCAAGAGCATGGTCACCTGAAGGGCGGTCATGGTGATGAGCATGATGGCCCGGAAGCTCTTATACGCGTTCACCTGGGCCACCTGCTGCTCCTGGGATAAAAAGGCCTGCACCTTTTCAGGGACTTCCCCGGGCTTTTCGGATTCATCCGTTTTCAGCAGCCTCACCACCCTTAAAAGGCAGTAGAGGGCATAGCCCCCCAGCAGGTACCAGGCGTCATCTGCCGGGCAGCTTAAAAAGAACAGCAGCGCCGCGATGGCGATGAACACCAGCGTCGCCTCCACCAGGCGCACCACCCGGCGCACCCGGTTTTCCACCCGGCTGAAGCTGGCCAGATACAGCCGGCGGGTGAGGTGTTCCATCAGGTGCGTAAGGCTGGCGATGGCAAACATCAGCCAGATCACGGGCAGATCCACCGCCAGGGGATAGATTAAAAGAAGCCCCAGGGCCAAAAGCCCGCAGATGGCGCCCAGCACCATGCCGGCGACCCGCTGGGCGCGGGGGAGGTATTTGCGCCGGTCCGGCTTATTGAGGCGCACGGAGTGGACGGTCACCTGGCCCACCAGGTACAAAGCGCCGCCCACCACCGGGTGCAGCCCCAGCACGGGGGCCGCCAGCATACAGTACAAATAGCCAAACAACGCATAAAAAGACGCGATGGCGGGAGGGTTCCAGTCCCGCCGCGCCTGCGCCGCATTTCTCTGATCCGCTCCTTGCAAGCTGCCCCCTCCTGTATTTGACATAAAAGCATTATAACACGCCGTTTGGCGGCGCTCAATGCGAAACGGCGGCGGATTTGTTCCGAACCTTTTTAAAAGAGCGTGTAAAAAAGTTCGAAAATTGGGTGACAGAAACCCCAACATAGGCTATAATGCGCCCGTCCCCACAGAATAACTGACAGAACGAAGGAGAGCACAGGATGTTGGAGAGATTCTTCCGCCTCAAGGAGAACGGCACCAAGCTGACCACGGAGATCGTTGCGGGCCTGACCACCTTTTTTGCCATGGCGTATATCATCGCCGTCAACCCCGCTATTTTGTCCCAGGCGGGGATGCCCTGGGGAGCCGTCTTCCTGGCCACCATCATCGCCGCGGTGATCGGCACCCTGGTGATGGGCCTGTTTGCCAACGTGCCCTACGCCCAGGCCCCGGGGATGGGGCTGAACGCCTTTTTTGTGTTCACCGTGTGCTTCACCCTGGAGTTCACCTGGCAGCAGGCGCTGTCCATGGTGTTTCTCTGCGGGCTGATCAATATCCTTATCACCGTCACCCGGGTGCGCAAGCACATCATCAAAGCCATCCCCCAAAGCCTCCAGCATGCCATATCCGGCGGCATCGGCGTTTTCATCGCCTATATCGGGCTTTTAAACGTGGGCATCATCGACTTCAGCGCGGGCGTCCCCGCCATTCCCCACCTGAGCTCCCCTACCCTGTGGGTGTTTTTGATCGGGCTTGTGCTGATTGTGGTGCTGTCCGTGATGAAGGTGAAGGGCGCGATTTTAATCTCCATCGTCCTCACCGCTCTGATCGGCATCCCCCTGGGGGTGACCAAGATGGGGGAAACCGTGAGCTTTGCCCAGGCCGCCTCCCAGCTGCCTGTCACCTTTGGCGCCATCTTCACCGCCCAGGGCCTCCCCAGCCTGTTTACGGATATGGGCCGTCTGCCCCTGGTGCTGATCACCATTTTTGCCTTCAGCCTGTCCGACACCTTTGACACCATCGGCACCTTCATCGGCACCGGGCGGCGCAGCGGCATC
>DAISYX010000030.1:0-16446 GCA_036825095.1 Clostridia bacterium | reverse complement strand
CCCGGGGCAGGGTGAAGGCGGGAAGCGCGAAGATGCTGCCGTCGCCCAGCTTCCAGCTGGAGGCGTCCAGCGCCTGCTGGGGGATGCTGTTAAACAGGCTCATCTCCTGCCCGCCGATCAGATAAACCAGCCCCGCCACAGCGCAGCCCACTGCCGCGCCTAAAAGCAGGGGCAGCTGCCCCAAGAATCCCTTCAGATACCGGGAGAAAAGGAGCGTCGCCAAGAGGGTGCTCAGCGACACCACCCAAACCCAGTTGGAGGTGAACACGCTCTGAGCGGGCAGGGATTCAAGGGCGCCCGTTACGCCTTCGCCCAGGGAGGCCACGGCGGAATCAATGGCGTTTTTGGCGCTGGCCGGATCCACAAGGCCTGACAGCTGGCTGATAAAGCTTTCAGCGGCGGAGGCCAGGGTGTTTTCCACTGCCGCCGGGGCCGCATCCTTGATGGCGTTGCCCGCCAGGGAGAGCCCGATGATCATCGCGATAGGCCCGGTGACCTGGGCCGGCAGAATTTTTTCTACCCGGTCCTTGCCGCCCCAGCGGACCAGAAGCCCCGCCAGGATGGAGATCAGCCCGGAGAAGATGATGCCAAACTGAATCTGGCTGATGGAATCAGGGGGCAGCAGGCCTGATTGCTTGGCAAAGCCCATGCCCGCAATGGCGCCCAGATACGCGAAGGAGGAGCCGTAGTACATGGGAATCTTTCGCCCGGTGATCAGCACAAAACACACCGTGGCAAGCCCGGAGGCAAAGATGGTGGTGGACACCTGGAACCCTGTGATCAGCGCCACGGTCACCGTGGCCGGGAACATGACGATCACCTGTTGAATGGCATAAAGCAGCAATTTCCCAAAAGGAGGATGTTCGTCCGGCAGGTAGCTGTGCGTCTGTTTCTGATCGGTCATTGGCTCTGCTCCTTATTATGATTGTGTTCCGGCCTAAAAAAAACAGCCCCCTTGGCTGCCTTCGCTTGGATTTTAGGGGCTGGTTTGCTGGCCATCTCGTCCTCCGTGTTGGAAGTCTCCTGAACACTTGGCGCAGATTACCACAGGGATAGGGCGCTGTCAAGAGCGATTCTGAACTTTTATTGCTTCCCAGGGTATATTGTTCGGGTGGGTTGCGCCTTGTTTTATGGGAACAGATGTGCTACTATTCGGCGGGCAACCCCCCTTGAGGAGTATTGTATGCAAGACGCATTAATTATCAGAGGCGCGCGGGAGCACAACCTGAAGAACGTCAGCCTGACCCTGCCGCGCAACCAGCTGATCGTATTTACTGGCTTGTCCGGATCGGGCAAGTCCTCTTTGGCTTTTGACACCATTTTCGCAGAGGGCCAAAGGCGTTATGTGGAAAGCCTGTCCAGCTACGCCCGGCAGTTTTTAGGGCAGATGGAAAAACCGGATGTGGACGCCATAGAGGGGCTTTCCCCCGCCATCTCCATCGACCAGAAATCCACCGGCCACAACCCCCGCTCCACCGTGGGCACGGTGACGGAGATACACGACTATCTTCGCCTGCTCTATGCCCGCATCGGCATCCCCCACTGCCCCCAGTGCGGCAAGGAAATCCAGCAGCAAACGGTGGACCAGATGGTGGACGCCATCAAGGCCCTGCCGGATGATTCCCGGCTGATGATCCTCTCCCCCATCGTGCGGGCCAGAAAGGGCGAACACAGAAAGCTGCTGGACGACGCGGCCAAGGCGGGCTATGTGCGGGTGATGATAGACAGCAGCGTCTACGACCTGGATGACCGGCCGGAGATAGACAAAAAGAAAAAGCATGACATCGACCTGGTGATAGACCGCATCATCAAGCGGGAGGGAATGGACCAGCGCCTCAACGATTCCATTGAAACCGCCCTCAGGGAATCCGGCGGGCTGATGGCTATTCAACTGATGCCAAAGGGGGAGCGGATGCTGTTCTCCCAGAATTATGCCTGCCCGGAATGCGGCATCAATATCGAGGAATTAACCCCCCGGATGTTCTCCTTCAACTCCCCCTTTGGCGCCTGCCCTGAATGCTCCGGCCTGGGCACGGTGCTGAGCATCACCGCGGATATGGTGGTCCCCGACATGGACAAAACCTTAAACCAGGGCGCCATCAACGCCCTGGGCTGGAGCAGCAGCGGGGATGAGCGCAGCACCTCCCATATGATGTTTGTGGGGCTCAGCGAGCACTATGGCTTCAGCATGGATACCCCGGTGAGCCAGCTGCCGGAGAAAATCCTCGACATCCTGCTCTATGGCTCCAAGGGCGCCAAGATTCCCATCCGCTTCACCTCCATCAATGGGGAAGGCACCTACCAGATCGTCTATGAGGGCATCATCCCCACGCTGCTTCGCCGCTACCGGGAGGCCTCCAGCGACACCACCAAGGCCATGTACGAGCAGTTCATGCGGGAGGAGCCCTGCCCCGCCTGCCGGGGCAAGCGCCTAAAGCCGGAGGCCCTGGCCGTCACCGTGGGCGGGATGGACCTGGCTGCCCTGAGCGAGCTGAACCTGATTGACGGGCAGGCCTTTTTGTCCTCCCTCCGCCTCAGCGACACCCACCGGCGCATCGCGGAACAAATCCTCAACGAAATCAGCGTGCGCATGCGCTTTTTGTGCGATGTGGGGCTGGATTATCTCAGCCTTTCCCGGGGCGCCGCCAGCCTGTCCGGCGGCGAGGCCCAGCGCATCCGCCTGGCCACCCAGATCGGCACCGGCCTGGTGGGCGTGCTCTACATCTTAGACGAGCCCTCCATCGGCCTGCACCAGCGGGACAACATGCGCCTGCTGGCGACGCTGAAGCGCCTGAGGGACCTGGGCAACACCCTGATTGTGGTGGAGCATGACGAGGACACCCTGCGCGCGGCGGACTATCTGGTGGACATCGGCCCCGGCGCCGGGGAAATGGGCGGCCGGGTGGTGGCTCAGGGCAGCGTTGAGGAATTGATAAACGCCCCGGAGTCCATCACCGGGGATTATCTGGCCGGGCGCAAGCACATCCCCATCCCTGAAAAGCGCCGCAAGCCCAGCGCCTGGCTCACCGTGAAGGGGGCCCGGGCCAATAACCTGAAAAACATCGACGTGAATCTTCCCCTGGGGGTGTTTTGCTGTGTTTCTGGCGTGTCCGGCTCCGGCAAAAGCAGCCTGATCAACGAAATCGTCTATAGCGCCCTGGCCCGTGACTTAAACCGCGCCTCCACCTATCCGGGCCCCCATGACGGCATCACCGGGACGGAGGCCCTGGATAAAATCATCAATATCGACCAATCCCCCATCGGCCGCACCCCCCGGAGCAACCCCGCCACCTATACGGGCCTGTTTGACTTAATCCGGGTCACCTTCGCCCAGACCAACGAGGCCAAGGCCCGGGGCTATGGCAGCGGACGCTTCTCCTTTAACGTCAAGGGCGGGCGCTGTGAAGCCTGCAAGGGGGACGGGCTTTTAAAAATCGAGATGCACTTCCTGGCGGATCTGTTTGTGCCCTGCGAGGTGTGCAAGGGCAAGCGCTACAACCACGAAACCCTGCAAGTAAAATACCGGGGCAAGACCATCGCGGACGTTCTGGACATGACGATTCAGGAGGCCCTCTCCTTTTTTGAGCATCACGCCAAAATCCGCAAAAAGCTGGAAACCCTGCGGGACGTGGGCCTGGGCTATGTGCGCCTGGGCCAGCCCTCCACCACCCTCTCCGGCGGGGAGGCCCAGCGGGTAAAGCTGGCGACTGAGCTTAGCCGCAGGGCCACCGGGCGCACCATCATCCTTTTGGATGAGCCCACCACCGGCCTGCATGTGGACGATGTGTCCCGCCTGATTCAGGTGCTGCAGCGCCTGACCAGCGCGGGCAACTCCGTTCTGGTCATCGAGCACAACCTGGAGGTGCTGAAAACCGCGGACTATATCATCGACCTGGGCCCGGAGGGGGGCGACAAGGGCGGGCGCGTGGTGGCCAAAGGGCGGCCGGAGGACATCGTGAAGGTGGCCGAGAGCCACACTGGGCAGTACCTGAAACTGGCCGGCATCCGGTAATCCGCTTTTTTTCTTGTCATGCCTGCTTTTTTCCTGTATACTCCAAGCGGATTTTCGTCCAAGGAGGGCCTATGCAAGACAGCCGACTTTCACCCCACAAAAGAGGCAGCCAAGCCTACAACGCCAACCTGCCCGCCGTGGTTTTGCAACTGTTCTTACAAATTCTGCTGCGGGGGATTGCCCTTTCTCCCATGATCATAGCGGCGGTCACCGGGCGTTTTTTCCAGGTCAGGCGGGAGCACGCGGTGGCGGTGGCCTTTTTGGCCTCTTTGCCTTTGTATGTGCTGATCGTCCTGCCCTTCCGGTTTCATTTTTTCACAAAGTTGGCCCGCTATCTGGGCTATGAGCGGGATGACCGCGCCATTAATTATCCCACATGGCTGGGGGCCGCCCTCTACCGCCTGCTGCGCGCGCTGCCCTTCCTGCTGCCCTTTTGCGCCTTCGCGCTGCTTTTTTATTACAACCTCCGGGTGGTTGATTTCCCCACCGCAATGCTGAGCATTGAAACCCTGGGGGCCGTTTTGGGCGGCAGCTATCCGGTTGGCATTGGCCTCATCCTTCTGGCGGGGCTGGTCACCTTCCTGCTGGCCCTGCTGGGCTGGCGGCGCAGCCAGGCCTTTGAACATCAGCCGGTGGTTGAGCTGGGCCTGATGCCCGCCTGGCGGCATGCCAGCCAAAGGCGTAAAACCCGCTCGAGGCGCTTTGCCCGGGTGCGGCGCATCAACACCCTCCTCTGCCTGCCGGGCCTGGTGGCGATTTTGGGGGTTATGGCGCTGTTCTTCAGCCAGAACTGGATGGGGAACCTGCTGATGGACTTTTTTTCCATCATCGAAAGGCTGCTGAACCTGGATTTCCCGGACACCGTGCTCTATCAGCTGCTGATTGTGCTGATCGTCTTTTATCTGCCCTTTTTACCGCTGCGCAAATTCGCTGTGAGCGTCATCTCCAATGAGGCTTGACCGGCTTGTAAGCCAGGCCACGGGGCTCACCCGAAACGAAGCCAGGAAGCTGATCAAAAGCGGCCTGGTTTCTGTTTATAACAGCGCACTGACCGATCCTGCGGCCCAGGTGGAGGAAGGCGAGAGGCTTTGGGTGGATGGCAGGGAGGCAGACACCCAGCTTGTCTGTCACCTGATGATGAACAAGCCCCTGGGCCTTCTTACCGCTGCCCGGGACAGCCGGCAGCAGACGGTGATGAGCCTTCTGCCCCAGCGGCTTTATAAGCTGCGCTGTATGCCCATAGGGCGCCTGGACAAGGACAGCACAGGCCTTTTGCTGTTCACCACCCAGGGGGAGCTGGCGCACCGCCTCCTCTCCCCCCAGCGGGCGGTTACAAAGGAATACCAGGCCAGCGTCACCGGGCGGCTGGATGAGGGGACAAAAGCCGCCTTTGCCGCAGGCATTGCGCTTAAGGACTTCACCGCACTGCCGGCACAGCTTGATATTTTATCGGCAGACGAGACAGGCAGCCAGGCCACCGTCCGCCTGCATGAGGGCAAGCACCGCCAGGTGCGCCGGATGTTCGCCTCCTTAGGGCATGAGGTGACCAGCCTCCGCCGCCAGGCTTTTGGGCCGCTGAGGCTGGACCCCTCCCTCTCCCCCGGCCAGTGGCGGGAGCTTTTTCCTGAAGAGATCCAGCTGTTAAAGGAGGCGGTGGGCCTTGACTGAGCATTATTTCACCCCGGCGCCGGAGGCGGCGCAGAGCCCGCGCGAAATCTCCCTTGATTTCAGGGATGAACAGTTCCGCTTTCTCACGGACAGCGGCGTTTTCTCTAAAAACGCCCTGGATGAGGGCAGCGCTTTGCTGCTGGAAGCGGTGCTGGATCAATTATCCGGCGCGGTCCTGGACCTGGGCTGCGGCTGGGGCCCGGTGGGGGTGATCACCGCCCGGCTGTGCCCCGCCTGCCAGGTGACCCTCTTGGATGTGAACGCCAGGGCCTGCCAGCTGGCCCAGGAGAACGCCCGCCGCAACCGGGTAAGCGTCAACCTCCTCTGCCAGGATGGCCTGACGGGTCTTGAGGTGCGCTTTGACTGGATTTTGCTAAACCCCCCCATCCGGGCCGGCAAGGACACGGTGTACCGGCTGTTTCGGGAAAGCGTCCAGCACCTAAACCCAGGCGGCACCCTGGCCATCGTCATCCGAAAACAGCAGGGTGCCCTCTCCGCCCAGCGCTATCTGGCAGGGGTGTTTGAGGAAGTCAGGCTGCATTGCAGAAAAAAAGGCTATCATGTATACTTTTGCACGGGAGGAAAAAGCGATGCGATATGATGAAAGCTATTTCGATCAGGGGCTCAACCGGTTGGGGACCAACTCCCTGAAATGGCAGTCCCCCGACTACATGGCTGAGGATACGGTGCCGCTGTGGGTGGCGGATATGGATTTCCCCTGCGCCAGGCCCATCACGGACGCCCTGGTGGAGCGGGCAAAGCACCCCAACTACGGCTATACCTTTGTGGGGGATGAGGACGCCCAGGCCCTTACCGGCTTCTGGCGCCGCCGCCACGGGCTGTCCTTTGAAGCGCAAAACGCGCTGATGCTGCCCACGGTGGTCACGGGCCTTAGGGTTTGTGTCCAGGCCATGACCCTGCCGGGGGATGGCGTGATCATCCAGACGCCGGTTTACGGCCCCTTTTTCAGCGCCGTCACCGAGTCCGGCCGGGTGGTACTGGAAGCACCCCTTCTTTGCGATGAGGCGGGCCGCTACAGCATGGATTATGAGGTCATCGAGCGGCATCTTAAAAACGGCGCCCGGCTGATGATTCTATGCAATCCCCACAACCCGGTTGGCCGCGCCTGGTCCCAGGAAGAACTTCAGGCGCTGGTGCTGCTGCTCAACCGCTATAAGGCAAGGCTGGTATCCGACGAAATTCACGCAGATTTTGTCTTCGCCCCAAAACGGTTCATCCCCGTGTTGTCCCTCCCGGAGGCGCCCGAAAATACGGTCTTTCTGGCGGCCGCCAGCAAAACCTTCAACGTGGCGGGCCTCCAGCAGGCAGCGGCCGTCTGCCGGGATGAGGACACCCTCAGGGCTATGGCCCGCACCGCCCACCGGGCCGGGGCCGAGGCGGGAAACATCTTCGCCCTGACCGCCACCCGCGCCGCCTATACCGACTGCGATGACTGGCTGGACGCCCTGAAACGCTACCTGCGCGCCAACCAGGATGTGGTGAGCGACATGATAACCCAGCTTTTACCCAAGGCCATCATCTCCCCCATGGAGGCCACTTTCCTGGCCTGGGTGGACCTGAGGGCCTACGGCCTCCCCCATGATGAAATTGAGTCCCGCCTCAGAAAGCACAAGGTGGCCCTCACCAGCGGCCGCTTCTTTGGGCATTACGCGGGCGAGGGCTTTATGCGCGTCAACTACGGCTGTCCCCGCGCGCAGCTTAAAGAGGGCCTGACCCGCCTGGCCCGTGCCATCAACCAAGGATAAGCGAAAGGAAGCGCCATGAAAGACACAACCGCCAAACTGAACCTGGAACAATACCGGGAAGACATGACCCAGACCCTTAAAGCCTGGGTCAAAATCCCCAGCCTGAAGGCAGACCCCGCCCCGGACGCCCCCTTTGGAACAGAAATGGCCCGGATGCTGGAGGCGGCCCTTAGTTCCTGCAAGGCCCTGGGCTTTGACACCCGCAATGTGGATGGCTACGTGGGCGAGGCCTGGATGGGCGAGGGCAGCGATGAGGACGCTTTAGCCATTTTGGCCCATGTGGACGTGGTGCCTGTGGGCGACGGCTGGACCCGGGAACCCTTTGGCGGCGAGGTGGTGGGCAGCGCCATGTACGGCCGGGGCACCAGCGACGACAAGGGCCCCCTGGCCGCGGCGCTTTACGCCATGTACGCGGTGAAAGAAGCGGGTATCCCGCTTAAGCGCAAGGTGAAGCTCATCATGGGCTGTGATGAGGAGAGCGGCTGGGAGGATATCGAATACTACAAGACCGTGGCCACCCTGCCCCGCAGCGGTTTTAGCCCGGATGCCACCTATCCGGTCATCAACATCGAAAAGGGCGGCTGCCATTTCCGGCTGTCCGGCCCTCTGGCTAAGGAAGGGCTTCAGGTGCTGTCCTTCTCCGTGGGCGAGCGTTTTAACGTGGTCCCGGGCTCTGCCACCGCGCTGGTGTCAGGAGACGAGGGCCTGGTCCCCCAGGTGGAGGAGATCAGCCGCCGGTATGGCTGGCCGGTGAAGGCCACCCTGGAGGGGGATGCGGTGCGCCTGGTGGCCACCGGCATCAACGGGCATGCCGCTCACCCTTCCATCGCCCGCAATGCCATCGGCCAGATGCTTATCACCCTGCGGGATCTGGGCGCCAAAGGCACCATCCGGGAGCTGGCGGACAAGATCGGCACCCAGTACCTGGGCGAGGGCCTGGGGATTAAGGTGGAGGATGCCATCAGCGGCGAGCTCACCTGCAACCTGGGCATCATCCGGGTGGAGGAGGGCCAGGTGTCCTGCACGCTGGACATCCGCACGCCCCTGTTGGTGGATGGCGGCCGCCTGGGCAAGATCATCCAGGATCACCTCTCAGGCATCACGGTAGAGGAACTCTTCATCAGAACACCGCATTACGTGCCCCTTTCAAGCGAACTGGTGCAGGGGCTGCTCTCCGCTTATCATGAGGTAACAGGGCGTGAGAAGAAAGCCATTGCCATCGGCGGGGGCACCTATGCCCGCAGCCTTGAGGAGGGCGTGGCCTTTGGCGCCTCCTTCCCGGAGGATCCGGACGTGGCCCATCAGGCGGATGAATGCGTCAGCCTGGACAGCCTTATGAAAAGCATGGAAATATTCGCCAATGCCATCATCCGGCTGGCGGGAAAAGAGGATTGAGCGATGACTGAACAAGAAATCACCTGCATCAGCTGCCCTGTGGGCTGCCGGATGCAGGTGACTGTGGAAAACGGTGAGCTAATCCAGGTGACAGGCAACGCCTGCAAGCGGGGCGAGATTTACGCCCGCCAGGAATGCCTGCGGCCTGAGCGCATGGTGACGGCGGTGGCCCCGGTTGAGGGGAGTGCGGCGCCCGTCAGCTTAAAGACCCAGCGCCCCATTCCCAAGGATAAAATCGCGGACTGCATGCGGGAGATTCAGCAGCTTAAACTGCGCCTGCCCATCCTGTTGGGCGATGTGCTTCTGGAGGATGTGGCCGGCACCGGCGTCAGCCTGGTGGCCACCCGCTCCCTGGTTTAGCCCATCCCCTTTAGCAGCTTCTCCAGGCTTTCCTTTGCGTCGCCCAGCATCAAATGGATGTTGGGCGCGCCGTCGTACAGGGGGTTATCCACGCCCGCGTAGCCGGGCTTGGTGTCAAAGTTTAAGATCATCAGCCGCCTGGCATCCTCCGCGGACAGCACGGGCATGCCGTAGATGGGCGTTCCCTCTGCGATGTTGGCGGCGGGGTTCACCACGTCATTGGCGCCGATAACAATCGCCAGATCCGTCTTCGCAAAATCCGCGTTGATGGCGTCCATCTCAAAGAGCTTGTCATAGGGCACATCCACCTCAGCCAACAGCACATTCATATGCCCCGGCATGCGGCCAGCCACCGGATGGATGGCAAAGCGCACGCTTTTCCCCTTGGCCTCCAGACGGTCGCTCAGGGTTTTGACCTGCTCCTGGGCCTGGGAGATGGCCATGCCATAACCCGGAATGATGATGATGCTGTCCGCCTCCTCAAGCCAGGCCACCGGATCCGCAGGGGTCGCTTCATCCCTGGTTTCCGCTTTGGCCTCTGTATGGGCCTTTGCCTCCTGGGGCTTTGATTTGTCAGGCGCTTTGCCAAAGAGCACCGCGCTTAAAGAGCGGTTCATGGAGTGGCACATAATCTGGGTGAGCAGGAGGCCGGAGGCGCCCACAATGCCGCCCACGGAAACCAGCAGAATATCCCCCAGGGCCATGCCCGCAATGCCCGCCGCCACGCCGGAGGTGGAGTTCAGCAGGCTGATGGTGATGGGCATGTCCGCCCCGCCCACCCGAATGGCGAAGAAGTAGCCAAACAGCAGGCCAAGAACGCTTAAAAGCACACAGAACGGGGCGTTTTGGCCGGTGGTCACCGGCAAAAGCACGATCAGCACCAGCATCCCCAGGGCCATCAGCACCGTGATCGCCTGATGCCCGGGGAAGACTTTGGGCTTCTGGTCCATGATGCCGTGCAGCTTGCCGGAGGCCACCATGGAGCCGGAAAAGGTGAGGGCGCCCACCGCCAGGGCAAGCCCGGAGGTAACCAGGCTGAAGCCGGATTGCGCCTCCCCTGACAGCAAGGTCAGGATGGCCGCCAGCGCCGAAGCCAGGCCCCCCAGACCGTTGAGCAGCCCCACCATCTGGGGCATCTGGATCATCTTCACCTTCACGGCGATCACAATGCTGATCAGGGTGCCGATTATTAGCCCCAGGATGATATACACCAGGGAGCCGGACACATCCGTGCGCAAAAACACATAGATAATCGCCAGCAGCATGCACAGGGCGCTGATGGCGTTGCCCTTGACCGCGGTCTTTACCCGGCTCATCAGCTTGATGCCATACAATACGCCCAGGCTTAAAACCAAGGGCAGCCCGATGTTTAAAATCAAAGTCATTAGATCCAGGGAAGCAGTTTCTGTGTTTGTCATGACCCTTTGCCCTCCGCTTCCTTGCCGCCCTTGAACATGCGCAGCATCCGGTCGGTCACGCCAAAGCCGGCCACCACATTGATCACCGCGGCGATAATCCCCAGCATCCCCACCAGACGGGCCAGGACGCTTTGGGAATAGGCCGTCACCGCGATCATCCCCAGGATGGTGATGCCGGACAGGGCGTTCATGCCGCTCATCAGCGGCGTGTGCAGCAGGCTGGGCACGGCGCCGATAAGCTTGTAGCCCAAAAGCGCCGCCACGATAAACACCAGCACCAGAATGATTTCAAGGCCGCTCATAGCTTCATCGCCTCCCGCGCGCCCTGGTGCACAATCTGCCCGTCCAGGGTGGTCAGGATGCCGTCGATGATCTCATCCTGCCGATCCAGGTGGAAGGCGCCGTCCTTTAAGAGATAGTGCACCAGGTTATACACATTCATGGCGAACATGGTGGTGGCGCTCTCAGGCAATAGGCCCGGGATATTTTTGATGCCCACCAGGTGCACATGGTGCAGGGTGGCGATCTCCCCTGGCGGGGTGAGGGCGCAGTTGCCGCCCTGGTCAATGGAGATGTCCACGATGACCGCCCCCGGCTTCATGGACTTGACCATCTCCTCCGTTACCAATATGGGGGCCAGTTTTCCGGGAATCAGCGCGGAAAGGAACACCAGGTCCATCTCCGGCAGCTTCTCCGCCAGCGCCGCCCGCTCTGTTTCAAGGTGCTCGGGGCTTAGGGCCCTGGCATAGCCGCCCTCCCCCACGCCCGCCTCATCCGGCACGCCCAGCCCGATGATCTGGGCGCCCAGGCTTTGGGCCTGCTCCCGGGCTGCCGGGCGGATATCCGCGGCGAACACCTTGGCGCCCAGGCGCTTGCCCGTAGCCAGGGCCTGAAGGCCGCCCACGCCGGCGCCCACCACCAGCATGTTGATGGGCTTGATCATTCCCACGGCAGAAAAAATCTGCGGGGCAAAACGGGGCAGCAGGTTGCAGCCCATCAGCGTCCCCTTATAGCCGGCGCAGGTGGACATGCTGGTGAGGGCGTCCATGCTCTGGGCCCGGCTGATGCGGGGCACCCCGTCCAGCGTCATGGCGATTACGCCTCTGCGGGCCAGCTTGCCCACCATCTCGTGGTTGGCCGGGGCCGCCGGATGAATGAAGGTGATCAGGTATTGTCCGGCCCGCATCATATCCGCTTCGTGGCGGTCAAGGGCTTCGTTGAACTGAGGCTCCTTCACCTTCAAAATGAGTTCCGCGTTCTCAAACACGCTCAGCGCGTCCGGCACCACGGTGGCGCCTGCCTCCGCATACTGGGCGTCATGAAAATAAGCGCCTTCCCCGGCGCCCGCCTCCACCAGCACCTTGTGGCCATCCTGAATGTACTTGGCACAGGTAGCAGGCGTGGCCGCCACCCGATCTTCATCATGCATGATCTCCCTGGGAATTCCGATAATCATAGCTACCTCCTCTTATGCCATTTTCTCATGCCCAGTATAGCGTGAAAAACCCCATTATACAAGGCTGAATATTTCTCAGGTAACATGTGATTTTACCTTCCCAATCTTGACATCTGCGGGAAATAAAGTAAGATATCCTTGGCCGCAAAGGCCTGTTGCAGGAGGAGAAAATGCCGCAGCTGACAAAAAGGAAGACCTTTAAAATCGAGGCCCTGTACGCCGGCCTCCAGTCCTCCTATTGGCTGGGGGCGTGCATTTTTTCCGGCTTTATGGCAGTTTACCTGAGTTTTTATGGCTTCAGCGACACGCTGATCGGGCTGACCTCCTCGCTTATTTCCATCATCACCGTGGTTTTTCAGCTGTATGTCTCCTCCTATTCGGATAAGCATCCCCACATCCCCATCAAGCGCACCGCCGCCCTGATTTACCTGGCGATGCTTGCGCTGGTGGGCCTGCTGGCCTTGGCGCCTCTGCCCATTTTGCTGATGCTTTTGGTGTACAGCTTGGCAGGCGGGCTGATCAACGTCATCCCGGGGCTTTACAACGCGCTGATCATGCAGTTTGTAAACGCGGGGCTGCCCGTGCACTTAGGCTGGCCCCGGGGGGTGAGCGCCATGGTGTACGCCACCGCGGCCTTCTTCCTGGGCCTGGCGCTGGAACGCTATGCCGCCAGCATCCTGATGTACCTCTGCCTGGCGGCGCTTCTCATCGCCCTTTTTTTCGCTCTGAAAATGCCCCGGCCTCCGGGGAAGCCGGATGAAACGGCCGCGTCCGTCCCGCCCCCGGCCAAGGCCAGCTTCCGGGATCTGCTAAGCGCAAGCCGGGTGCTTCAGCTTTTTTTAGTGGCCAGCATCTTCATGCAGGCGGGGCAGTCCAACACCCTCCTTTTCCTTCCACGGATTATCTCCTCTGCCGGCGGGGGGAAAACCGCCCTGGGCCTGGCCATGTTCATCCAGGTGGGTATGGAGATGCCCGGCATGCTCCTCACCCCCTGGCTGGTGCGTCGTTTCCGCGCCCGGGCAGTGCTGGTGGTGTCCTTTGCCAGCTATCTGCTAAAGGCCGTGATTATCCACTTTTCAAATGGGATGGGCGGCATTTTGCTTGCCATGGCAGCCAGCCTTTTATGCTATGGGCTCTATGGCTTAAGCTCCGTCTATTTTGTCAATGACATCGTCAGGCCCCATGAAAGAGTGCGCGCTCAGGTGCTGGTCACCATGAGCGGCGCACTGGCTGCCATTGTGGCAAATCCCTTAGCGGGCTTGGTTGTGGATCAATTTGGGGTTAACACCCTGAACCTGGCCTGCGCCATCTGCCAGACGCTGGCGCTTATGCTGATGCTGCTGTGCGCCTGGCTGCAAAACGCCGGGGAGCTGGCGCCGGTTAATCAGCGGGGGATATAGTTATCCCGCAGGTTCTTGATGTTCTCGATGCGCTGCTTGGCAAATACCTTGGCCGCCGCGTGGGTGGAGATGCCCTCCTTCTGGGCGATGGCAAAGATGTCCAGCACCCGGTCATAGATCCGGGCGGCGTCCGCCATGGCCCGGTCCTTGTTGTAGCCGATCAGCTCATGGTAGACGTTGATGATCCCCCCGGCGTTGATGACAAAGTCCGGGCAGTAAAGGATGCCCCGCTCCATGATCAGCCGGCTGTGGGTCTCCTCGTCCAGCAGGACGTTGTTGGCGCTGCCCGCGATGATGGGCGCCTTGATTTGGGGGATGGTCTGGTCGTTTAAGGCGCCGCCCAGGGCGCAGGGGGACAGCACGTCCACCTGCTGGCTGAAGATCTCCTCCGGTTTTACAAAGCGCACCTGGGGGTGTTCCGTGCGCATGCGCTCAATATGCTTGGGGTTCAGCTCCGTGAAGAAGATCTCCCCAGCCCCCTCCTCCACCAGATAGTTGATAAGGAAATAGCCCGTCTGCCCGGCGCCCTGCACCGCAAAGGTGCGCCCCTCAATCTCGGAAGAGCCGTATTTCTGATGAAGCCCCGCCTTGATGCCGTAAAAAACGCCCTTGGCCGTCACCGGGGAGGGGTTGCCGCTCTTCCCCTCCAGGCCCACCACGTGATCCGTTTCCATGGCAACATAGCCCATGTCCTTGGTGGAGGTGTTCACATCCTCCGCAGTGATGTAGCGGCCGTTTAAGCTTTGCACATAGCGGCCCAGGGCGCGGAAATAGGCCTCGGACTTGACCTGGGCCGCGTCCCCGATCAGCACGGTTTTGCCCCCGCCCAGGTTAAGCCCCGCCGCAGCGGATTTGTAGGTCATGCCCCGGGCCAACCTCAGGCAGTCGATGAGGGCCTCCTCCTCGGTGGCGTAGTTCCAGATGCGCGTGCCGCCCAGGGCCGGGCCCAGGGTGGTGTTGTGAATGACGGTGATGCCCTTAAGCCCCGTTGAGCGATCATAGAAATGAACCACCTGTTCAAACTGGTGTTTTTGCATGTAATCAAATACCAAAAATTCCCCCATGTTTTTCCTCCGTTTGTGTTATTTGTGCTGATTATAACCCTGACCGGCAGCCATGACAATACATGCGGCGGTAAAAAATACAAAGCGGGAGATCCTTCTTGCAATCCGTTTCGGCTACCTGTATGCTATGGGCGAAACTTGGAAGCGAAAACAAACGGAGCGGTGATGATGAAGATACTGGTTGTAAATCTGGGTTCCACTTCTACCAAAGCCGGCATTTTTGAAGACACTACCCCCCTTTTGACCGAAACCTTCCGCCACCAGAAGGAGGCGCTGGCGGGTCTTGACACCGTATTTGAGCAGCGGGATTTCCGCAAGGCTGTCCTTGAGGGGTGGCTGAGTGAAAAGGGCTACGCCCTGAATGATTTTTCGGTTTTCGCCATGCGCGGCGGCCTGATCAGGCCCATCCCCGGCGGCACCTACCGCATCAACGACACCGCTGTCCAGGACGCCCAGACCGGGCGCTACGGCGAACACGCCTCCAACATCGGCCTGTTGATTGGCTATGACTGGCAAGAGGCAACAGGCATCCCCGCGGTGTTCGTAGATGCCCCCAGCACGGATGAGCTGGGCCCTTTGGCCCGGGTGTCCGGCTATCAGGGCGTTGAGCGCAGCAGCATTTTTCACGCGCTAAACGCCAAGCGGGTGGTGCGCCTGTATGCCCATGAGAATGACCTTGACCCCTTCAGCCATTCCTTTGTGGTGGCCCATATGGGCGGCGGGCTCACGGTGAGCGCTTATCAAAACCTGAAATCCATTGACGTCACCAATGGCGTGGACGGGGAAGGCTCCTTTTCCCCGGAGCGGGTGGGCGCCCTGTCCCACCGGATCATCTTCCGCCTGCTGGGGGAGATGGGCGGCGACACGGAGGCGCTGCGCAAAGCGCTGTATTACCGGGGCGGGCTGATGTCCTATTTTGGCACCAACGACGTGGTGGCCCTGATCAAGCGCGCGGAAACGGAGCCGGAGGTGGCCCTAGTGCTGGACGCCATGATCTATAACATCGCCAAGCAAATCGGCGCCATGGCGGCGGTGCTTGAGGGCCAGGTCAGACAGATTCTCCTCACCGGCGGCCTGGCCTATAACCAGCGCATTATCAAGCCGCTGATAAAGCGCGTGAATTGGATTGCCGGCTGCACCGTCTACCCCGGCGAAGATGAGCTGGCCGCCCTGGCTGAGGGGGCCTGGCGCTTTGCCACCGGCCAGGAGGAAGCGCTTGAGGTCAGATAACGCCCTTTCCCAGCTGCTTTTGAGTGCCCGGCTGTTTGTCATCCTGGGGCCCTACGGCAGCGGAAAAACGGAGATCGCGGTCAACCTGGCGATCAGGCTGGCGGCCCTTGGCCGCCGCAGCGCCCTGGCGGATCTGGACATCGTCAACCCCTATTTCCGCTCCCGGGAAAAAGAAGCCCTCCTGAGGGATGCCGGCGTCCGGCTGATTGCCCCAAGCCGCGGCACCTGGGCTGCGGATCTCCCCGCCGTGCCGCCGGATGTTTTCACCCTGATTCAGGATCAGAGCCTCGCGGGCGTTTTGGACGTGGGCGGGGACAAGGGCGCGGTGGTGCTGGCCGCCTTTCAGGAGGCCCTTTTGCCCCAGCGCCCCAATGTATGGTATGTCGTCAACCAAAGAAGGCTGGGGGCAGAAAACCCCGGGGCTTTGCTTCATCAGCTGCGCCTTATTGAGGCTCGGGCCAAGATTCCGGTGACAGGGCTTATCAACAACACCCATTTGCTGGCGGAGACCACGCAGGACACGATCACCTCAGGCGCTGGTGTTGTCAGGCAATTGTCCGCCCTTTCCGGCCTTCCTCTGGTCTTTCACGGCATTCAGGAGGCCCTGGCATCCTCCATCCCCCTGCCTGAACCCATCCTCCCCCTGGCGCTGATGATGAAGCGCCCCTGGGAGTAAG
>DAISYX010000029.1:0-16718 GCA_036825095.1 Clostridia bacterium | reverse complement strand
ACGATGGCCCGGGAAGACGTGGTCCCCTGATCCAGCGCGGCAAGGTATTGCGCCATGCGCGGCCTCCTTCTAAAGTGTATTTCCCCTAAGGGGGAAAGGGGCGGGGCTGGCCCGCGCCCTTTTATTCGATGCGAATGCCGTAGAGCTTGTGGTTGTCCCGGCTGGAGGTGCCGATCACCAGCATGTCGTTGTACACGGCGGGGGAGCCCTCAATCTGGCCGCCCAGATCCAGGGTGCTGTGCACCTGGCCGGTGAGGCCGTCCAGCATGTAGAGGGTGCCGTCCAGGCCCGCCTGGATGATCACCGCCTGGCCGGCCTCGTCATACACCGCCACGGGGGAGGACACGGCGCCTGAACGGATGGGCATCTGCCAGACGATGTCCCCGGTGTCCTTGTCAAGGGCCAGGATGGTGCCGCCCTCCTCGGTTTGGTTCACGGTGAAATACACCAGGTGGCTGACGCTGTTTTGCCCCACCACCGGGCTTGCCTTCACCCCGGCCCGCTCCGCGTTGTCAAAGGAGGCCGCCACCTCTTTTTGCCAGATTTCCTCGCCCGTCAGGGCGTTGATCCGGCGGATGAGGGCCTTGCCATCCCGGCGCAGCCGGGTGAGGACGGTGGTGCCGGTGTAAAGGTCCAGCCCCTCGCCTTTAAGTTCAAGGGCGATGGCCGCGTCCGTGTTGTCCCCCACGTCAAAAGCCCAGAGGGTCTGCATGCTGGTGGTGTCCACGCAGCGCAGAATGCCCTGCTTGTCCGCCAGATAGGCGTAGGGCCCGTACATAGCCACTGAGGTTTCAACCGACACGGTGGTGTCGTTCTGCTTGCCCGCCTTGCTTCTTAGGTAAATGACCTCCGGATCCACGGTGATGGTTTTCTTGTCCAGGAAATCAAAGACGGTGTTGAGCTTCACGGTGTAAAGCAGCCCGTTTTCACCGGCCACCACCATGCTGTCAGAGCTTAGGTCAAACAGCGCCGTGCCGTCAAAAGCGCCGTTGGTGGAATACTGGCGCTGGTCGTCCGTGCGCCGGCCGTTGATGAAGTGCAGTTCCTTTTGGTCAATCAGGCTATAAAGATAGTAGCCGATGGCCCCCGTTTTGCCGGGCAGCTTGGAGATGCCCTGGCCAAAGGCGATGATGGGGCGGCCCTGGGTGTCCACCGCCACGCTGCCCTTGAGGGGATAGCCCACGTCAATGGGCTCCCGGGTGGGGACGCCGTCGTTTAGGTCAACGAAGTAGACCTTGCCGTCCTGTCCGGCGGCGATCACCTCTTTAAGGGCGGTGACGCCCTTTTTCTCCTCGGCGAGGTTCATCATCTGCCGCACCTCCACCGCCCATTTGACGATGGCGGGCTGGCCCGTCCAGCCCAGGCCGTAGACGGTGCCGGAGTCCTCGGTGCGCAGGCTGCCCAAGTCCGTCTGCCACTGAATGGTCAGCTGCTTAAGATCAAGGGGTGTGGTGCCAAAGGCCGCGTTCTGGCGCAGCGCGTCCCCCCGGAAGGTGAACACGCCCCCCTCATAGCTGGTATAGGCGCTGCCCGCGGGCACGTTAAGGGGCTCGGCGCGGCTGTAATCGTTCAGCTTCCGGGCGCCCTGATAGGCGTCATCAATGATGCCCAGCCCGGAGGGCAGGGCGCTGCCCGCCGCCTGCACCACAAGCTGGGGCTGGGGGGTGGCGGTGGGGATAAGCTCCGCCACCGGGGCCAGCGTGGGTTCCTCCGCTACGGGAGCCGCTTCGCCCAAATCCTCCGGCAGCTCTTCAGGAAGCGTTTCCGGAATCTCCGCCAGCTGCTGGATGGTCAGGGGCTCCGGGCTTCCCTCATCTCCCTGCAGGACCGGCTCCTCCGGATAGAGGGGCGTGAAATCATCCTGCACCAGCATGTCCTCGGGGATTTCCTCCTCGGGGAACTCCGGCTCAGGTTCCTCCTGGGTCTGGGCCAGCGGGGTGAACACCGGGAGCAGCTCCTGAACGCTCAGGGGCTCCGGAATCACCGCCTGCACCGTGGGGCTGGGCAGGCTGAGGGCCTCAAAGCTGGGCTCCGGCGTTGGCGCCAGCGTAGCCGCAAGGGTGGGTGTGGGGACAGGCGTGGGCGTTGGGGTGGCCGTGGGTTCGGGGCTTGGCGTCACCACGCTGAGGAAAAGGGATTTATCCGTTTGGTACCAGGTGCCGTCATACATGATGCCCGCGGTGAGGGTGCCGGAGATGGGCTCGCCCATCACGGAAGAAAAGGTCCAGACCTTGTTGTCCGGCTGGTCCACCGGCAGGGCGGAGCCGGTGAGGGGAACGCCCGCGCCGTTTAGCACCCGCACCCCCTCCAGGGCGTCGTCCGCGGTGAAGGTGAACACGGTTTTAACCCCGGTGACCACCTCCTCCTCCGCGGTTTCAAACTTGATCAGGGTGGGAGGATCCTTCTTCCCCAGGCCCACCAGGCGAAGGCCGCTGTCCACCACCCCGGTGACGGCCTGGCGCGCCTGGCCCAGAATGCCGGTGGCATCATCCGGGATAAAGAAATAAGACGCCGCAAAAAGGCCGATGGCCAGCACCAAAAGCGCCGCGATGACCTTGGGCCAGCGGCGGGGATGCTCGTCCTCATAGTAGTCCTCCGCCTCATAGGCCTCCTGGCGGTAGGGCTCGGGATCCCGGCGGGGGGGCGCGTAGTCCTCCTCCTGATAGACCCGGGGCGCGGGCCGCATGCCGGGGGCCGGGGGCGCAGGGCTGACCCTGGCGGCGTCATAGCCGCCCAGGGGCATGGGGGCCTCCTCCTCAGGCGGATAGGCGGCGCGCCGGGGCGCCGGGCTCTGGCCTTCGGGATAGTGCCGGTCCGCGCGGCGGCGGCGGGGTTTGGATGGGTTCTCATAGGGCTGGGACACGGTGTCCTCCTTTCGGATGCCAGGGGCACGGCAAAGCGCGCCTTCAGAAGGCGATTCTGTCCTGCAGGTAAGAAGTCAGTTCCAAAACGGGCACACGCACCTGGTCCATGCTGTCCCGCTCCCGGACGGTGACGCTGTCATCCTCCAGGGTGTCAAAGTCCACCGTCACGCAAAAAGGCGTTCCCACCTCGTCCTGGCGGCGATAGCGCTTGCCGATGGAGCCGGACTCGTCGTAGTCCGCCATCATCTTAGGCGCCAGAAGCTTGTGGATTTCCCGGGCCTTGTCGCCCAGCTTGTTCTTTTGCAGCGGCAGCACCGCCACCTTGTAAGGCGCCAGGGCCGGGTGCAGCCTTAAGACCACGCGGCTGTCCCCCTCCCCCAGGTCCTCCTCCTCATAGGCGTTGCACAAAAAGGCCAGGGCCATCCGGTCCGCGCCCAGGGAGGGCTCCACCACATAGGGCAGGAAGCGCTCGTTGGTGACGGGGTCGATGTATTCCATGTTCTCCCCGCTGTGCTCCTGGTGGCTTTTCAGGTCAAAATCCGTGCGGTCAGCGATGCCCCACAGCTCCCCCCAGCCAAAGGGGAAGCGGAACTCAAAGTCCGTGGTGGCCACGGAGTAATGGGACAATTCCTCCGGCTTGTGGTCCCTGATCCTCAGGTTTTCCTCCTTGATGCCAAGGGAAATAAGCCAGTCCCGGCAGAAGCCGCGCCAGTACTCAAACCACTGCATATCCTCCCCCGGCCGGCAGAAGAACTCCAGCTCCATCTGCTCAAATTCCCGGGTGCGGAAGGTGAAGTTGCCCGGGGTGATCTCATTGCGGAAGGATTTGCCGATCTGCGCCACCCCCAGGGGCAGCTTGCGCCGGGTGGAGCGGACGATGTTTTTGAAATTCACAAAGATGCCCTGGGCGGTTTCGGGCCTGAGGTAAATCTCGGCCGCTCCCTCCTCGGTCACCCCCTGATGGGTTTTAAACATCATGTTGAACTTGCGGATGGCGGTAAAATCCTGCTTTCCGCAGCTGGGGCAGGCGATCCCCTGGGCCTGAATGTAGGCCTCCATCTCCTCATGGCTCCAGCCGTCCGCCTGCACGGCTTCGCCCTTTTTGGCGGCGGCGTCCTCAATCAGCTGGTCCGCCCGGAAGCGGGCCTTGCAGGCCCGGCAGTCCATCAGCGGGTCGTTGAAACTGCCCACATGCCCGGAGGCCACCCAGGCCTCCCGGTTCATCAGGATGGCGCTGTCCAGCCCCACGTTGGTGTCCGATTCCTGGACGAACTTCTGCCACCAGGCCTGCTTCACGTTGTTCTTAAACAGCACGCCCAGGGGGCCGTAGTCCCAGGTGTTGGCCAGGCCGCCATAAATCTCGCTGCCTGCAAATATAAACCCGCGCACCTTGCACAGGGCCACCAGTTTGTCCATCGTCAGGGCCATGGAGAGACCTCCTCAATTAGTCCCCCCATCATACGACCCAACAGCCCGGATTGTCAAGAAATATGGCTGTTTTCCGGGGTTTTTACTAAGAAATATAAAGCTTCTGCCAAAAGACTGCCCAGAGCGGATATCAAGAAGTGCCCACAGCAGCATCCCATTTTATCGCTCGATCGGGTATACTTCCCCTGAGCAATCTCCAGAAAGAGGTGACCCATCCATGAAAATCATGAAGAAACTGTTTGCGCTGCTTTTGGCGGCCAGCCTTTTAGCGGCGCTGCCCGCCCTGGCCACGGACACCCTGCCCATCCAGGGGGTGCTGGAGCGCCCGGGCATTGCCTTTCAGGCCGCCTATCCGGACAACCCCTTAATCCAGGGCGAAAGCCCCACCACCGGCCTCCCCTGGGAGGGGGTCTATGCGCCGGTTCTGCTGGTGATCGATAACGCGGAGGGCGCCCACCCCCACTGGGGCCTTAAGGACGCGGACGTTCTTTATCAGGTGCCCAACGCCGGCAAGGGGGCCACCAAGCTGCTGGTCCTGTTTTCAGACAGCGCCCCGGAGGCTGCCGGCGGCAGCCGCTCCGCCCGCACCCCCTTTGTGGACGTGGCCCGCACCTGGGGCGCGGCCTTTGCCTATGCCGGCTATCCCGGTGAGGGCGCGGGCGCAAAGGCCAGCGTGCCCTCCAAGCTGCGGGAAGGCGGGATGAGCTTCCGCCAGCTCTCCTTTGACCTGCTCAGCAACAACGACTTCTCCAGCCGCATCTCCGGCTACCAAAGCCCCCATAACCTCTCCGTCAACATCGCCCGGATTCGCCAGCTGGCTCTGGAAAACGGCGCCGCCTTCAGCCCCCGTCCCTTCCTGTTCACGGATGAATTGCCCCAGGGCTACGCCCCTGCCGCCTTTATCGATGTGCGCCACTACGGCGAGGACGCCAGCGCCGGCCGGGGCAACTCCGCCAGCTACGCCACCTATACCTATGCGCCTGAGGAAAACGCCTACCACCGGGAGAACTCCTCCGGCCCCTTCATCGACCGGGACAGCCCCGAGGCCCCCATTCCCTTTGCCAATGTCATCGTGCAGCGGGTGCGCTTCAGCTATTCCAACGGCTATATCCAGCTCAACTATCTCACCGGCACCGGGGCCGCGGATATCTTCACCGGCGGCAGCTACATCCCCGGCGGCTGGTACCGGGATTCCCTGGACGGCCGCACCGTGTATACGGATGATAAGGGCCAGGAGCTGCAGCTCCAGCGGGGCAAAACCTTTATCATCCTCACCAATGACACCAGCCTGGTCAGCTTCCGCTAAGGCGGGCAGCCGCACCAGGAAGAAGGCCGCGCCCGGGGCAGATGTCCGGGGCGCGGCCAATTCGTCCTCAAGCCCTGTTCATCTCTAATCAGTGATGATGCTCCCGGCAGATCTCCCCTGAGGAGTTCAGCTCCCCTCGGCTGTAGGCCTCGGCCGCTTTCCGGGCATCCCCCTGGGCGCCCGTGATGACCTGGATATTCCGCTGTCCGAATATTTCTGCCGCGCTGCCGCCCATGCCTCCGGCGATAATAACCGCCACCCCCAGGTCCCCCAGGAAGTTGGGCAGAAAGCCCGGCTTGTGCCCGGGGTTGGGGATGTTTGTGGTCACACCGCTCTCGTTATCCAGAATCAGGAATGCCTCACAATGCCCAAAGTGCTGGGCCACCTGGCCGTTTTGCGCTGCCACAGCTATTATCATTCTGGTTTTCCTCCAATTTCCTTGATGAGTTCAGCCGCCGGTTTAAGCCAGCCGCCCTCTATTTCCTCTATGCGCCCCTGATCGCAGGCCAGGGAGATCTGCGGATCAACGGGGATTTGGGCCAAAAGGGGCAGGCCAAAGGCACAGGCCGCCTCCGACGCGCCGTTCCCGCCAAAAATCCTGTACTTCTTTCCGTTGTCCGGGCATAAAAAGTAGGACATGTTCTCCACCAAGCCCAGGATGGGCACCGCCATCATCCGGGCCATCTTCACCGCTTTGCCCACGATCATCCCCACAAGTTCCTGGGGAGAGGTCACCACCACGATGCCGTCCAGCGGCAGGGACTGGAACACCGTCAGCGGCACATCCCCGGTGCCCGGCGGCATGTCGATAAACATCACATCCACCTCGTGCCACAGCACATCGCTGTAAAACTGCTTGACAGTGGCCGCCAGAATGGGCCCCCGCCAGATAACCGGGTCCGTGTCGTGCTCCAGCAGGAGGTTGATGGAGATGATCTGAATGCCCCCCTGGCTGAATATCGGCAGGATATGCGATTCATCTCCCAGGGCCTTTCCCTGGATGCCAAAAGCCCTGGGGATGGAAGGCCCCGTGATATCCGCATCCAGAATGGCCGTCCGCAGGCCCAGACGGTTTGTGCTGACCGCCAACAGGCTGGTGACCAGGGATTTTCCCACGCCGCCCTTGCCGCTGACCACGCCGATGACGCGGCTCACCCGGCTTTCCGGGTTCAGATGGGCCTTCATATCCGGCGGGGTTTTCCGGTCATCACAGCTTTGGGCGCAGTTTTCACAATTGTTGTCACAGTTTTCGCTCATGATGGGTGTTTGCCTCTTTCTATATTTAGTGTTTCCGGGACTGGTTCATTGGCAGCGGCGTATCCCAGCCGATAAGCCCCCGCCCTGGATAAGGAAGGTTTCAGATAAGCGGCCCTTCCTGTGTGATCAGGGGAAGCAGCTTGCGATACACCCTGGCTGCCGCCTCTCCGCTGGGGCATGGGATGTCCGCGATGCTTAGGCCCAGATTAACAGCCTTTTGCGCCAGGGAATCATAGGGGATCAAGCCCGCGAAAAGGAGGCCTTCCTGTTCACAGTAGACTTGAATTTCCAGCGTTATTTCCGGGTTGATGTCCGCCTTGTTGACGCACACCGCTATCCGTGTCCCAAAACCGCGCGCCGTCTTCACAATGCGCGCCAGGTCACTCATTCCGGACAGGGAGGGTTCGGCCACGATGAGCGTGACATCCGCCCCGCTAAGCGTCGCGATAACGGGGCAGCCAATGCCGGGAGAACCATCGACAATCGAAAAAGCGGCGTTCTCCTTAGCGGCCGCATTCATCCGTTTTTTGACCTGACTGACCAGAAGGCCAGAGGTGCCGCTGCCCATCTTCAGCTCCGCGCTGGAAAACACCGCATCGCCGTTCGTATACAGCGTCATATCCCCCGCATGGTGCGGTTTCATGTGAATGGCGTCCACAGGGCAAACCAGCGCGCACACGCCGCAGCCTTCACAGGAATGGCCATCCACCCGGTACGCGTCCCCAGGGAGAATCGCGTCAAAGCGGCAAGCCAGTTGGCATTGACCGCAGGCGGTGCAGCGCGCCGGATTGATTTCCGCCAGCGGGAGCGCATAATAAGGTTCACTGTCCCCAAAGGAATAGGGGCCGTTCACCAGGTGCAGATTGGGCGCGTCCACATCGCAGTCCGCACAGGCCTGCGTTTGGGACAGCCGGATAAAGGCGCTTGCCACAGTGGTCTTGCCGGTTCCGCCCTTTCCGCTAAGAATGACCAACTGCCGCATCACACGCCTCCTTTTCAATCCTTAGCAGCAATGCCCGGAATTTCTCCCGAAACCCTTCGTCTTCCCGGGCGGCGATTCTCGCGTTTGAGTTGAGCAAGCCAAGCCGTTCATCAAAGGAAATACGCGCCAGAACCGGGATGCCATGCGCAAGGCAGAAGTCCGCTGAGGGATCCTCTCCCGGCAGGCATTTATTGAGCACCACACCGCAGGGTTTTTTGTATAACCGGAGCAGTTCATGCACCATCCGCAGGTTGTGCGCGCCAAAGCGCGTCGGCTCCGCTACCAGCACACAGTAATCCGCGCCCCGGATGCTTTCTGAAACCATACAGGAGCTGCCGGGAGGACAGTCGATGAACACGCTTCTTCCCGCGTCTGGCTGGGTCAGAAGGGCGCGGATAATCGGCACGCCCGTGGCTTCCCCCGGGTTAAGAAAGCCGGACAGCACGCGCACACCGTCGGAGGTCCCTTCCTTTTTTTCGCCGATTTCCCTCCGTGTTTCACGCAGCGCTCCATGCGGGCAAACCAAGAGGCATCCCCCGCAGCCATGACAAAGCTCTTCAAACAGCAGGAGATGATCATTTGCCCAGGCCAGCGCATTGAAAGCGCAGAAATTGGCGCATTTACGGCAGCCGTCGCATAGCGCTGAATCCATCTCAGGCAGGGGTACGCAGACCTTATCGCTGCTTTGCCACATCGGCCGGAAAAACAGGTGCCCGTTGGGCTCCTCCACATCACAGTCAATATAGATGGCCGAGGGCGCTGCGCTGGCCAGATTGACCGTCAGAAAAGTCTTCCCGGTGCCTCCTTTTCCGCTAAGAAAGGCAATCGTTCTTTCCTTCATTCCTTAGCGCCCGTGAAATCCTTCATGGATATCCAGGAGTTCCTCCAGTTGCTTTTTCCGAAAGGCCCCAATATTGCCTCTCGCGCTTAGATCGGGCTGGCTCTTATACAGCTTGATACCAGCCGCGATAAGGACCTTGGCCGCGTTGTTTCCGCACTGCGGCGTAATCAGCGCCTGGACACCGCTGTCCACGATGGCCTGGGCAGCCTGGATGCCTGCGCCCCCAGCGCTTTGCATGGCCGCATTTTCCAGGATTGTTTCCAGGCCCGTCGCATCATCATGAATCAGAAAATACGCTGCCCGGCCAAATGAGGCGGCCACCGCAGAATCCTGATTTTTTCCCGAGACGGGAATCGCTATTTTCATGGTTCCTCCTCCTTTTGAATTTTCGGCAAACCTCCGGTTTTGTTTTTGCCTGACGGCCGGAAATAGGCTGCTCCAGGCCCTTTGCCTCTTTACCGGTTTCCCAGACGCTTATCGATGGCTTCTATCTGCGCTTCAAGCGCGTTCCTGCGATTGCTAAGAATCCGCTTCCTGCCTTCTGGGTCTGTTTCTGTTGCCGTCCAGGCCTCAGCGCCGGGGCCATAAGCCGGGCCAAAGCCTCTGACATAACCCCTGCCGCATCCGTGCCCGCGCCCGAAGCGCATGCCCATTCCCCGGCCAAAACCCATCCCGCGCCCATAAAACCTGGCATACGCCGCGCCGGCGCCGTGCCCACAAGGACCCATTCCCCAGCCTGTCATTGGCCCCGCGCCTGCAGGACCTGTTCCATCAAATCTTGGCATCTTGTCCTCCTTGATGTTGTCGGCCAACTGCGATAGCCGGCTGCTGATAAGATACTGACAAATGTCAGTAAGTGTTTTTATTATAAGGGATATCTGTCATATGTCAACAACAAATAAAAATTTTTACAAGAAAGTCTTTAAAGGCGCTCACGGAAGAGCCCTTTTACCTGCGCGTCCGGGACTGCCCTCGGCCCTGCTTTTTCCCTGCGTTCTGCCGAACCCTCAAAAAAAGGTGTGCCCTCTTTTTGTCCACACCCTGAGATAGTCAATTTACAGCTTGCTTTTAGCTTCCATTCACTCTTCGGGACCGGCGGGTCACAGTGTATGGATTGGATTGATCTCTGGATATCCTAATACGACCGTCTCCACATGCCAATACCGGTGATAATCAGATACAGGGCCACCGCCAGGGAGCCGGCGGCGTCCATCCAGTAGGCGGCCCTGGAGCCGGGCCAGAGGACCACGGTCATCAGAGCGGCGCTCACGCATAAATCCACCAGGGATTTGGCCCGGTACAGCCCGCTTTGCGCCGCCAGAATGGCGCTGGGTTCCTGCTGGTTAAGCCTGCGGTACCGAAGCCAGAACCAGGTGTTGGTGATCACGCCCAAAAGGGCGATCACCAGGCCCGGCAGCACGTTGCCCTTGTCCCCCTGGCGGGAGAAGAGGGCGATCAGCGCCATGGCCAGGCCGCCTAAGCACATGGCCAGACCCACCCCCAGGGCGGCCAGCCGCTCCAGCCTGGCCTTTTTGGCCTCGTCCCTGACGCCCGCCCGCTTGATATGCCGGTACACCGCCCAGGACACGATGATGGCGGCCAGCTCCGCCGTGCGGCGGATGAAGTCCGCCAGCTGGGTGGAGGAGCGCCCCACCAACAGCCCCGCCCCCACCACCAAAGGGCCCGGCGCGCTTAAAAGAACGGAGGCCAGCAGGGTGCGCTGGCCGGATTTTTCTTTCATTTGGGCAGCCCCTCCCACAGCAGGGTTAAAGGGAGGATGACGGCCGCCGCCGCCAGGGGGCAGGTGAGGGTGTCAAAGCCGTCCAGGGTGTATAGCTCCACCGCCGCGCTGGCCAGGGCCGCAAGCACCGCGATCAGCAGGCAGTAGGCCCAGGGCATGCCGCCCCTGAAAATCAGGATCACAAACACCGACACCAGGGACACCCCAAACATCGCCAGGCTGCCTTCCAGGCTTTTGCGTCCCTCAATCAGTCGGCCTTCCAAAAAGCGCCGGCCAAAGCGCTTGCCCACCAGGGCCGCGGCCCCATCCCCAAAGCCCCAGGCATAGATGCAGGCGGCGGCCAGCGCCCGGTCCCCAAGCCAGCCCCAGCAGAGGCCGATAATCAGCGCGAACATCAGAAAAACCAGCATCAGGCTGCGCTTGATCTCCCCTTCCTTGCGCTGGATAAACAATTCCGCATAGCCATCAATGCGCTCCGCAAACGCCAAAACCGGGTAGATGACCGCGGCAAACACCAGAGCCGCCAGCACGGACAGCTGCCAGCCGGGAAAGGCATACAAAAACACCGGCAGGGAGAACAGCACCACCAGGTGCAGGGTTTTGCGGAACAGCTCCCGGGGCATCTTAAACAGCCAGCGCAAAAGCAGCGCCAGGCTGGCCGCCAGCACGAAATAGCCCAGTAAAACAGAAAATCCCTTGAAAAACGCGCTCATCATGCCGGTTTGCCGCCCCCTGATAAATTGCTCTGAATCCGCTCCAGCATCAGGCCGACCCGGCGGAAATCCTCCTCCGGGATGTCCTGCTTGATCAGCAGAAACACCGCCTGATAGGCCTCCGCCACCCGGCCGCTGATCTCCCGGCCCTTCTGGGTCAGGGACACCAGGCGCAGGCGGGCGTCCTGGGGGTGGGCGGCGCGCCTGGCATAGCCCTTTTGCACCAGGGTGTCCACCGTCCGGGAGATGGCCGCCTTCCCGATGCTCAGCCGCTCCCTCAGCTCCTCCTGGGAGAGGCCCGCCAGCTCCTCTTTCAGGTTGAAGATGATGTCCCCGGCGGCGCTGGTCAGCTCCAGGCCGCTCAGCCGCTGGTTAATCGCCTGTCTGGCCAGCACCAGCAGGGTTTTCATCTTCAGCCAGAATTCCTGCATGCTTGGTCCCATCTGCGTCCCCTCCTTTGCGTGCCCGCAGGATAGCCTCAAATGGTTGCTTTGTCAACCATTTGGATGACAGGCAGCAAAAAAGCCGGAAAACGCTTCCGGCTTTTGGGGGTCTTTCGGTTTCCGGCTTACTTGGCCGCCGCTTTGAGCAGCTCCTCCTTCAGCAGGGGCAGCACCTTCTGCCCTTCCGCCACCAGGCCCACATGGGCCACCTGGAAGATGGCGGCCTGGGGGTCGGAGTTGACGGCGATGATCAGGTCCGACTTGTCCATGCCGGCGGTGTGCTGCACGGCGCCTGAGATGCCCACGGCGATATACACCCGCGGCTTCACGGTGGTGCCGGTCTGGCCCACCTGCAGGGTCTTGGGCGCGATGCCCGCGTCCACCAGCGCGCGGGAGGCGCCGGGGGTGGCGCCGATCTCCTGGGCGGTTTTCAGCACCAGGTCGTAGGCGTCCTTCATGCCCCGGCCCCCGGAGAGGATCACATGGGCCTTGGAGAGGTCAACCGCCTTTTCCTTCTTGGGCAGGTGGCGCACCAGGCGCACCTGATCCCCCGCCTCAAAGGCCACCTCCTGGCGCACCAGCTCCCTTTTGCCTGTATAAGGCGTTTTGAGGGCGTCAAAGACATGGGGCCGGATGGTGGACATCTGGGGCCGGGTTTTGGGGCAGACGATGGTGCCAAACAGGTTCCCGCCAAAGGCGGGCCGGGTGACCAGCAGCATACCCGCGTCCGGGGAGGCGGTGTCCACCTCGATCTGGGTGGCGTCAGCCGTCAGCCCGGTGTTGACCCGGGCGGCAACCCGGGGGGCCAGATCCCGGCCGATCACGGTGGCCGCCATCAGCACGGTGTCCGGCTTGTGGGTTTTGATGATCTCTGTAAGCGCGGTGGTATAGTGCTGGGTGCTGTAGCGGGAAAGCCTGGGGCTGTCCACCAGGATGATCTTGTCAGCGCCGCCGTCAAAGACCGCCTCCGCCAGGGGCTCCGCCTCCTGGCCCAAAAGCACCCCCACCACGGAAAAGCCGGGGATTGCCGCCACCAGCTCCCGGGATTTGCCAAGCAGCTGCAGGCTGCCCTCCGCGATCTGGCCCTGGCGGTGCTGGATAAAGACAAAAATGTCCTTTGTGTCAAATGCCATCTTATTTCCCTCCCTTCTGGAGATAGGGCGCCAGGTAGGCGGCGATGATCTCCGCCGCCTCAGCGGGCGCAACCGCCTTCACCTCCTGGCTGCCGGTGAGGGTGCGGGGGAAGGTCTTCTTGACCAGGGTGGGCGAGCCGGAAAGCCCGGTGTGCCGGGCGTCCAGCTTCAGGTTCTGATTGTTCAGGGTGTCCACCGGGGTGACAAAGCTCTCCCACATCCAGTCCACCCGGCCATGGCGGGGGGTGTTATTGCCCGCCACGCAGGTGATCAAAAGGGGCAGGTCCGCCTCCAGCTCCTCTGAATAATCCTCATACTCCTTGATCACCCGGATGACGCCCTCCTGGCAGGAGAGAATCTGGGTGACCAGCGTGATCTGGGGCAGGCCCAGCTTTTCCGCCGTCTGGGGGCCCACCTGGGCGGTGTCCCCGTCGATGGCCTGGCGGCCGGCGATGATCAGGTCGTAGGGGTAAAGGGAGATGGCGGCGGCTAAGGTATTGGAGGTGGCCCAGGTGTCAGAGCCCGCAAAGGCCCGGTCGCTGATGAGGGTGACCTCATCCGCGCCCATGCCCCGCAGCTCCATCAGCATGGGCTCCGCCTGTCTGGGGCCCATGCACAGCACCCGCACATGGGCGCCCAGCTGGTCTTTCAGCTTCAGGGCCTCCTCCACGGCGGCCAGGTCATCGGGGTTGCAAATGGCGGGCACGCCCGCGCGCAGCAGCGTGCCGGTCTCCTTGTCCACGCTCATCTCGGTTGTATCAGGCACCTGCTTAACCAGAACGATGATGTTCATTTCATTAACTCCTATTTCAAGATGTGGCCGGCGATGACCATGCGCTGCACCTCGGAGGTGCCCTCGTAAATCTCGGTGATCTTCGCGTCGCGCATCATGCGCTCCACCGGATAATCCCGGGTGTAGCCATAGCCGCCAAAGAGCTGCACCGCCTGGGTGGTGACCGCCATGGCGGTCTCGGCGGCAAACAGCTTGGCCATGGCCGCCTCGCAGGAGTAGGGCTGGCCCCCGTCCTTATAAAGGGCCGCCCGGTAGACCAAAAGGCGCGCCGCGTCCACCCGGGTCTGCATGTCCGCCAGAGAGAACTGCGTGTTCTGGAACTTGGCGATGGCCCGGCCAAACTGCTTGCGCTGCTTGACATAGGCGATGGTCTCGTCCAGAGCGCCCTGGGCGATGCCCAAGGCCTGAGCGGCGATGCCGATACGCCCGCCGTCCAGGGTTTTCATAGCGATGGAGAAGCCCTTGCCCTCCTTGCCCAGGAGGTTTTCCACAGGCACCTTCACGTTTTCAAAGATCAGCTCCGCGGTTGAAGAACCCCGGATGCCCATCTTCTTCTCCGGCGGCCCGATGGTAAATCCAGGCATGCCCTTCTCTAAAATAAAGGCGGAGATACCCCGGGTGCCCAGCTCCGGCGCTGTCATGGCGAAGATGACAAACACATCCGCCACCCCCGCGTTTGTGATGAAGATCTTGGCGCCGTTGAGCAGGTAGTGATCCTCTTCCCTGCGGGCGAAGCTCTGCTGGGTGCCCGCGTCGGTGCCCGCGTTGGCCTCGGTGAGGGCAAAGGCGCCGATCTTCTCCCCCCGGCAGAGGGGCGGCAGGTATTTCGCCTTTTGCTCCGGCGTGCCAAAGGCGTGGATGGGCCACTCGCACAGCGAGGTGTGGGCGGACAGCACCACCCCCGTGGTGGCGCACACCTTGGACAGCTCCTCCACCGCCAGGGCATAGGCCAGGGTGTCCGCGCCCGCGCCGCCCACCTCCTTGGGCATGGGGATGCCCAGCATGCCCATGGCGGCCATTTTCTCAAAGTTCTCCTGGGGGAAGCGCTCCTGCTCATCAATTTCCGCGGCCAGCGGCTTTACATCCTGCTGGGCGAACTGGCGGAACATCTTCTGAAGCGCCGCATGCTGGGGCGACAAGTGAAAGTTCATGCTCTCTCCTCCTGTTTGCGCGGGCAGAGCACCGTGGCCTGCCCGGATACCACCACATCCCCCTGCTGGTTGACACAGGTGGTGTCAAAAATCACGCGCTTTTTCTCCGTCTTCTCCACCACCCGGCAGGTGGCCGTCACCGTGTCCCCCAGGCGGACGGGCCTTACAAAGCTGGAATCCTGCCTGAGATAAATGGTGCCGGGGCCCGGCAGATACATGCCCAGCACTGTGGAAAACAGCGAGGCCACCAGGGCCCCATGGGCAACGCGCCCGCCAAAAGGGGAGGCCTGGGCGCTCACCTCATCGGTGTGGGCGGGGTTCAAATCCCCCGTGATGCCCGCAAACAGCACCACCTCCGTCTCCGTGATGGTTTTGGTGAAGGAAGCCTCCTGCCCGACCTGAATCTCCTCAAATGGAATGCCCGTGTTTGCCATACTCCCTCTCTCCTGCCTTTGCGGCGTGTCTTAAGGGCAGATATCAGCGCCAGCCATCGCCTTTATGATGTCCCAGCAACGTTTTCCGCCCCGAACAAGGACCAGAAACTGACACCTGAATCATGATTCATGTATAGCCTATACCTCCGACAATCAAAAATCAAGAGTATTGGCAAAATTTCGCACGAAAAGTGTATGGCGGGTTCAGGCCTGATGAAAAGAAGATTGAACAGGGCTTGCCGGGCATAAAAATATCAAGAAAGCCTGCAATTTCGTCACACAGCAAGGCCCATACCCAAATCCCCCAGCGGCGACTGACAATCGCCCCTGGGGGATAACAAAACATGATGGCCGAAACACTACTGTTTCAGGGCCATGGGATCCGAACGCAAGGCATCTTGTATTTTCGAAACACTTAGCCCGACCCTTCTCTCAGCCCCGCCAGACGATCTCCTCCCGCCGTGGGCCGGTGGACAAAAGGGTGATGGGGGTTTGGATTTTTTCTTCGACGAAGCGCACGAAATGAAGGCAGGCTTCCGGCAGGGCGCTTTCCTGGGTCACGCCCCGGATGTCCGTCTTCCAGCCGGGCAGGGTTTCATACACGGGCTCCACCCGGGCCAAAAGGGGCGTGGCGGGGAAGTGGGTGATGATCTCCCCGTCCAGGCGATAGGCCACGCAGACGGGGATCTCGTCCAGGTAGCTCAGCACGTCCAGGTTGGTCATGGCGCAGGCGGTGGCGCCCTGGGTGAGGCAGCCATAGCGGGTGGCCACCGCGTCAAACCAGCCCACATCCCGGGGCCGGCCAGTCTTGGCGCCGTATTCCCCCGCGTCGCCGCCCCGGCGCCGGAGCTCCTCCGCCTCCTGGCCGTGAAGCTGGCTTGGGAAATAGCCGGTTCCCACGCTGGAGGAATAGGCCTTGGTCACCGCCAGCACCTGGGTGATGGCATAAGGCGGCAGCCCCGCCCCCACCGCGGCATAGCCCGCCAGCGGGGAGGAGGAGGTGGTGTAGGGATAGATGCCGTGGTCCGGGTCCCTAAGGGCCCCCAGCTGGCCTTCCAGCAGGATGCTTTTTCCGGCCTTGTGGGCATCGTTTAGCAGCTGGGTGGTGTCCCTTAAAAAGGGCTTGAGGCGCTGCCCTAAGGCATAGTACTTCTCCGTCAGCTCCTCTGCGGACAGGGGGGCGTGGTGATACAGCTCTTTAAGCAGCACGTTTTTCTTCACCAGGCTGCCCTTAAGGCGGTCAAACAGCAGGTCCCGGTCCAGAAGCTGGCAGGTCTGGATGCCCACCTTGGCGTACTTGTCCGAATAAAAGGGCGCGATGCCGGACTTGGTGGAGCCAAACTTGCGCCCGCCCAGGCGCTCCTCCTCCAGGGTGTCCAGCAAGATGTGAAAGTCCATCAGCACCTGGGCCCGGTCTGAGATAACCAGGTTGGGCGGGGGCAGCCCCCGGCCCAGCACCTCGTCCAGCTCCCGGAAGAAGGCCTCCGGGTCCAGGGCCACCCCGGGGCCGATGACATTGGTCACCTGGGGGCGAAAGATGCCGCTGGGCAAAAGATGCAGGGCAAACTTGCCATGCTCGTTGATGATGGTGTGCCCGGCGTTGGCCCCGCCCTGGAAGCGCACCACCAGGTC
>DAISYX010000028.1:0-16785 GCA_036825095.1 Clostridia bacterium | reverse complement strand
GGTTTTTGCCTCGTTGATGGCGGAACCCTCAAGCTTGGCCAGGCGGTCCACCTCCTCCATGGGCAGGAAGGTGAGCATGGCCAGGCTTTTTCTTACATCCGCATCCGCGATGTTTCGCCAATACTGGAAAAACTCATAGGGGCTGCACAGCTGGGCGTCCAGCCAAAGGGCGCCCCGGGCGGTCTTGCCCATCTTCTGCCCCTCTGAATTCATCAGCAGGTTAAAGGTGCAGGCATAGGCCTGCTGGCGCTCCACCCGGCGGATCAGGTCGGCGCCCGCCAGCATGTTGCTCCACTGGTCGTCCCCGCCCATTTGCAAAAGGCAGTTGTGGCGGCGGTAGAGCTCCAGGAAGTCATAGGCCTGCATGACCATATAGTTGAACTCAAGGAAGGTAAGCCCCTGCTCCATGCGCTGCTTGTAGCACTCCGCCGCGATCATGCGGTTGACGGAGAAATGAACGCCGATTTCCCGGATAAAATCAATGTAATTAAGGTTCATCAGCCAGTCCGCGTTGTCAGCGGCCAAAGCTTTGCCGCCGCTAAAATCAATGAAGCGGCCGATCTGCCCCTTGATGCCTGTGATGTGGCGGGCGATGGTTTCATCGTTCATCATCTGGCGCAGGTCGGTCCGGCCGCTGGGGTCGCCAATGCGGGCGGTGCCCCCGCCGATCAGGGCGATGGGGATGTGGCCGGCCTTCTGCATATGCGCCATGGCCAGAATTGGGATAAAGTGGCCAAAGTGCAGGCTGACTGCGGTGGGGTCAAAGCCGATGTAAAAAGGCGTTGGCTCTTTGGCCAGCTGCTCGTACAGCGCTTCTTCAAAGGTGATTTGCGCCACAAAGCCGCGTTCCTTCAGGGTGTCAAGGACATGCATGGGCTGTTTCCTCCGTGCTGGATAATAGAAATACTATACCAAACCGGACAAAATTCAGCAACAGGGATTATGGGGCACGGTTGTTCGGGGGAATATATCGCATTTGCTTGCGGCTGTGGACAACTCATGGTATACTTGTCATACCCCGGGAAACCGGAGTTTACCAGAGAAAGAAGGGCTTGAACGAAGAGTGGGAGCTGCAAGGGGCGCGCATGGCGGGCAAATGCCTTTGCGATGCTTGCCGGATGCAGTGGATACCCGCTTTTTCTATGTAAAGGAAGGATGACAAAGAAGCGCAGAGGCGGCGTTGACACCGCAGAGCAAATCGGCGAGAAAGTGGCCAAGGCTTTTGGCTACGAGCTGGTGGACGTCTCCATGGACAAGGAGCCAACGGGGCTCTATCTCCGGTTTTATCTGGATAAGCCGGAGGGCATCACCCTTTCGGATTGCGAGCGGTTTCACCGGGAGGTGCAGCCCCGGCTTGACGCGGTGGATTACGAGTTTCTGGAGGTTTGTTCCCCCGGGATTGACCGCCCCATCAAAACAGACCGGGACGCCAGACGCGCCCTGGGGGAGATGGTGGAGCTGCGCCTCTATCAGGCCCGGGACGGGCGCAAGGCGTTTTCCGGTGTTTTCCGGGGGCTTAATGAGGCAGGCTATCTGCTTGAAACAGACGGGGGCGAAATCCTCTTCCCCAAAAAGGAAGTGGCCCTGGCCCGCCGGGTGATTGACCTGAGCGTCCTTGAAGACGAGACGATTACAGAACAGGAGGTTGGCTATGAGCAACCCTAAAGTGGATTTGATGGACGCCATTTCCATGCTGGCGCGGGAAAAGGACATCGATGAAGAAATTTTGGTGGACACCATTGAGGACGCCCTCAAGGTGGCCTACCGCCGGGGCAACCGCCAGGGCGGCAGCGCCGTGCAGAACCTGGCCGTGCGCCTGACCAAAAAGGAGGGCGCCAGGGTCTATCTGCGCAAAGTGGTGGCCGAAGAGGTGGAAGAGCCGGAGATGCAGATCAGCCTGGAGGAGGCGTTGGAAATCCGGCCGGATTTCCACATCGGCGACATTGTGGAAATCGACGTCACCCCGGACAACTTTGGCCGGGTGGCGGCCCAGACCGCCAAGCAGATGCTGGTGCAGCGCATCCGGGAGGCGGAGCGCGGGAAGATCTACGATGAGTACATCGAGAAAGAGAACGAAATCCTCACCGCCATCGTTCAGCGGGTGGAGCCCAAGGCCGTCTATGTGGAACTGGGCCGCACCGAGGGCATCATGGAGAGCAACGAATTCATGCCCCATGAGGAGTACCGGGAGGGCGACCACATCAAGGTCTATGTCTTAAAGGTGCGCCGCTCCGGCTCCGAGTTTTCCCGCAATCCCCAGGTATATGTCAGCCGGATTCATCCGGGGCTGGTCAAGCGCCTGTTTGAGATGGAAGTGCCTGAGATTGCCACCGGCGTGGTGCAGATCCGCTCCATCGCCCGGGAGCCGGGCAGCCGAACCAAGATCGCCGTTTATTCCATGGACCCGATGATTGATCCGGTGGGCGCCTGTGTGGGCCCCCGCGGTTCCCGGGTGGAAAAAGTGGTGAGTGAGCTGAAAAACGAGAAGATCGACATCATCAAGTGGTCGCCGGATCCGGCGGAGTTTGTGGCAAACGCCCTAAACCCCGCCCACGTGGTGAGCGTCTTTATCTCCGAAGAGGAGAAGATCTGCCGTGTGGTGGTGCCGGACATGCAGCTGTCCCTGGCCATCGGCAAGGAGGGGCAAAACGCCCGCCTGGCCGCCAAGCTCACCGGCTGGAAGATTGACATCAAGTCCCAGACCCAGGTGGAAGAGCTGCTGCGGGAGCAGGGCTATGAGGCCACGGCGGACATCCCGGATGAGACGGATCCGGGCTACGAGCTGGAGTAAAGGATCAGGGAGCGATGGCAAAGAAAACACCCATGCGCATGTGCGTTGGCTGCCGGGAGATGAAACCCAAGCGGGAGCTGCTGCGCGTGGTGCGCAGCCCCGAAGGGGAGATTGCCATCGACTTCACCGGGAAAAAGTCAGGCCGGGGCGCCTATGTGTGCCGGGATGAGGCCTGCCTGGACCGGGCGGTCAAACAGCGTCAACTGGAACGGGCCCTGGAAAACCCGGTGGGGGAAGAGGTGTTCGCCCTCTTGCGCCGGCAGATCAAGTACGGGCCAAGGCTGGTGAAGCAGGATGAATGAAAGGCAGCTGACGGGCCTTTTGGGCCTGTCCTACAAAGCGGGCAGCCTGGTGGCAGGGGCGGACAAGGCGCTTAGTGAGGTGCGCCAGGGGAAGGCAGCGCTGGTGCTGCTGGACGCGGGCACCGCGGTCAACACCCGCAAAAAACTGGCCGACAGCTGCGCCCATCGGGGCATCAGGATTTTGGAAGTGCCCCAGGGTGTTTTGGGGCAGGCGATCGGAAGGCCGGGGGTTAACGCGGCGGCAGCCCTTCCCGGCGGGCTGACAGAGAAGATACAGACCATGATGACAGGCGGCCAGGCGGCCCCTGACACAGAAAAGAACTTGGAGGGCACAGGGCTTAATGGCTAAAGTGGGGCTTAAAGAAACAATCAAAGAACTCAACCAGAAGGCGGGCGTTGTTCTGACGGAAACAGAACGGGTGAAGCGCAACGCCGACATCATGCTGCAAATGCTCAAGCAGCAGGAGGTGCAGTTCCTCAGGCAGGAAGAAGAGGAAAAGCAGCGCCTGCGCCACGAGCAGCAGCAGGAGATGCTCCGGCAGCAGACCAAGGCCTGGACCATGCCGGACGATGATGAGGAAGTGGCGGTTTCTGAAACCGCGGCTGTGCCCGACACCCCTTCAGTGGAAGTGTCCGCAGCCCCTGCTGTGGAATCGCCCCAGGTCTTTACGCCAGAAGAAGTGGCGCCGCCGGTGGTGGCGAAGGCGGAAACAGCGGCGGAAGCCCCTGTGGAGAGACCCGCTGAAGCCAAGGCCCTTGAGGTCAAGGTGGAGGAAGTGCCGGTGGCTGAGGCCAAACCCCAGGCGCCATCCCAGCCTTCTGTGGCGGCGGAGTGGCAGGCAGCTCAGCCGGTCACCCCGGCGCCAGCGGCCCGGGCGGTTCCCGCCCAGCCCGCTGCCAGGCAGGCAGCGCCTCCTGCGGGCGGCGCCTATGGCCGTCCGGCGGGCCAGGGCCCTTACGGCCGTCCGGCGCCTGCCCAGGGGGGCTCTTTTGGGCGTCCCGCGGGGCAGGGCCCCTATGGCCGCCCGGCGGGCCAGGGCCCTTATGGTCGCCCAGCGCCTGCCCAGGGCGGCTCTTTTGGCCGTCCGGCGGATGGCAGACCGGCCCCAGCTTCGGGACAGCGGCCCTTTGGCCGCCCCGCACCCGCAGGCGCCCGGGGCGCTGCGCCCAAAGGCGGCGTGGCGGATGTTGCCCCGCCAGTTGAAAAGGAACGGGTCAGCAACTATGATCCCAATAAGAAAAACTACTCCCGCCAGCGTGATCCGGAGCGGGTGAGCAAGTCCAAGCGCCAGCAGCTTTCACGCACGGCGCACCCCGGCATGGGGATGGATGACGATGTGGTGCGCGGCGGCAAGCGCGCCCGCTCCCGCAAGCAGATTTCCGCCCAGCAGAAAATGGCGCCCATCAAGATTGAGACCGCCTACATGACGGCGGACACCATCACGGTGAAGGATCTGACGGAGCGCATCGGCAAGCCCGCGGGTGAAATCCTTAAAAAGCTTTTGCTTTTGGGCAATCTGGCCAACATCAACAGCGAGCTTGACTTTGACACCGCTTCCCTTGTGTGCAGCGAGTTTGGCTGCACCCTGGAGATGAAACTGGAGAAGACCGCGGAAGACGCCCTGAGTGAGACCACGGAGACCCATGACGCTGAGGAAGACCTTCAGCTCCGGCCCCCGGCCATCACCATCATGGGCCATGTCGATCACGGCAAAACCTCCCTTCTGGACCATATCCGCAGCGCCCATGTCACCAAGTCCGAGGCCGGCGGCATCACCCAGCACATCGGCGCCTATACGGCGGATGTGAATGGCCGCAGCATCACTTTCCTGGATACACCAGGCCATGAGGCCTTTACCGCTATGCGCGCCAGAGGCGCCCAGGCCACGGACATCGCGGTGCTGGTGGTGGCTGCGGATGACGGCGTGATGCCCCAGACGGTGGAAGCCATCCGGCATGCCCAGGCGGCTCAGGTGCCCATTATCGTGGCCATCAATAAGATGGACAAGCCTGAGGCCAACCCGGAGCGCATCAAGCAGGACCTGACCGCCTATAACCTGGTGCCCGAGGAGTGGGGCGGCGACACCATCATGGTGCCCGTCAGCGCCTTAACCGGTGAGGGCGTGGATCAGCTGCTGGAGATGATCCTGCTTCAGGCGGATGTATTGCAGCTGCGCGCCAACCCGGACCGCCTGGCCCGGGGCATCATCATCGAAGCCAAACTGGACAAGAGCCGCGGGCCGCTTGCCACCGTGCTGATTACCAACGGCACCCTCAATGTGGGCGACAGCATCATCGCGGGCATGGCCTCCGGCCGCGTGCGCGCGCTGCTTAATGACCGGGGCGACAACGTCAAGAGCGCCGGTCCCTCCACCCCGGTTGAAATCTCCGGCTTCAGCGTGGTGCCGGAGGCGGGGGATGAGCTGATTGCGGTTGAGGATGACAAGCTGATCCGCCAGGTGGCCAAGGAGCGCGAGGAGAAAATCAGAGAACAGCGCATGGCCTCTTCCTCCGCGGTGACGCTGGACAACCTCTTTAGCAGCATCAAGGAAGGCGAGACCGTCACCCTGAACATCCTGATCAAGGCGGACGTGCAGGGCTCTGCGGAAGCGGTGCGCCAGTCCCTTGAAAAACTGTCAAACGATCAGGTCAAAATCCACATCCTGCACAGCGGGGTGGGCGCCATCACCAAGGATGACGTGAACCTGGCCGCCACCTGCGATGCCACCATCATCGGCTTTAACATCCGCCCGGACAACAACGCCCGGGAGGTTGCCGCCAAGGAAAACATCGATATCCGGCTGTACCGCGTCATCTATCAGGCCATCGAGGACGTGGAGAAGGCCATGAAGGGCCTTCTGGAGCCGGAGTACAAGGAAGTGCTTCTGGGCCATGCGGAGGTCAGGAATGTGTTTAAGATCACAGGTTCCGGCACCATCGCGGGCTGTTACATCACCGATGGCAAGATGCTCAGAAACCAGCAGGTGCGCCTGCTTCGGGACAATGTGGTGATTTTCGAGGGCAAGCTGTCCTCCCTCAGACGCTTCAAGGATGACGTGCGCGAGGTGGCCGAGGGCTACGAGTGCGGCATCGGCCTTGAGAACTACAACGATATCAAGGTGGGCGACGTTGTGGAATGCTTCACCATGGAAGAGATCGAGCAGTAAGGAGGGCGCTGTGCCCCAGTATCGCATAGACCGTATTTCAGACGAACTCAAACGGGTGCTTGACCGCATCATCCGCGAGGAATTGCGGGATCCCCGTGTCAGCGGCACCTTCAGCATCACCCGGGTGGAAGCCACCCGGGATTTGCGGCATGCCAAGGTATATGTCAGTATGCTGGAAAGTGAAAAGCGCAATGACATGATCAAGGCCCTCAAGGGCGCATCGGGCTTTCTCAGGCATGCTCTGGGGCAGGCGCTCACCCTGCGCTATACGCCTCAGCTGCAATTTTTAGCGGACCAGAACATCGAGTACGGCATCCACATCGCGGATGTGCTCAAACAGGTGATGAGGGAGCAGCAGGAGGAGGGCGGCGATGAAGCCTGATATTTCTGCCGTGCTGGCCCTGATCAAGGCGTCCAGCCGGGTGCTTCTGGTGACGCATCTGCAGCCTGATGGCGACGCCATCGGCTCTGTGTTGGCGCTGGATTCGCTGCTGCGTCGCCAGGGCAAGGAAACCGTGGTCCTCTGCCAGGATCCGGTGCCGGAAAGCCTCTATTTTCTGCCGGGCTGGGAGCGGGTCAAGTCAGCATTGGCGTTTGAGGCGATGAAGGCTGCGCCCTTTGACCTGAGCGTCTCCGTTGACTGCTCGGACTTTGCCCGGATGGGGGACTGCGGGGCCTATTTTCTGGCCAGCCCCAAGACGATTAAGATCGATCACCACGCCACCAACGGGGCTTTTGCCCAGGAGAGCTATGTGGATGAGTCGGTGGCGGCCACCGGGGTGCTGATCTACCGCTTTTTTGAAGCCTTTCGTCAAGAAGTGAATCAGGACGAGGCCCTTTATCTGTATACCGCGCTGTCCACCGACACCGGGAACTTCAGCTTTGGCAAACTCACGGAGGAGCTTTTTACCCAGATGGCCGCCCTCATGAAGGCGGATCTGCCCATCGTCTCCGCAGCCAGGCAGCTGCATCTGGTGAAGCATCCGGCCTTTATCCGGCTGCTGACCCGTGCGCTGGATTCGCTTACCTACCTGGCGGCGGGCAAGCTCACCATGACGCTGCTTCGGGAGAGCGACTTTTCCGACCAGGACGCCAACATGGAGCATGCGGAGGGCATTGTGAACTTTGGCCTCAACATCCGGGGGGTTCAGGCGACGTTTTTAGCCACGGAGACGCCCGAGGGGGTGAAGTTCAGCCTCCGGTGTCTGCCACCCCATGATGTGTCCCGGGCGGCCGCGCACTTTGGTGGCGGCGGGCATGTGCTGGCGGCAGGCTGCACCATTGAAAAACCTTTTGAGGAGGCCGTTTCCCTGATGCGCGAGTATCTAGAAGGGATGATCACCTGATGTTGGGGGTCATCAACTTCATGAAACCGCCTGGCATGTCAAGCGCACAGGCGGTTGCTTTTATCAAGCGTTTAAGCGGCCTGAAAGCCGGGCACGCCGGCACCCTGGACCCGGAGGCGGCGGGGGTGCTGCCGGTTCTTTTGGGCCGGGCCACCCGGATTGCGGATTATTTGATGGCAGGGCGCAAGGTCTATCTGGCTGAAATCGCCTTCGGGCAGGCGACGGACACCCAGGACGCCCAGGGGCAGGTGACACAGCAGGGGGATCGTTTCCCGGATGAACAGCGCCTGCGGGCGATATTGCCCCGTTTCACCGGCAGCATCAGCCAGCTGCCGCCCCAGTACTCCGCGCTTAAAATCGGGGGTCAGACGGCTTACAAGCTGGCCCGGCAAGGAAAGCGCGCGGCCCTTGAGCCCCGCCAGATGGAGGTGCACAGCATTGAGCTGATAAGGGCCATGCCGGATCAGGGCTATCTTCTGCGCGTCGCCTGCGGAAAGGGCACCTATATCCGCACCCTCTGCCACGATATTGGCGAAGCGCTGGGCTGCCCTTCCCATATGCGCCTTTTGATCCGCGAGGAAAGCGGAGGCCTTCAGATCAAAGACGCCGTAACCCCGGAGGAGTTGGCCCAGGCGGGGCGGGAGGGATTCGCCCGGTATCTGCTGCCTGTGGATCAGGCGCTGGGCTTTCTGCCCCGGATGGAGGCGCCCATGGGGCTGATTCACCTACTGGCAGGCGGAGTGCGCCTGTCCGCCACGGACCCGCGCCTGGGAGGCGTCCGCGTGCCGGAGGGCACATTCCGTCTCTACGCGGGGGAGCATTTCATCGGCCTGTTTTCAGAGGATGAAGGCAGCCTCAGGGCGCACACCATGCTGTATGTGCCCGCGGAAGGGGTAAAAAGGGCGGATTCTTGACATCTTAGGGCTGGGAAGGTAATATCAACGCGGAAAAGGGGGTTTTTGTTTGGCTAAGCAACGCATGGAAAAGCCTCAGCAGAACAGGCCAATCCGAGAGACGACATACGAAACGCTTAAGCAAGCCATCGTTTTAGGGGAAATTCCTGCGGGAACCCGCCTGATTGAAACCGCTTACGCGGAAAGCATGCACATCAGCCGCACGCCCTTAAGGGAGGCGTTTAGAAAGCTGGAGCTGGATGGCTTGGTGGAATATGTGGCGCGCCGCGGCGTGGTGGTCAGCGCCTTTACCCTGGAGGATATTGAGGAAATTTTCTCAATCCGCAACGCCTTGATGATGTTGATTGTGCCCTCTATTATCACCAACATCAGCCAGGCGGATTTGGCGAACCTTGAAAAAATCCTGGCGAAAATGGACGTGGCCCAGGAGGCCCATGACGCCCAGGCTTTGGCGAAGCTGAACCGGGAGTTTCACGGCACCATTGAGCGAAGCTCGGATAAGCGCCGCATCCTTAGAGTAATTGAAAGCCAGGAGGAGTTTGTCATGCGCTTCTCCCGGATGACCATTGACAGCATCGTCCGCCGCTCCGACGCCCATCAGGAGCACCATGAAATGCTGCGCCTGCTTCGCGCCAGGGATGAGGCGGGCTTTTCCCAGCTTATGGCCAAGCATATTAGCGAGAGCATGAACACCTGTCTGGCTGTGGTCAGCAAAACGGCAAAGGGGAAGCCCCTCGCTTCAGAATAGAAGCGCCGCTGAAGGCGCTTTAGACAGCGCATAGGAGGATACCATGAACGATATCCAGATCGCCCAGGCGGCCAGACTGGCGCCCATCGGGGACATCGCGGAAAAATCGGGCATTGCCGCGGAGCATCTGCAGCCCTATGGCCGGCACATCGCCAAGGTGGATCCTATTCCCTTTCAGGACAGGCCCCTTAAGGGCAAGCTGATCCTGGTGACCGCCATCACGCCCACCACCGCGGGGGAGGGCAAGACCACCGTGTCCATTGGTCTTGCCGACGGCATGACCTGGAACGGGAAAAAGGCCATGCTGGCCCTGCGGGAACCCTCCCTGGGGCCTGTTTTTGGCATGAAGGGCGGGGCTACGGGCGGGGGCTATGCCCAGGTGCTGCCCATGGAGAACATCAACCTGCATTTCACCGGTGATCTGCACGCCATCACCACCGCAAACAATCTCCTGGCCGCCATGGTGGACAACCACATTCAGCAGGGCAACCAGCTAAACATTGATCCCCGTCAGGTGCGCTGGCGCCGCTGTATGGATATGAACGACCGTCAGCTGCGCCGGATAGTCAGCGGCCTTGGCGGAGACAAAAACGGCATGCCACGGGAAGACGGCTTTGACATCACCGCCGCCAGCGAGGTTATGGCCGTGTTCTGCATGGCGGACGGTCTGGCGGATCTCAAAAAGCGCCTGGGGCACATTGTGGTCGCCAAGACCTGCCAAGGGGAGAGCGTCACCTGCGCCCAGATTGGCGCCCAGGGGGCCATGGCGGCCCTTTTAAGGGACGCCTTGATGCCCAATCTGGTGCAGACCATTGACGGTACTCCCGCTTTGATCCACGGCGGCCCCTTTGCCAACATCGCCCATGGCTGCAACTCCGTCACCGCCACCAAGCTGGCCCTGAGGCTTTCAGACTACGTGGTGACTGAGGCGGGCTTTGGCGCGGACCTGGGGGCGGAGAAGTTCATCGACATCAAGTGCCGCGCCAGCGGCCTGAGGCCTGACTGCGTGGTGCTGGTGGCCACCATCCGGGCGCTTAAGCATCACGGCGGCGTGCAAAAGGCGGAGCTGAACCAGGAGAACGTGGCGGCGCTTGAGGACGGCATTGAAAACCTGCTGCAGCATGTGCGCAACGTGCGGGAGGTGTGGAAGCTTCCGGTGGTGGTGGCCATCAATCACTTTGCAAGCGATACTGAAAAAGAGGTGGCAGCCCTGGAAGCCGCCATGGCGCTGGAAGGAGTGCCCTGCCGTTTTTGCGATGGCTGGGCCAAGGGGGGCCAGGGCGCAAGCCAGCTGGCAGAGGAGGTCTGCCGGGCGGCAGACCAAGGCAGAGGGCAGGAGCTTACCTTCACCTATCCGGATGAGATGCCCCTTAAGGACAAGATCCGGGCCATTGCCACCCGCATCTATCAGGCCGGCAGCGTGGTCTTTACGGCCCAGGCCAGCCGGATGCTGGACAGCCTGACCCAGGAGGGGTACGGCAGAATGCCCGTGTGCATCGCCAAGACGCAGTATTCCTTCAGCGACGACCCCAAGCGCTTAAAGGCGCCGCGGGGCTATGACCTGACCATCCGGGATGTGCGCCTGTCCGCGGGCGCCGGCTTTGTGGTGGCCTTTGCGGGGGATATCATCGCCATGCCGGGCTTGCCCAGGGTGCCGGCCGCCAACAACATTGACGTCAGTGACCAGGGCGTCATCAGCGGTGTTTTCTAAGGAGCGCTATGAACGGCTTTAAACAACAAATTCTTGAAATTTTAACCGAGGACTGCCGCACCCCTCTTGAGCAGATCGCCACCATGACCGGGCAGGATCTTGTGGCGGTGGGGCAGGCCATTGACGAGCTGGAAAAGGGGCAGGTTATCCTGCGTTACCGGCCCATCATCAACTGGGACAGGGCAGAGCGCCAGCGGGTGGAAGCGATGATCGAGGTAAAGGTCACCCCCCAGCGGGACTTTGGTTTTGATGCGGTAGCCAAGCGCATCTATCGCTTCAGCGAGGTAAAAAGCCTGTATCTGATGAGCGGCAATTATGACCTTTTGATTTTGGTGGAGGCCGGCACGCTTAAGGAGCTGGCCCAGTTTGTGTCCGAACGCCTGAGTCCCCTTGAAACCGTGACGGGAACGTCCACCAGCTTTGTGCTTAAGCGCTACAAGCAGGACGGCGTTGTCTTTGAGGAGGGCGGCGAGGACGGCCGCCTGGCGGTGTCCCCGTGAACCGACGGTTTATTAACCCGGCCGTGGCTTCGGTGCCGCCCAGCGCCATCCGGAAGTTTTTTGACACAGCCAGCACCATGAAGGACGCCATCTCCCTGGGGGTGGGTGAGCCGGACTTTGTCACCCCCTTTCCCATGCGCAATGCGGCCATTGACAGCCTGCTGGACGGGGAGACCCAGTACACCACCAATTACGGCCTGATGCCCCTGCGGGAGGAGATCAGCCGCTATCTTTCCCAGCGCTTCCAGGTGGGGTATGATCCCCAAAGCGAGGTGCTGGTGACGGTGGGGGCCAGCGAGGCCATTGACATCGCGCTGCGGGCCATCCTAAGCCCGGGGGATGAGGTGCTGATTCCCGAGCCTTGCTACATCAGCTATCAGGCCTGCACCCGCTTTGCGGGCGGCGTGCCGGTGCAGGTGCCCACCAGGGCTGAAAAGGCCTTTGAGCTGGACGCTGCGGACCTTGAGGCCTGTATCACCCCCCAAAGCAAGGTGCTGATGCTGTCCTACCCCAACAACCCCACCGGCGCTGTGCTGCCCCGGGAGAAACTGGAGGCGGTGGCCCGGGTGGCCATCCGGCACGACCTGTTTGTCATTTGTGACGAGATTTACAGCGAGCTTGCCTATGACGGCTTTACCCAGCTTTCTCTGGCCTCGCTGCCGGGCATGTGGGAGCGCACCATGACCATCAGCGGCTTTTCCAAGGCTTTTGCCATGACGGGCTTCCGCCTGGGTTATCTGTGCGCCCCCAGCCTCTTTGTGGCCGCAGCCGCCAAAATCCACCAGTACACCATCATGTGCGCCAGCCGGCAAAGCCAGGTGGCGGCTTGGTACGCGCTTAAGCGCGGCCGGGAAACGGGCTATGAGGATGTGGCCCGGATGCGGGAGAGCTATAACCAGCGCAGACGGCTGATGCTGAAGGCCTTTGCTGACATGGGCCTTGCGTGCTTTGAGCCAAAGGGCGCCTTTTACGCCTTTCCCTCCATCCAGAAAACCGGGCTTAGCAGCGAGGTCTTCTGTGACAGGCTGCTTCAGGAAAAAGCCGTGATCTGCGTGCCGGGCTCCGCCTTTGGCGACAGCGGCGAGGGGCATATCCGCTGCTGCTACGCCACGGGGGTGGATAAACTGATGGAGGCCTTTGCGCGCATCGCAGATTTTTTAAAGACCTTATAGGAGACCATTCATGTTTGAAAAAAAACGTTTCACCGCGCTGCTGCTTTCCTTTTTACTGGCTGCAAGCGCTTTTCCCTTTGCCCTGGCGGATGAGGAGGTGTCCATCACCCAGCTGCTGACCCCCCCGCCCGGGACGCCCGACACGGCCTTCACAGTGGAGGGCCAGCCGGAAGAACCGGCGCTTGCGCCCAGCCCCACCCCCGAGCCTGTCCCTACCCTGCCGGATGGCAGCGTGCAGATTGTGATCACCGCTGCAGGGGATACCACCATTGGCGGAGATGTGCGCCGCAGCGGGGACTCCATCTTTGACCGGGAGTTCAAAAAACAAAACATGGACTTCAACTTCATCTGCCGGAATGTCCAGAGCATCTTTGAAAGCGATGACATGACCCTTGTGAACTTCGAGTCCACCCTCACCACCCGGCCGGTCTATAAAACAAACAACCAGTTTGTCTTTTCAGCGCCGCCGGAGTATGTGCAGTTTCTCACCAAGGGAAGCATTGAGGCAGTAGCGCTTGAAAACAACCACGTGATGGATCACGGGGAATCCGGCCTGGAGGAGACCAAACAGACCCTCACAGACGCCGGCATCGTGTGGAGCACGGCGGATCAGATGGGCGTGTATGAGGTAAAGGGCGTCTCCATCGCCATGCTGTCCTACCAAACCTTTGACGGGCGCTATGCGACCTTGTTTGAGCAGGTGCCCCTGGATGTGGCGCGGGCCAAGGCGGAGCATGATATCGTCATCGTCAGCTATCACTGGGGCGCTGAACTGGACTATAAACCCAACAACAACCAGATTAAATTAGGCCGCCTGACCATCGATTCCGGCGCGGACCTGGTGCTGGGCCATCACAGCCACCGCATCAATCCCATTGAATACTATCAGGGCAAGTATATCGTTTACTCCCTGGGGAATTTCAGCTTTGCGGGCAACAACAAGCCCAGCGATATGAGCACCTTCCTGTTCCAGATTCGCTTTAACGTCAAGGACCATGAGGTGACAAGTGATGCTTTCCGCATCATCCCCAGCCGTATCTCCTCCAAAACCGATTATAACGACTTTGCGCCCACCCCCTTCACCGACCAGCGCCTGATCGACAATGTGATCAACGTGCTTAAATCAAACGGCAAGGGCCTGGAGTATGCTGTGGACTTCTATCCGGTGGATTGGGAGTAGGGGAGATGCGCGCCAAAATACTGATGCTGTCCGACAGCTTAAACGCCAAGGCCCTGCTGCGCACGCCCCAGCAGGCCATCAGCGACCTTGCGGTGGCCTTTGGGCACAGCTTCATCATGAAGGACCGGCAGCTGGACGGAACGTCCTTCTCCCTTGAGGCGGAGGAAGCCCAGGCGGTTTTGGCGGCCGGCTCTGAGGATGCGCTGCTAAAGGTTTTTGACGCCAGGGTCAGGCTCAGCGTGCTGGCCCTGCCCCAGGGCCTGAAGGACTTTTCCCTGCTCAGGATTCCTGAGTTTCCAACCCTAACTTTTGTGTCTCCCCTAAAGCCGGGCTTTGACTGCGCGGTGCTGGCCGCGCGGACCACACTCAAAGCCGCAGGCGGCCAGGAGGCCATGGTATGGGCCATGGCCTCAGGCGAGGAGACAGGCCAATGGGAGGAAGCGGTCAGCAAGGCGGCAAGCCCCTATGCCCTCTCAGCGCCCAAGACGCTGTCCCTGTCGGCGGCGGTCTCAAAACCCCTCCAGTTCCCCCAACAGCAGCATATCTTCCTGGCGGACAGCGATGCCGCCGGGCTGATGCTGGGGCTTTACCGGGGATTAAGCGGAGCTGGTCTTGCCCACAGCGTTTATCTGGGCGAGGGTGAATTAAAGGTGTACCTGGCCGGGGGCGTGCCTGGCTATGAAGCCAGGCTTTTTGACGCCTTAAACGCCACAACCGCCCTGATTGACGGTGGTTTGAAACTAAAAAAAGAAGCCGGCTGCTTGCAGGCTTCGGTGGGGAATGTGCTGGCCTCCGGCTGGCGGGCCCGGGATATGGACATTGAGGGCAATGCGGTTGGGGATGATCAGATCGCGGCCCTGCTGGGAGAGCAGATCGACCTGGCGGGCAGCCTGATGCAGCGCTTTCCGGGATAAGAAGTTACAGGCTTTTAATTGCCCGCTCCCTGGGAGTGGGCCATTTTTTTTGCGCCCTGGGTCATCACCACGCTGCCGTCGTTAAGCACCCAGACCGCCTCCACCGGCAGATCAAGGTCGTCCAGGAAAACAAGGCCCTCCTCAGGCGGCATTAAAAACAGGGCGGTGGACAGAAGGTCTGCCAGGCCGGAGTCCTCCGTGATGACGGTGACTGAGCGCATAAAATGGGCGGGAAAGAGGGTATCCGGGGAAATCAAATGGTGGTATATTACCCCGTCCAGGACAAAATAACGCTGATAGTCCCCGCTGGTGACGGAGGACATGTTGTGCATATACAACAGCTCAATCACATCCGAATCCCCTGGCGACAGGATGGCGGCATCCGGATCCTGAACCCCCACACCCCAGTTGCTGCGCCCGTCCAGGGGCGGATTGCCCGTGCGCACATTGCCGCCGGCGTTGATGATGAAATGGGATACCGGCCCCTTTAACATCTGCTGGGCGGCCAGCTCCGTGGCATAGCCCTTGGCCACCGCGCCCACGTCCAGCTTTAACTTGGGGTCTGCGAAATAAACGCTTTGCTCTGCTTCGTTTAAAACTACGTTGTCCATGTCCGTGTGCAGGCTGGCGGCTTCAAGGGCCTTCATATCAGGAAGCGCCAAAGCCTCGGGGTTGCCGGACGCCAGCTCCCGGGCGTCATGCCACAGCGCCAGCACGGAGCCCATGGCCACGTTTACCTTGCCGTGGGTTTTGGGCTGCATCTCCTTGCAGTAGACTAAAAGATCGTAGAGCTCCTCCGGCACCACCACCGGGGCGATAGCGGCCTGGCGGTTTAAGGTGTGGACGTTGTTGATGCCCTCATGAGGGTTATACTGGTCAAAGATGCGGTGATAACGCTGAAAGGCGGCTTCAACTTCCTGTGCCGCGCGGTCAAACTCCGCCCTGTTTCTGGCATAGGCCAAAACGGTGATGACCGTGTCAAAGGTGCCAAAAAAAACATGGGAATAGCGGGTGTATTCCGCCTGGGCCTGAGCGCCCGCAAAGGGCAGGAGCAGGCACAGGATAAGCAGGGCGGCCATATATCCCTTGATGCGCCTCATTCTGAATACCCCAGGGTTCTTAAGTCTCCCGCGGCGTTGCGCCAGTCCGGGCGCACCTTGACCCAAAGCTGCAGGTTCACTTTCTTGCCCAGCAGTTTCTCAATGCCGGCCCGGGCCTTGGTCCCGATGGCGCCAAGCATCTTGCCCTGCTTTCCGATGATGATGCGTTTATGGGCGTCCCGCTCGCAGAAAAGATTGGCGTAGATTTCCACCATCTCATGGCTGATGTCCTTCATGGACAGCACCTCCACCCCGATGCCGTGGGGGATTTCCTCCTGAAGGGCGAACAGCGCCTGCTCCCGGATCAGCTCCGCCACAAACTGGCGTTCCGTCTGGTCCGTCCACATGCTGGGGGGGAAGTAAGCAGGGCCCTCCGGCAGCCGGGCGATCAGCTCCTGCTTTAAAATATCAACCCCGTCGCCTGTGCGGGCGCTTAAGGGCAAAATGGCGTCATATCCGGCGTCCGCAAAGTCCGCGATGGGCCGGAGGAGCTCCTGAGGATGAACCAGATCGATTTTGTTAAGCACCAGGATTTTGGGCACCTTCATGGCGCGCATATTCTGGACCACTTCCTGATCCTGAGGGCTGATCCTGGTGGCATCCAGCACCACCAGAAGGGCGTCTATGCCCTTCATGGCCTCCTGGATGCTCTGCTCCATATATTCGCCCAACTTGGTGCGGGGCTTGTGAATGCCCGGGGTATCAACAAACACCATCTGTGCGTCCGGCTGGTTTAAGATACCGATGATGCGGTTGCGGGTGGTCTGGGGCTTGGGGGTGACAATGGCCACCTTTTCGCCCACCAGGGCGTTAAGCAGGGTGGACTTGCCCACGTTCGGGCGGCCCACAATGCTGATAAAGCCAGAATGAAATGGGGTTTTCTTTTCTTCTCCGGTCACTGTCCGTCCTCCTCAAAGGATAAAAAGCTGTGGGGGAGCAG
>DAISYX010000027.1:0-17057 GCA_036825095.1 Clostridia bacterium | reverse complement strand
CCGTCAACACAAAAAGGAGGATGCCATGCTGTTTATCTGCTACCCCCGCTGCTCCACCTGCAAAAAGGCCCAGGATTGGCTTTTGTCCCAGGGGCGCTCCTTTATATTCCGGGATATCAAGGAGGAAACGCCTTCCCTTGAGGAGCTGGCCGCCTGGCACAAAAAAAGCGGCCTGCCTTTGCGCCGCTTCTTTAACACCAGCGGCCTTTCTTACCGGGCCCTGGGGCTTAAGGACAAGCTGGACGATATGCCCATGGCGGAGCAGCTGGCGCTGCTTGCCTCAGACGGCATGCTCATCAAGCGCCCCCTTTTGGTGGGGGAGGGTTTTGTGCTGGCGGGCTTCCGGGAAAAGGAATGGCAGGAGGCGCTTTTGGGCTAAGCCCTCACTTCCCGATCCAGCTGACCACCTCTAAACAAAGGGTCATGCCGATTTTGCGCTGCAGGGCCAGGGAGGGGTCATTGCCCAGGATCACCTGGCCAAACACCCGCTCGCCCAGGCCCAGCACCCGGTTGATCATGTGCCCCTCCAGCTGCCAGGCATAGCCCTTGCGCCGCTGCCAGGGGAAGACAAACAGCATCCCCAGGCTGCCCTCGTCGTGCCTGCCGATAAAGCCCACCAGCTCCTCTCCATCGTAGCCGCCCAGGATATCTCCCTGCTCCAAATGCTGGGCCAGGCCCTCGCCGTCCAGCAGCTGATAGTGCTCCCGCACCAGGGGATAATCCGCCATGGAAAGGGGGCGGAGCATAAAATTGGGGTCTACGGGCACGGGAAGGCCGCTCTCATAGACCGTGTTATAAACCTGCGCCCGCCAGGTAAAGCCATAGCGGGCGCTGATTTCTTCATCAAGTGCTGTGCGCTCATTGGTCATGATGTCACACGCCGCCAGGGCGGGCAGCATCGCCCGGGCGGTGTCGTCGCTGTCCGCGCACAAAAAGACAATCCCGCTGCCCCGGTCCAAAATCAGCGCCCCGTCCTGCCTGAGGGCCAGGATCTCCACCTGCCCCCGGTCAAAGGCGGCCAGGGCCGCCACCCTTAGGAGGGGCTTTTCGTTCAGGAAACGGAGGGCCTGCTGTTTTTCATCTTGGCTCATGATCCATTCCTTGTTTTCATAAAAATACCTGTTCTTTGAAAAGAAGCGCCGGGCGGTGATGCCCGGCTTTTCGCTTCTGTCTCTTATCTGCCCCCAGGCTGCCGATCAGGCCCCTACCGTGGCCTTGATCCTTCTCACCCCGGCGGAGGAGCTCTCTTCCTTCTGGATTTTGAAGCTGCCCAGCTCTCCGGTGTTGCTCACATGGGGGCCGCCGCAGATCTCCTTGGAAAAGTCGCCCACGCTGTACACCCGCACCTTGTCGCCGTAGCGGGCCTCAAACAGGCCGATGGCGCCCTGCGCCTTGGCCTCCTCCACCGTCATCTCGGTATAGCTGACAGGGGCCTTGGCCTGGATCACCTGGTTTACCAGGCGCTCCACCTCCTGGATTTCCTCCGGGGTCATCTTGCGGCCAAAGGTGAAGTCAAAGCGCAGGCGCTCCGCGGTGATGTTGGAGCCCTTCTGGGCCACCTCCGGGCCCAGCACCTGGCGAAGGGCCGCCTGCAGCAGGTGGGTGGCGGTGTGAAGGCGGGTGGTCTGCTCGCTGCTGTCGGCCAGCCCGCCCTTAAAGCGCTGCTGGGCCCCCGCCTGGCTTTGCTTCTGATGCTGGCGGAAGCGGGCCTCAAAGTCCTCCTCGTCCACCTTAAGCCCCCGCTCCCGGGCCATTTCCATGGTGATCTCAACGGGGAAGCCATAGGTATCATACAGCTTGAAGGCGTCCCGGCCGGAGATGGTCTTAAGCGCCTTGAGACGGGCGTCCATCTTGTCCCGGAAGGCCTTGATGGTGTCCACCGCCCGGGAGACCTCGGTCACCTCCTGGATGAAGGCCTGGGCCTCCGGCGTGGGCCTGAGGGTGGAGCCGATGTTGCGCATGGCCTCCTCCGCCTGGGCCAGGCGCTTGAGGTCCGCGTCCTTAAAGAGGTTTTCCCGCAGCTCATCCTTAAAGGCGTCTATCTTCCCAATGGAATCCTCCATCCGGGAGAGCATCTTCTCAAACTCTTTGACCCCCTGGCGCAGGGTGCGGGCAAAGCGCTTTTCCTCAAGCAAAAGCTGCTCCAGCACAAAGGAGCGGTTGTCCCGAAGCTCCGGGTACACGCTCTGGTACTGGTCGACGATCACCATGGCCACATCCGCCGTGAAGCCCTCGGGCATCTCCAGGCTCATGCCGTGGCGGACCGCGCGCCTGATAAGCCGCCTGAGGACATAGCCCTGATCCACGTTGGAAGGGGTGATGCCCCGGGTATCCCCCAGGATGAAGGTGGCGGTGCGCAGATGGTCCGCGATGATGCGAAAGGCCCTGAGGCGCTCTTCATCAGCGCCTTCATACCGCTTGCCGGAGAGCGCCTCAATCTTTAAGATGATGCCGGAAAACAGGTCCGTCTCATACACCGAGTCCTTGTCCGCCAGCACGGAAACCGTGCGCTCAAGCCCCATGCCCGTGTCCACGTTCTGGTGCTCCAGAAGCACATAGCTGCCCTCCGCCGTCTTTTCGTACTGCATGAACACGTCGTTCCAGATCTCAAGATAGCGCCCGCAGTCGCAGGCGGGGCTGCAATCCGGCCCGCAGGGTTCCTGATCCCTGACGATGAACATCTCCGTGTCCGGCCCGCAGGGGCCGGTCTGCCCGGCGGGGCCCCACCAGTTGTAGGCCTTGGGCAGGAAGAAAATCTGCTCCGGGCTGGCCCCCGCCTTCACCCACAGGTCAAAGCTCTCCTGGTCCCGGGGGGCGTTCTCATCCCCCTCAAAGACGGAGAAGGCCAGGCGGTCCTTGTCCAGCCCCAGGTAACGGGGGCTGGTGAGAAACTCCCAGCTCCAGGGGATCATCTCCTCCTTGAAGTAGTCCCCCAGGCTCCAGTTGCCCAGCATCTCAAAGAAGGTGAGGTGGCTCTTGTCCCCCACATCGTCAATGTCGCCCGTGCGCACGCATTTCTGCACGTTCACCAGGCGGCGTCCGGCGGGGTGGGGCTGCCCCATCAGATAGGGCACCAGGGGGTGCATCCCCGCGGTGGTGAACAGCACCGTGGGGTCGTTCTCCGGGATCAGGCTGGCCGAGGGGATCACCGTGTGCCCCTTGTCCACAAAAAACTCGATAAACAGGCTGCGCAGGCTGGCAGCGGATATATCTTTCATGCTTCGCTCCGTTTCAATGGCTCTTTGTTTATACCAGGTCGATGAACTGGAGCAGCACCTTAAGCGCCCCCTCCATGTCCCGCATGTCGATGGTTTCCACCGCTGAGTGCACATAGCGGCAGGGAATGGAGAGGGTGCCCGTGGGCACGCCGCCCCGGCTTTGCTGGATGGCGCCGCCGTCCGTGCCGCCAAAGGCCAGCACCTCCCGCTGCACCTGTACCCCCGCGGCCCGGGCCGCCTCAAACAGGGCGTCTCTCACCTTGGGGCTTGCGATCATGGAGCGGTCCATGATCTTCACCGCGGGACCCTCCCCCAGCTTGACCGCGGGGTATTTCACCTCCGGCGTGTCGCCCCAGGCGGTCACGTCAAGGGCCAGGCCCACATCCGGCTGGATGTTGAAGGCCGCCACCCCGGCGCCCCTTAGGCCCACCTCCTCCTGGGTGGAGAAGACGCCCACCACGGTGTTCTTCTGGTCCTCAGCATAAAGGAGCATCTCCACCAACAGGGCGCAGGCGCAGCGGTCGTCCATGGCGGGCGCCGCGATGCGGTGCTTGCCCAGGGGGATGAAATCCGGCGCGTACACCGCGATGTCCCCGATCTGCACCAGCTTTTCCGCCTCTTCCCGGCTCTGGGCGCCGATGTCGATAAACAGGTGCTCAAGGCCGGGCTGGCCGCCGCCCTTGGGGCCCGGCTCCACCACGCACACCCCGGGGATGCCGTTTTCAAAAACCACCTTGCGCCGCCAGGCATAGGCGGGGCTGATGCCCCCCACGTTTGACACGCGCAGGAAGCCTTCTTTTTCGATATGGGTCACCACCAGGCCGATATGGTCCATGTGGGCGGAGAACATAATGCGCCGTCCCTCCGGATCGGTGCCGAATTTTTCCACGATGAGGTTGCCCATGTTGTCTGTGCGCATGCTGTCCACATGGCCTTCCAGAAGGCCCTTGACGGCCTCCGCCACCGCGTGTTCGCTGCCTGTGGGGCCGTAGGCGGCCAGCAGGGTTTTTAAAGTATCCCGAAGCATAAATCTCTCTCCTTCTCTTACAGGCTCTTGAGGAACGCGCGGGCCAGATCGGCCTGGGCGCGGATGTCTGACCACTTGGCCACGTTGTTGGCGGAATGGATGTAGCGACAGGGCACGCTTAAGACCACCGTGCGCATGCCCCGGCCTGAGCGCTGGAAGGAGGCGGCGTCGTTGCCCCCCGTGATCCCGCGCTTCACCTGGGCGGGGATGCCCTGGGCTTTTGCCAGCTCCAGCATGGCCCTAAACAGCTCCCGGTCCGCGATGGAGGCCCGGTCCATAAAGCTCACGCACACGCCCTCCCCCGGGGTGCAGACATGGAAGCGCTCCTCCACATCCCCCAGGTCGTTTGCGGCGGTGCCTTCCAGCACCACGGCGATCTCCGCCTCCAGGGCGAAGGCCGCCGTCTGGGAGCCCCTCAGGCCCACCTCCTCCTGGGTGACAAAGACGCAGATCAGGTCGCTGTCGTACTCCTCCTCCAAAAGCTTTAGCAGGTTAAAGCAGCCGATCCGGTCATCCAGCGCCTTGGCGGCCACAAAGCCCTCGCCAAACTCCATATAGGGGGTATCAAACACCGCGTAGCTGCCCAGGGGCGCCAGGCCCTCCGCCTCTTTCTGGTCCTTGGCGCCGATGTCGATATACAGCTTGTTAAAGCCCAGCACCTGGCCCCGCTCCTCCGCGCTTTGCAGGTGAATGGGGGGCGCGCCGATCACGCCAGGCAGCCCCTCTTCCCCGATGGACAGCCACTTGGACACCACCACCCGGGGGTCTATCCCCCCGATGGGGCGAAAGCGCAGCAGACCATCATCGGTGTAGCCGGTGATGATAAAGCCGATCTCGTCCATATGGGCGGCCACGGCCACGGCGGGCTTGGTGCGGTCGCGCCCGGGTTTTCTGCAAATCAGGTTGCCCATGCGGTCCACGGACACATCGTCACAGCGCTTCTCCGCGGCCTTTCGAATCAGGGCGCGCACCGGGTTTTCATAGCCCGAGGGGCCAAAGGCATCCGTCAGGGTTCTCAGTTCCATAGCTCCTCCTCCCAGGCCGTCCGGGCCGCGGCGGCAAAATGGGCCACCAGGCGGGCCGCCTCCTCCAGGGCGCTTAGGTCAAGCACCTCAACGGCGGTGTGCATGTTCCTGACCGGCACCCCGATCAACACGCTGGGGACGCCGGAGCGGGAGGCGGACACCTCGTCCGTGTCCGTGCCGGTGCCCCGGGGCGCCACCTCTTTTTGCAGGCTGACCTTGATCTGTTTGGCGATGTCCTCCAGCTTTTTGGTGAGGACGGGGTTCAGGTAGGGCCCCACGGTGTTAAGGGGGGCATCCAGGTTGCGGGTGACCTCCCGGTCGCAGCCGGGCTGATGGGCAAAGCCCACGTCCAGCACCATGGCCATGTCCGGCTCCGTATGAAAGGCGGAGGTCATGGCGCCCCGGCCCCCCACCTCCTCCTGGCTGGAGGCGATGAAGTACAGGTCCGCCTGGTGCTTTAGGCCCTCAAGCAGCTGCATCGCTCGGTAAAGGATGGCGACACAGCAGCGGTCATCCAGGGTTTTTGAGGCCACCCGGCCGTTTTTCAGGTCCACAAAGCGCTGCTCCAGCTGCACCTGGTCCCCCACGCGCACCAGCTCTTTCACCTTGTCAGGGGCCAGCCCCAAATCCACATACATATCCCCAAGTGTCTGGGCCTTGCTCCGCTCCTCCTGGCTTAACAGGTGGGGCGCTTTGGCCCCCACAATGCCGGGAAGCGTTTCCAGACCGAACACCTTAAGCCGCATGCCGGGCAGGATGCGGGGGTCTATGCCCCCCACCTGGCCCAGACGCAGGCTGCCGTCCTCCTCGATGTTGGTGACCATCAGGCCCACCTCATCCAAATGGGCCACAAAGGCCAGCCGGGGGCCTTCCCCCTTGATGCGGCCCACCACGCTGTGCATGGCGTCCACCCTGACCTCGTCGCAGTATTCAGAAAAGCGTTCGGCCACCCACTGCGCCACCGGCCCCTCGTCCCCGGGCAGGCCGCGCCTTGTGGTCACCTCCTGTAAAAACGCCTTGATCTCCATTCCCTCACCTCTTCCTAAGCGTAGAAAACAACGCAAAAATGCGGATTCAGTATAGCACCCGCTGATTGCCTTGACAAGCGCGCCTAAGCCCTTAGCCGGGCGGATTATATTTGATTAGCTTAAGGAAATGATGTGGCGGGCCGCCAGGATGGCGCTGGCCCAGGCGAAAAGGAGGTTATGGCCTCCGCAGTCCCCGTCCACATTCAAAACCTCCCCCGCGGCATACAGCCCCTTGACCTCCCCTGAGGCCAGGGTGGCCGGGTCAAACTGCCCGCAGTCAAGACCCCCGGCGCTCACCTGGGCCTGGTCAAAGCCCTTGATGCCCTCGATGGACAGGCTAAGCCCCGTCAGCCAGTCCGCGGCCTCAGGAAGCGGGAGGCCCTGCACCCGCTGGATGATCAGCCGGGGCAAAAGCCCCAGGTAGAGCCGCTCCATCCCCAGCTCATCCGCCCGGGCCGCAAGCAGGGCCAGGAGGCGCTCCCGGGCCTTTAAAGCCTCCGCCTCAAAGGCCCGGGCCTCCAGGCGGCGCATCAGGGGCGGGGCCAGGCCCAAGGCGGGGGAGAAATCCAGCCTTAAACTGACCGCCTCTCCCTTTTCAAGGGCTTCCCCGGCATCCCGGGCCAGCTGCATGGCGCACAGGCCGCTGACGCCATAGTCCGTAAACAGCAGCTCCCCTGCGCTGGCGGCGATGGCACGGCCCCCTGACATCAGGCAGAGGCGGGCGGGCAATCGCAGGCCGGAGAGGCCCCGGATGGGCCGGGTGTCCGTGATCAGCGGGCAGAGGGCCGGGCGGGGCGGGATAATCCGGTGCCCCAGGCCCTCAAGGGGCTTAAGCAAAAGATCGCTGCCCCCCAGCTTGGGGGCGGCGGGCCCGCCCGGGGCCGCCAGCAGCCGGGGCGCGTGGTAACGGTCCCCCGTCTGGGTGATGACCGCAAAGCCTTCTTCGGTGTTCTTTATGCCTGTCACCCGGGCTTGGGTGATGATCTCACAGCCCGGGGCATCCTCAAGCCTCAGCCGCAGGCAGTCCAGCACCGTGGCCGCCTGGCGGGTGAGGGGATAGACCCAGCCGTCCGCCTCCTCTCGGGCCAAAAGCCCCAGACTTTCCCAGAAGGCGCGCACCTCCCTGACACCGCAGCGGGAGAGCACCGCCCCGGCAAAGCCCGCATCTCCAAAATACACCGGCGGGCCCGTGTTCCAGATGTTGCAGCGGCCGTTGCCCGTGGCCAGCAGCTTGCGCCCCACCCGGGCCTCTTTTTCAAGCAGGGTGACCTTGAGGCCCTCCCCCACACATAAACAGGCGGCGGCAAGGCCTGAGGCCCCGCCGCCGATGATGATAAGGTCTGGTTTATTTTTTGACTGGCGCCGCATTGTACGCTTCGTTGATGGCCTTCTGGTGGTCGCTGTCCACCTTGCCCGAGGTGTGCAGGAGGCTGTTGACGAAGTGCACACAGAACTGGCCGTTGAAGTTGTTGTCCGCGATGGTGTCCCCATCAGGGTAGTTGTGGGGCACGCCGTAGATAGAAGCGGCGAAGCTGCGCCCCTTCAGGGTGATCCACACCGGGCGGCGCTGGTAGAGGTTCTTGTCCAGAATCTCCTGGGCGTTGCTTACGCCGTACACCTTGCACATGGCGGCGGTGTCCGCGGCGGTCAGAGGCTCCACGTCCGCGTGGTAGCCGCCCGCCCAGCGCCTGACCCTGAAGGAGATCTTGGTCCGCACGTCCGTCAGGATGGCGGTCTCCCCCCGGGCCCAGAAGCTGTTGATGTCCCCGGCGTACCAGTCCACCTTTTCCACCGGGTAGATGGTGGGGCTGACGGTGCCGCCGGCGCCCGGCTCGTAGGTGTCCTCCGGCACGGTGTTGTACAGCTTGTGCTGGGTGTCATTGCCGGCGATGCCGTCCACAAACAGGCTCATGGCCTTCTGATATGCCATCACCGCGGTGCGGGTCTGGCTGCCATAGGTGCCGGTGATGTGGGCCGCATCCAGGTAGCCGATGCGGTTAAGCTCCCGCTGAAGCCGGGTCACGTCCTCGCCGGTGGAGCCGATTTCAAGCTTACGGTAGCTGGCGGTGGGGGGGGCGTCCGGGTCCCCGGTCTGGTTGAGGGCCTGCTCCTCCTCCTTGGTGAGGATGCGGATCATGTCCCCGCGGATCCAGCCGTTGACCCCCAGGGTGCGCACCGAGTACCAGGTATAGTTGTCCGCCTGCTGCTGGGCGCCCTGAAGGGCCAGGATGGTCCCTTGCTTATACAGGGTGGTCAGGGTCTTGCTGCCCATGCCCGGGGTCTGCCTTAGGAGCACCTTGTCCATGCGGGTAATCGCGGTGCTGCTCAGATCGGCCGGGTCCGGCGCGGGGGTGGGCGAAGGCGTGGGCGTGGGGCTGGGCTGGGAAGCCAGATAATCCTGGTATTCCTGCACCGTCATCATCCGGGCGGTGGAGCCCAGCAGATAGCCCGTCTGCCCCTGATAGAGGATCTTAAACCAGGTGCTGCCGCCTGCGGTCACCGTGCTCTCATAGGGGAACACCGAGCCGGCCGCGGCAATCTGCCCCAGGGTGCGGGCATCCAGGCTGGGGGACTCTCTTACGTTCACGCTGGTCAGGGTGGTCAGCACATAGCCGGACACCGGGCTCTCCCCGGGGGGCGGCGTGGGGCCGGGCATCTGGCCGGCCAGGTAGGCCTCCACCTCAGCGGCGGTGAGGGAGCGGACGCAGTCACCCCGGAGGTAACCCAGGCGTCCGCCCGCGTTCACCTGATACCAGTTGAAGCCCTGGGCGCTGACCACAGGCGCGGTCAGGGCAAAGACCAGGTCTTTGTCCACCCGGCCCAGGATGGTGGAGGAGCCGGGGGCCTGGCGCAGGTTGATGGCGGATTTTGTGGTGAGGATATAGCCCAGCTCGCCCACAGGCGGGGTGGCCGTGGGGGCGGTGGTTTCCCCGGGGCTGGGCCCCTGGGTGATTTCCACCACATCCGAACGCACCCAGCCGCGGCCCTTGGGGCTGTCCACCTGGTACCAGGTGTAGCCCGCGGCGGAGGACACGTTGAAGTAGCCCAGTTCCAGGCCGCGGTCCAGCTGGGCCATGGTGCTGCCTGCCGGGGCGTTGCGCAGGTTGACGCCGCCCTTGATCAGCCGCAGGTAGCCCGTGGCGGGCAGGCCGGGCGTGGGCGATGGCGTCGCGGTGGCGGTGGGATTATCCGTGGGCAGGGGGAGGCTATTGATGATCTCATAGCAGTCCGAGCGCACATAGCCGTAGTGGTTTCCAGCCGGATAATAAACATAAACCCAGAAATAACCGTTAAAGAAGGTGGGGGCGTTGAAGTAGTCCAGCTCAAGCCCCCGGGGCAGGCTGGCCAGCACCGGGCCGCCCGGGGTCTGGCGCAGATTGACGCCCCCCAGGGTGAGCCGCACGGTGCCCTGACCGGCCCCCGGCGCGGTGGGCGCGGGGGTGGCGGTGACCACCGGGCTTCCGCCGTCGGTGATCACATAGCAGTCCGAGCGCACATAGCCGGAAAGGCCGCTGCGCTCATGGGTCACATAGGCCCAGTAATAGCCGGCCTGATATACCGGGGCGCCGCTGAAGGGCAGCAGGGTGCCCACATCAAACTTAAACAGGGAGGTGCCCCCCGGGGTCCGCCTCAGGTTGGTGCCCGGCAGGGTGATCTGCAGATAGCCGCCGCTGGCAGACGGCGCGGTGGTGGGGGCGTCCGTGGGGATATCGGTGGGGTTGGCGTCAAGCAAATCGGCCGGGATGGCGCCCCTATCAAGCCAGGCCTCCGCCTCCCCTTCGCTTAAGACGCGGATATGATCCTCATGGACATAGCCGGTATAGCCCCGGGCCTCCACCCTGAACCAATAGCTGCTGGGCGAGGGATACTGCAGAATATTCACCTGGGTGTGGATGGGCAGCGCCGTGAGAGCAACGCCGTTTGCCGTCTGGCGTACGTTGACGCCGCCCACTTTGGTCAGGGCGTAGCGGCCCGCCAGGCTGGTGGGTGTGGGGGTGAGGGTGGCCGAGGCCGAAGGGCTGACCGTAACGCCCCCGTCCTGGGTGGTGTATTCATAGCAGTCGCTGCGGATATAGCCGTATTCATTTTTGTCCTCATAGTAGACATAGTGCCATTTATAGACGTTTTTTTGCACCGGATCGCCGTAATAGGGAAGAATTTCCCCCTTGGGAATCTGGGTGAAGATCCTGCTGCTCTCCGGCTGCTCCCTTAGGTTGGTGTTGTGGAGGATGATGCGCACATAGCCCGTGGGCGCCTGATAGGAGGGCGGCTCCGTCACCCCGGCGGCGGGCTCATCCGTCTGGGGGGCCAAGGTGGGGGACACGGCGCTGCCATAAATCTGGGGCTTGTTCACCAGCCAGCTGGCCTCCTCCGCCTCGGTAAAGGGGCGGAACACATCCCCCCGGATGTAGCCCTCCTGGGCCTCCCGGTTGGGGAAGGTGGGCACCTTGGTCTCCACCTTGTACCAGGTGACGCTGCCGCTTTGCAGGGTTTCCACTATCTTTGCCACCCAGCCTTGAGGCAGGCGGTCGATGTAGTCAGAGGTGTTCACACCCGGACGGATGTTGACATTTTCCCTGATGGTCATGCCATATTCAGACACAGCCTCGCCCCAAACGGGGGCCAGGGGCAGCACCACAGCCAGCGCCAGGAGCAAAGCCGCCAGGCGTTTGAGCCCACCGATGGTCTTTTCTTTCTTATGCATATGCGCACCCGTTCCTTCCAAAATTCAAGCTCCAGCGGAGACGTCCGATTCTTGCGTTTCATTCTATTACAAATCCATTACACGGTCAAGGCTGTAGGCGGCGGAATCGCAAAAATTCCATGCCACTTCGGGCATTGCCATCCGGATTCAAGTCCATTATAATGAGAAATGAAGAAAATATGCGGCGAGGAGGGAGCTCTTTTGTTAGATATTCACGAAAAATATAATCAATGGGTGAGCTTATGCGCCCAGGACCCGCAGCTAAGCCGGGAGCTGCAAAAGATCCAGGAGGACCCCAGGGCCATTGAGGACCGCTTCTACCGGGACCTGGCCTTTGGCACGGCGGGCATGCGGGGCATCCTGGGGGCGGGCCCCAACCGCATAAACCGCTTCACCATCCGGCGGGCGGCGGCGGGCCTGGCGGACTATCTGCGCCTGGACGCGGGAACGCCCCAGGGCCCGGTGGCCATCGCCTATGACTCAAGGCACCAAAGCGACCTGTTCGCCAGGGAAACCGCCCTGATGCTGGCCTCCCGGGGCATTAAAGCCCTTTTGTTTGACGCCCTGCGCCCGGTGCCGGTCCTCTCCTTTGCGGTGCGGCACCTGAAGGCAGCCGCCGGGGTGGTGATCACCGCCAGCCACAACCCGCCGGAGTACAACGGCTTTAAGGCCTACGGCCCGGACGGGGCCCAGCTTTCCCCCGAGGCGGCCCAGGGCGTGACCGGGCGGATGGACGCCCTGTCCTATGAGGCTTTAAGCCCCATGGCCGAGGATGAAGCCCTGAGGAAGGGCCTGCTTACGTACATTGGTGAAACGGAGGTGGACGCCGCCTACACCCGCATGGTCTTGTCCCTTCAGGTGCGCCCGGATGTGGTCAGGGCCTTTGGCGACCAGCTGCGCATCGTTTTCACCCCGCTTCACGGCGCTGGCAACCTGCCCGTGCGCCGGGTGCTGGCGGAAGCGGGCTTTTCCCAGGTGATCGTGGTGCCGGAGCAGGAGCTGCCCGACCCCGACTTTTCCACCGTCAAGGCCCCCAACCCGGAGGACCCGGGCGCCTTCGCCCTGGCGATCCCCCTGGCCCAGTCAGAGGGCGCCACCGTCATCATCGGCACCGACCCGGACTGCGACCGCCTGGGGGTGTGCGTCAGGGACGGCGAGGGCGTCTTCCGCACCCTCAGCGGCAACCAGATCGGCTGCCTGATCCTTCACCACATCTTAAGCCAGCGCCAAAAGGCGGGCACCCTGCCAAAGAATGGCGCCTGCATCAAATCCATCGTGTCAACCGAGCTGGCCCGGGTGATCTGCGAGGGCTTTGGCGCCAGCATCTTCAACGTCCTCACCGGCTTTAAGTTCATCGGGGAAAAAATCCAGGCCTTTGAGGAGACTGGCAGCCACACCTTCCTCTTCGCCTTTGAGGAGAGCTTTGGCTATCTCTCTTCCACCCAGGTGCGGGACAAGGACGCGGTGAACGCGGCCCTGCTGGTGGCGGAGGCCGCCTGCGTCTGCTTGAGTGAGGGCATCACCCTGTATGAGCGCCTCCAGCAGATCTACCGGGAATACGGCTATTTTACCGAGAGCGTGGTTTCCAACACCTACCCCGGCAAGGAGGGGGCGGAAAGGATGGCTGAGATCATGGCGCAGCTGCGCCAAAATCCCCCCACGGCCCTGGGGGGCCTTCCGGTGACCGCCTTAAGGGATTACCTCAGCGGCATCCGCAGCCGGGGGGATCAGAAAGAGCCTTTAGACACCTCCCCCTCGGACGTCCTCTATTTTGAGCTGGCGGGCGGCCACTGGCTGTGCGCCAGGCCCTCGGGCACCGAGCCCAAGATCAAGTTCTATGCCGGGGCCAGCCATAAGGACAGCATGGAAAAAGCCCAGATGACTGCGGATCAGATGATGGCGGACATCCGGGCCCTGGCGGAATAAACCGGGGCCCTATCCCCGGTCCTCCCGCTCCAAATCCAGCCAGGCGCAGTCCTCCTGGCTTAGTTTGATATCAAGGGCGGCGATATTGTCCCGCATCTGCCGGCTGCCCGAGCTGCTGACCACCGGATAGACATCCAGGGGCTGGTTTAAAAGCCAGGCCAGGGCCACCTGGGGCACGCTGACGCCCTTTTCCCGGGCGATCATTTCCGCCCGTTCCAAACGGCGCAGGTTGTCCTCATCCACATAGCCTTTTTTGGCGTACTCATCCAGCGTCTCCGCCATCTTCTCCCGCTGGCTGCTCTGAAAACGGCCTGAAAACAGGCCCCGGGCCAGGCTGGAATAAGCGAAGATGGGCATTTTCTGCTGGATAAACCATTCCCGGGCCGCCTGGTTCTCAGGGCCCGTGAGGGTCTGGCAGCCCCCGCCCCAGACGTCCGTCAGCTGATGGGCCAGGCCGTAGTGGGGGCTGTTGACGCTAAAGGGCGCCAGGCCGTGCTGCCCGGCATAGGCGTTGGCCTCCTGGATGCGCTCCAGGGACCAGTTGGAAACCCCGATCAGGCGCACCTTGCCCTGCTGGTAAAGGGTGCTTAAGGCCTCCATGACGGGGCCCACGGGCTCTTTGGGGTCATCCCGGTGGAGCAGATAGATATCAAGCGACTGCTTGCCCAGTTTGGCCAGGGAGTCATGGGCGTCTGTCAGGATGTCATAAGGGGTCACCCGTTTTCGCCAGCTGTTGTGATGGGCGCCTTTGGTGAGGATGAGCACCTCCTCATGCAGCCCCCGGGCGGTCAGCCACTCCCCCACCGGCTCCTCCCCGTAGTGGGCGGAGCAGTCCAGGATGTTGACGCCCAGGGCATACACCTCATCCAAAAGGTCAAAGGCCCGCTTCAGGGCCTCCTCGAAGCCCGGCTCCTCCCCGTGCTCTGAGCGGGTGGCCGCAAAAAACACCGGGTGGGCCGTGCCAAAGACAAAACGGGACACCGGGCGGTCAAGGTTTTTGATCTGTCCGTATCGCATGCGCTGTGGTCCTTTCAGATTGTGCCCCCATTATACCCCAAAAGACCGGGCGCGTGCTGAATACACGCGCCCGGGGTTGTCGCTAAGGCAAGGGCATTATTCGATGCCCAGAACCTCTTTCCAGTTTTCCAGGGTGGCGATCTGGCCGCCGGTGGCAACGAACTTGGCGCCGATTTCCTCGTTGAAGGGGGCTTCCACTTCTTCGCCGTTGATCAGCTTGTGCAGCGTCATCACGCACTGGTAGCCCATCTGATAGAAGTCCTGCCCGATGGCCACGTCAAGCACGCCCAGCTCAAAGAAGGCAGGGGTGGTTTCCGCAAAGATGTCGATGGTGACCACTTTGTGGTTGGGGTCGGACAGCTTCCAGGCGTTCATCTCAGGCAGAGCGGAGGGATCCACGGTGTAGGGCCAGCCGCCGGCCATGTACCAGGCGTCGATGTTTTCCGCGTTGGCGGCGGTGTAGTACTCAATGCCATTGACCGCTTCATCCACGTTGTCGTTGCAGGGCAGGGAGTAGATCACCTTGATGTTGGTGCCCTCAATGGCATCCGCGAAGCCGCGCTTGCGGGCCTCGATGTCGTCCGCGCCAGGGATGCCTTCCAGCTGCGCCACGCGCACTTCTTCAAGGCCCAGATCCTTGTACAGCTCGATCATGTATTCGCCGGCCTGATAGCCCACCTTGTAGTTCTCGGTGCCCACATAGTACTCGCGCTTGGAGTTGGGGGAGTCCACGTCATAGCTGATGACCTTGATGCCCGCGTCGATGGCGGCGTCAATGGCGTCTTTAAGCGCGTCGCCCGTGGTGGCGGAGATGGCGATGCCGTCCACATCACCCCGGTCGATCAGGCTTAACATGATCTCGTTTTGCAGTTCGGCCTCCGCCCTTAAGGGGGACTGCCACTCCACGTCGATGCCCAGTTCCGCGCCCGCGTCACGCATGCCGACTTCTGCCGGCAGGAAGACGACGTTGCCAAGCTGCTGGCCGATCATCACGATCTTTTCCGCCATCGCGGCGGATGCCAAGCCCAGGCTCAGCGTCAGGATCAGCAGGATACACAACAGTTTCTTCATGATTGAGACCTCCAGTTTTTTTATTTCTACCAGGCCCACAGGCCCAGGTAAATACCTTTTGGTTTAGCGTCTGGCCTTTCTCAGCTGGTCGATGGTGACCGCAAAGATGATCACCACGCCCATGACCAGGGTCTGCCAGTAGCTCTCCACCGATAAAAGCACCAGGGCGTTGCGCAAAACCCCCATGATGGCGGAGCCGATCAAGGTGCCCACCACGGTGCCCACGCCGCCGGCCATGCTGGAGCCGCCGATGATGACGGAGGCGATGGCGTCCATCTCAAAGCCGTTGCCCGCCGTGGGCTGGGCCACGCCCACCTTGGAGGCGTTGATGATGCCGGCAAAAGCGGCGCACACCCCCGCCAGAACAAAGCAAAGGATCTTCAGCCGCCGGGTGTTCACGCCGGAGATGCGGGTGGCTTCCTCGTTGCCGCCCATGGCGAAGATGCGCCGGCCGGTCTTGGTGCGGTTGCGGAAGACCGCAAACACCAGGGCAAAGAGCAGCATGAAATAGACCGGCACCGGCACCCCCAGCATCTGCTCCTGTCCGATCCACTTAAAGCTGTCCGCCATGCCGCTCACCGGGTAGCCCCGGGTGAGGATATAGCAAACGCCCCGGACGATCTGCATCATGCCCAGGGTGGCGATGTAGCTGGGCAGCCGGAAATACACCACCAGCATGCCGTTGACCATGCCGCACAGGGCGCCCACCGCCATCCCCAGCAGCACCGCAGGCACAACACCCATGCCGGACTTCATCAAGAGCGCCACCGTCACCCCCGCCAGGCCATAGACGGAACCCACGGAGATATCGATGTTACCCGTCAGAATGACAACGGACACCCCGATGCCCGCCACCGCGATGGCGGAGAAGTTCCGCGCGGTATTCAGCAGGTTGTTAGGCCGCAGAAAGGCAGGGGCCGCGATGGCAAGCGCCGTGCTCATGATGATGAGGATCAGCAGGATGGTCAGCGTGGAGGCTGCCGCGCTGTTTTTGTACCAAAGGCTCAGGTCTGTGCGATTTTTGCGCTGCTTATTCATGTTCTCATTCCCTTCTTAGGACACGGCCATCTGCAGGATCTCTTCCTGGGTGACATTGCGGTGGGGGAATTCTCCTTTGATGCGGCCTTCGTGCATCACGATGATGCGGTCTGACATGCCGATGATCTCCGGCAGCTCGGAGGAGATCATGATGATCGCCACCCCCTGGCTGGCCAGCTGCGACATAAGCTTGTGAATCTCTTTTTTGGCGCCCACGTCAATCCCCCGGGTGGGCTCGTCCAGAATCAGGATGGAGGGTTGGTTGGCCATCCATTTGGCGATGACCACCTTTTGCTGGTTGCCGCCGGAGAGGTTTTTAACCTTCTGCTCCACCGAGGGCGTTTTCACGCGCAGCAGCTCCACAAAGCGATTCACCAGGGCGTTTTCCCGGGGCGTGTCGATGAACCAGCCGTTGCTGACCCGGTCCAGGGCGGCCAGGGACATGTTTTTCTTGACCGTCATGTCCAAAATCAGCGCCTGCTCCTTGCGGTCCTCCGGTACAAAGCCCATGCCGCAGCGAAGGGCGTCCGTGGTGCCCCGGATATCCGCCTTCTCACCGCGCACATAGATCTCTCCGGTCTGGCGCTGGTCGATGCCAAAGACCGCGCGCATCACCTCGCTGCGCCCGGCGCCCACCAGGCCGGCAAAACCCACAATCTCGCCCGCCCGCACGGTAAAGCTGATGTCCTTGAGATAGCCGTCCCTGGAGGAAAGGTTTTTCACCTCCAGCGCCACCTCGCCCACCTGGGCCTCCTGCTTGTCGTAGAGATTATCCACCTCCCGGCCCACCATGGCGCTGATGATCTGGGCCTCGGTGACATTTTGGGTGTCAAAGGAGCTGATCATCTGCCCGTCCCGCATGACGCTCACCCGGTCGGTGATCTGGAAGATCTCCGCCATCCGGTGGGAGATGAACACCACGGCCACCCCTTTTGCCTTCAGGCGGCGGATGATGTCAAAGAGGGTCTGGGTCTCGGTATCCGTCAGCGAGCTGGTGGGCTC
>DAISYX010000026.1:0-17124 GCA_036825095.1 Clostridia bacterium | reverse complement strand
CCCCTTCGCTCATCTCGCCTGGCATACGCCGCTTTCACGGCGGATGGCGACCGTCGCTTATTATAACCAATAGCGCCCAAAGCGTCAACTGCGAAAAAAAGGCTTTCCCGGGGCAAAATGCAGCCCGCATTTTTCTGGCGCCTGGCACGCCGAAGCGTGCCGGTGAAAAAGTGTTTTTACTCTCCCCAAAAGGGTTGACATTGACGTTGCGTCATGCTTTAGGATAAGGGCGGAGGTGAGGAAGTGGCTTATCATGTGAAGCAGCTGGCGGAGATTTCGGGCGTCACAGCCCGTACGCTCAGGTACTATGACCGCCTGGGCCTGCTCAGTCCGTCCGGAGTCCGCGAAAACGGCTACCGCTATTACGAGGCGAAGGAGGTGGACCGGCTGCAGCAGATTCTGGTTTTCCGGGAACTGGGCCTCCCGCTCATGGTGATTGGCGAAATTCTTGACGCGCCGGGTTTCGACCGCGGGAAAGCGTTGGAAGAGCACCTGCAGGCCTTGAGAGCAAAGCGCCGGAAACTGGACCAACTGATTGAAACCGTGAAGAAAACGATTGACAGCGAAAAAGGGGAAAGGGAAATGAGCGACAGGGAAAAGTTCGAGGGACTGAAAAAGCAGATGGTTGAAGACAACGAAAGGGCTTACGGTGACGAAATCCGGCAGGCATACGGCCATGACATGGTTGATGCGGCCAACCTTAAACTGATGGATATGGATGAAAGCCGGCTGAGTGAAACTGAAACACTCCGGGCGCGCTGCGAGGAAACACTCAAAAGGGCGATGAAAACCGGTGGGCCCGGGGGAGCCCTGGCCCAGGAGGCCTGCGCAATGCACCGGCAGTGGCTGATGCGTTATTGGCCGGAGGGGAGCTACTCAAAGGAAGCGCACAGGGGACTTGGGGAGATGTATGTATCCGACCTCCGCTTCACTTCCTATTACGATGCCATCGCACCGGGGATGGCGGAGTTTCTGCGGGACGCGCTGGACATCTACTGCGCCAACTGACTGTCCCGAGAAGAGAAGGCCCTCCCGGCGCTGAGCCGGGAGGGCTGCCTGTTTTCGGAGAGGATGCGTCAGCTATCAGTTCTCGGGGATGAACGCGGGCATTTCGCCGGAGGATACGTAGTAGCCGGAGATGTAGCCCATGCCGCAGGCATCGGCATCGGCGTTGGAGCCCAGCCGGTTGGTGCCGTGTACGCCGCCGGTGACCTCGCCCGCTGCATACAGGCCGGGGATGGGGTTGCCGTAGATGTCCCTGACATTTGTGTACTCGTCGATGACCAGGCCGCCCATGGTGTGATGCACGGAGGGGAACTGGCTCAGGGCGTAGTAGGGCCCATCCTCGATCTTGACCATGGTGCCGGTCATGACCTTGCCAAAATCATCATCCTTGCCCGCATCAATGAAGCCGTTGTGCTTCTCGATGGTGGCTTTCAGGTTTTCAGCCGTCACCTGGGGGAACTCTCCCTTGACGGCGTAGGCGTTGATGGCGCCGGCCAATTCTTCAAAGGTTTCGCCCTTGAGGATTCGGCCGGTTTTCAGGCCTGCTTCCAACTCCTCAGGTTTGGCAAAACCCTTCACCACATCCCAGGTGAACACGGAGTAGGTTGACACGAAGCCGGAGTTGGCGGCAGCATTGGCGCACACATCGCGGCGTTCTCCTTCGTTCACATAGCGGTTGCCCTGGTAGTCCACATAAACGATGCCGAAGGAGGGGCCGGTGAAGGGCCACACGGCATATTTGTCCAGTACGCCATTATTGGCATCGGCAAAAGGATAACGCTGGATGTTGGACATCTGGGTGGTGTTGGCGCCGACGGCCTGGGCCAGGTAGATCCCTTCGCCGGTGGACACCGCGGGGTTATTGGTGGTGGGAATATCGCCGGACAGGTAGGGCACCTGGGTTTCACGCATGGGCACATTGGCGCCGAATCCGCCGGTGGCGAGAATAACGCCTTTTTCAGCCTTGATGGTCTTGTAGCCGTCCCTGGTGGCTGCCCGGATGCCCACCACGCGGTTGGCATCATCACGGGTGCGGAAAATTTCCACCATCTTGGTTTCCAGCTGGATATCGCAGTCGGTGCCTTTGAGAATCTTCAGCTGCAGGTTGGTGATGTCGCTCCCCACCTGGTCCTCGGTCACATAGGTGCGGAAGCCATAGTGCCCGCCGGGACGGGCCAGGGTGTCGCGGATGACCAGGCCGTTGTCCAGCAGCAGGTCCAGATAGAAGGGGGAGGCATACACCATGTTCTCCACCAGCTTGGGCACGCCCATCATGTCGCCGCCCTTGAGGGTGTCTTCGATGTGTTTTTCGGCCGTGTCAGGCACCAGATCGAACTTCTTCTGAAGTTCTTCGGCGCGCTGGGAGGTGTAAGCGGCATACTGGCCGCCGTTGATGGAGCTGTTGCCGCCAGTGGTGGAGAGCTTTTCAACCAGCAGGGTTTTGGCGCCGCCCTCAACTGCGGCATAGCTGGCCGCCAGGCCCGCAAAGCCGCCGCCGACCACCACGATGTCGTAGGTTTCATCCCATATTTCGGGCACTTCAAAGGAGCCCATCACGGGGAAATAGCTCTGGGCGGCTGCGGGGACGGCTTCCACATCCTTTTCAAACCGGGCCAGGTCCACATTGGCCTTGGCGAGGGCATCCCTCACCGCGGCCACAATGCCTTCCGATGTGCGGGTGGCGCCGGCGATGGTGTCCACCTTCAGGCTTTGGGCGGCAATGATGCCGGTAGGCATTTTGTCAAGGGCCGGCCAGCCGGGAGCGGTTTCGTTGTGGGCCAGGACGTCGATTTTCTCTATGCCGGTTTCGTTGAGGGTGACGGCCACTTTCAGGCCCTCATGCATGCCGGTGGCCTCGCCCTCATAGGTGCCAGGGGTGAGCTGGGCCAAGGCGCTCAGAGAGAGGGTCATGGCCAAGACGAGAAGCAGGGACAAGAGTCGTCTGGTCTTGAACATACAGGGAATACCTCCTTATTATTGGTTCTGGCCGTACTCTAACACCAATAGGGATAGAAATCAACCCCTGGGTGAAATTTGTCCCGAATAAGTCGTTTTCTCAGAAATCACCTGGGAAAAAGGAGGGTTCTGGCCCGCCTTCGTTGACAAGAGGAGGCCTTCTTTCCTATAATCGGGGGGTCTTAGTACGCCTTTTAGGAGAACAGCATGGCTTATGATTTGGTGATTGTCGGCGCGGGCCCGGCAGGAATATTTACGGCGCTGGAGCTTTTGCGCAAGGGCAGCCGGCGCAGGATTCTCATGGTGGAAAAAGGCAGCCCCATCGAAAAGCGCTACTGCCCCAAGCCGCGGACGGGGCGCTGCGTCAACTGCCGCCCCTATTGCCACATCACCGCGGGCTTTGCGGGGGCGGGCGCCTTTTCGGACGGGAAGCTTTCCCTTTCATATGAAGTGGGCGGGCAGCTGCCCGATCTGATTGGCGCGGGCCCCTGCCAGGAGCTGATTGACTATACGGATAAAATCTATCTGGATTTTGGCGCGGACACCCACATCGAGGGGCTGGGGGAGACGGAGAAGATCAAGGCCATCAGAAAACGGGCCATCCAGGCGGGCCTGAAGCTGGTGGACTGCCCCATCCGCCACATGGGCACGGAAAAGGCGCATGAGATTTACAGCGCCATCCAGCGCCACCTGATCGAAGGGGGCGTGGAAATCCGCTTTGGGATTAACTGCGTCAACCTGATTTTTGAAAACAACCACTGCGCGGGCATCGTGGTGCAAAAGCCAAACGGCAGCGGGGAAGAGGAGATCCGGGCCCGGGACATCGTGGTGGCCACCGGCAGGCGGGGGGCGGACTGGCTGGAGAAAATCTGTCAGGAGCACAACATCGCCCATCAGCCGGGCACGGTGGATATCGGCGTGCGGGTGGAAGTGCGAAACGAAGTCATGGAGGAGGTAAACGCCGCGCTGTATGAGTCAAAGCTCATCGGCTATCCCCAGCCTTTCAGGGACAAGGTGCGCACCTTCTGCCAGAACCCGGGCGGCTTTGTCAGCCAGGAGAACTATGACAACGACCTGGCGGTGGTCAACGGCCACAGCTACAAGGACCTGAAATCCCAGAACACCAACCTGGCCATTCTTTCCTCCCACAACTTCAACCACCCCTTCAACCAGCCCATCGCCTACGCCCAGAAGGTGGGCGAGCTGACCAACATGCTGGCCAACGGCAGCATCCTGGTGCAGCGCTTTGGCGATATTCTGGACGGCAAGCGCACCTGGGAGAAGGAGCTGCTGCGCTCAAACGTCCGCCCCACCTTAAAGGACGCGGTGGCGGGGGACATCACCGCGGGGATGCCCTACCGGGCCATGACCAACATCGTGAATTTCATCCAGGCCATGGAGATGGTGGTGCCGGGCTTCGCGTCCCCGGAGACCCTTCTTTATTCGCCGGAGCTGAAGTTCTATTCCAACCGGGTGAAGATGGACGAGAATCTCAACACCAGCATCGCGGGCTTTTATTCGCTGGGGGATTCCAGCGGCTGGACCCGGGGCCTGATGATGTCCTCCGCCATGGGCGTCATGCTGGGGGATAAGCTCAGCCGGGAGGAGAAGGCTTAAATGCGCGCCATCGCCTGTGTGGACGAGGCCTGGGGCATTGGACAAAAGGGCGGCATGCTGTTTGATCTGCCGGGGGATCTGCGCTACTTTGCCCGGATGACCCGGGGGAAAACCCTGGTGATGGGCCGGAAAACGCTGAACAGCCTGCCCGGGGGCAGGCCGCTTGGGGAGCGGACCAACATCGTCCTAAGCCGCGACCCCGGCTTTTTGGCGCCGGGCGCTGTTGTGGCGCGCTCCCTTGAGGAATTGGACGCGCTGATCGCGGCCCTTCCGCCTGAGGACGTGATGGTGATCGGCGGGCAGGCGATTTATGAGCTGCTGATTGACCGCTGCGAGGCAGCCTATATCACCCGGGTGAAGGCCCGGGCGCCGGCGGACCGCTTTTTCCCCAACCTGGATTTAAGGCCGGGGTGGCGGCTTTTGGGCTGCGGCCCCCGGCAGGAAGAAAACGGACTGGGCTACGCCTTTTGTGAATATGTGCAGGGCGGGGAGACAGCGGGTTTGCCGGGCTTTTGATAGACGAAGGGAAAACAAAATAACATATTCATAATATATTATGACGGATTATTAAACTTTACAGAAACAAACTTGCAATATTGTTTCCGATATTTTACAATTGTGCGTACTAAGCTTGAGGGGTTTGTGTTATGAAACGCAATTTATTGGTTTTTATCCTGATTCTGGCCACGCTTCTCACCGCCGTTCAGGCGCAGGGGGCGGAAATCAGCCTGGAGGAGGGCGAGCTGGATGTGGCGATCGTCACCTCGGAAGGGCGTGCGCTCAAATACGGCGACAAGGGGGAGGATGTGTCCCTCCTGCAGACCCGGCTGAAGGATCTGCGCTATTATAACGGGCCGGTCAGCGGCAACTATCTGGAGGTGACCCGCAATGCCGTCCGGGCCGTCCAGGAGGCCTATGGCCTGGAAGTGACAGGGCAGGCGGATGTGGCGCTGCAGGAGATCATCTACGGCGATGCTCACCGGCCGCTTAAAAAGGGCCTTGAGGGCAAGGACGTCAGCCGGCTGCAGACCCGCCTGAGCGAATTGGGCTATTACTGGGGCCAGATCAGCGGCAACTACCTGGATGGCACCACCGCCGCCGTGGGCCACTTCCAGGAGGACAACGGCCTTGAAAAAACCGGTCAGGCGGATGTGAAAACCCTGGAGAAAATCTATTCGGATGATATCGTCATGCCCACCCCGGACCCCAGCGTTCAGACCACGCCCGTGCCGGCGGCCCCCTTGCCCGAGGATACCAGCTATAAGGGCATTGTCTCCTACGGCGCCAAGAACGACCGGGTGAAGATGGTGCAGGAGCGTCTGACGGTGCTGGGCTTCTTTGACCGCAAGGTCACCAGCGGGTTTTATGAGCACACCGCCACCGCGGTCAAAAAATTCCAGACCTATAACGGCCTGGTATCAGACGGGGTGGTGGGGGAGCTCACCTGGAACGCGCTGTTTTCCCTGGATGTGGTGCGCGCGGACGGCACGCCCAGGCCAACGCCCGAGCCCACCCCGGTACCCTACTTTGTTGAGGTGGATGTCAACAACCAGCTGGTTAAAATCTATAAAGCGGACAGCATGGGCGGATACACCATCCTGGACCGGGTGTTCACCTGCTCCACCGGCACCACCTCATCCCCCAGCGAGCTGGGCACCTTTACCCTTACGGGGCGCAGGGCGCGCTGGGCGGAGTTCCCCAACTGGGGCAATGTGAAGGCCCAGTACTGGCTGCGCATCAACCGGGAGATCGCCTTCCACTCCGTGATTTACAACTCCTACAACACCAATAACGTCAGCATGAGCTCGGTGAAAAAGCTGGGCTCCCGGGCTTCCCGCGGCTGCATCAGGCTAACGGTGGCGGACGCCAAGTGGATGTATGACAACATCGGCGAGGGCGTGGAGGTGCGGATCCATGAGGACGCGCCCCTGGACCCTGAGCTGAAATACGCCAACCGGCCCGGGGACTTCAACAACAGCACCAAGCTGCACAACCCCACCCCCGCCCCCACGCCCGTCCCCTACTATGACGGCAGCCAGCCACCCGCTGAGGCCCGCAACATGAAGGTGGGCACCGAGGGTGAGGACGTCTTCTGGCTTCAGATGAAGCTGACGGAGCTGGGCTACTACCAGGGCGCTGTCACCGGCAGCTACCGGGAGGGCACCAAGGCGGCGGTGAAGGCCTATCAGCAGGCCAACAAGCTGGGCTCCAGCGGCAACGCGGATAAAAAGACCTTGAACCACCTCTACGAGCAAACCCTGATCAACACCACCCCGGCGCCCACGCCCCTGCCCACCGATGCGCCCGGCGGCGTGTCGGCAGAGGCCACCCCGGCGCCGGTCTTCACGGTGGAAACCCCTTAAAGGACAGTGGCATATGCGCTGGCTGTTTGACAGGCTGTCCCGGGAGGTCTCAGGCATGACGCCCATGCACATGCCGGGGCACAAGCGCAACACCGCCCTGGCTGCGTATCTGAAGCTGCTGGGGGCGGACCGGGACATCACGGAAATCCCCGGCTTTGATAAGCTTCACGACCCTCAGGGCATCCTGAGGGAGGCCATGGCCCGGGCTGCGGGTGTGTTCCAGGCGGAGCACACCTTTTTTTTGGTGAATGGCAGCACCGTGGGGATGCTGGCCGCTGTCCGGGCCCTGACCCGGCCGGGGGAGGGCATCCTGCTGGCGCGCAACAGCCACTTAAGCGCCTATAACGCGGTGTCCCTCAACCAGTTAAATCCCGCGTTTATCTATCCCGAGGTGAGCGAGGACTGGCAGATTTCCGCTTCCCTTTCGCCCCAGGCCCTTGAGGCGGCCATCCAGGGGCGACCGGACGCCAGGGTGCTGGTAGTTACCAGCCCCAGCTATGAAGGGGTGATGAGCGATCTGCCCGCCCTGACCCGCCTGGCCCAGAAAAAGGGCATCAGGGTAATTGTGGACGAGGCCCACGGCGCCCATCTGGGGCTGCACCCGCCTTTTCCCAAGGGGGCCCTGGCCGCGGGGGCGGATGTGGTGATCCAGAGCCTGCACAAAACCCTGCCCTCCTTAACCCAGACCGCGCTGATCCATGTGAAGGACGCGGACCTGGCCCGGGAGGTGCAGCGGCAGCTGAGCGTGTTTGAGACCACCAGCCCCTCCTATCTGCTTTTAGCCAGCATTGAGGGCTGTGTGCGGTTGATTGAGGAGCAGGGGGAGGCATTGTTTGCCGCCTGGGGGGAGGCGCTGGAGGCTTTTCACCAGCTGGCCCTTAAGCTGCGCCACCTGAGGGTGGCGGGCTATGGACAGCAGCGGGGGCATCTGCCCCAAAACGCCTGGGGGCTTGACCCCGGCAAGCTGTACATCTCCACCCTGACGGCAGACCTTACCGGCCCCCAGCTTGCAAGCCGGCTGCGGGGGCGCTGGCGCATTGAGCCGGAGCTGGCGGCCCCTCAGGGGGTGCTGGCCATGACCGGCCTGGGGGATACGGCAAAGACCCTGACCCGCCTTGGGGAGGCGCTTGTCGCCATCGACCGTGATTTAGGGCCCGCCCCGCAGAAAAAGGCGGCGCTTTCCTTGCCCCGGGCCAAACAGGCCCTGCCGCTTCACCAGGCGGAGCGCGCGTCTGTCAGGCCCCTGGCGCTTTCTGAGGCGGCGGGTGAAATCTGCGGCGAGCAGCTGAGCGTCTATCCCCCCGGGGTGCCGGTGCTGGTGCCGGGGGAAGTGGTAAGCGCGGAGGCGATCCGCTTTATCCAGGCGGCGGAGGCATCAGGCAGCAGCCTCCTTCACAGCCGCTCCCCCAAAGCGGGGCAGGTGGCGGTGGTCGCGGACGCGTGAACGAACTGTAACAATTCCGGCCTGTGCTTGCGGCGGGCCTGTCCCTGTGCCATAATGCGCATATCTGAATGCGCTATTTGAAAGGAAAGAGAACCATGAAAAGAACACGCTTGACTGCCCTGGTGATGGGGCTTTTGCTTTTGACGACATGGGCCATGGCGGAGGCGGCGCCGCTGCCGGCCCCCCTGCCCGCCGTGGTGCTGGCCACCGTCAACGGGGAGGAGATCACCAAGGCGGACGCGGACGAGCTGATCCCCGCCCTGGTGAACTATCAGTACATCGCGGATGCCTCGGACTACACCTCCACGGTGGATTTTTTGCTGAGGCAGAAGGTGCTGGAGATCAAGATCAGGGACATGGGCTTTGACCAGTTCACCCCGGAGGAGCTGACCGCCTTTGAACAGGAGACCCAGGCGGAATGGGACGCGGCCCTGGCGGAATACGCGGACTATATCCAAAGCGATGACAGCGAACAGGCCCGGGCCCACGCCCTGGAGCAGGCCGCGGCCTATTATGAGTCCCAGGGGGTCAACTACGAGATGCTGCTTGACAGCGTCAAAAACAGCGCTGGTCAGGACAAGATGACCAGCTATCTGATGGGGGACTATCAGCCCTCCGAGGAGGAAATCCAGGCGATTTTTTCCCAGGTGGGCCCCCTTTATCAGCAGGAATACGAAAACGACATCCAGACCTATGAGTATATGACCCAGTTCTCCGGCCAGGTCAGCTGGTATACGCCAGAGGGCTACCGGGGCATTATCCACATCCTCTTGACGGGGGATCAGGAGCTGGTCAACCAGGTGCGCACCCTGGAGGCCCGCTATGAAGAGCAGGAGCAGTCCGAAGGTCAGGAGGAGGAAGCGGCGGAAGGCCAGGAGCCGGAGGAGCCCGTGACCCTGGAGATGATCGAGGCGGCCCGCCAGGCAGTGCTTAACGCTAAGGCGGATGTGATCGCGGAGATTTTTGACCGTCTGGCCAAGGGGGAGAGCTTTGAGAACCTGATCGCGGAATACGGCGAGGACCCGGGCATGACCGTGGCGGACAACCTGATGAACGGCTATCCTGTGCATGTGGATTCCATCGTCTGGGACCCGGCCTTTGTGAAGGGGGCCTTCTCTGAGAAAATGCTGGCGGTGGGGGATGTGAGCGACCCGGTGGTGGGCGCCAACGGCATCCATATCCTCAAGTACCTGCGGGATGTGCCCTCCGGCCTCATCATGACGGATGCCATTCACGAGGAAATCTCCCAGTATCTGCTGGGTAACAAGGAAAACGAGCTGTACACCCAGGCCTTTGAGGGCTGGATCGCGGAGATGGACATCGTCTACAACCAGGAAGCCATCGACCAGGCCATCCAGGAAGCGGCGGCGGCCCAGCAATCCCAGGAGGAGCTGCCCCCGGAGGCGGTAGAAATTCCTTGACATCAAGCTAAGCGGGTGATAGAATAGCAGATGCGAAAGCAGAAGCTGCCCGCTTCTCACCTGACGAATATTGATTTGTCTGGTTTTGGCAAGACGTTATGGTCTGTCCAATTGGATTGGCGGGTTGTGAAGCCCGCCAATCTTTTATTTCGGAGGTGTACTTTATCAACACGGATCTTTTGATCAATGAAGCTATTCGCGACCCGGAGGTCAGGCTTATCGGCAGCGATGGTGCGCAGCTGGGCGTGATGCCCACGGCCCAGGCCCAGCGCCTGGCGGATGAGGCCAGACTGGATCTGGTGAAAATCGTTCCCAACGCGCGCCCGCCGGTCTGCAAGCTCATGGACTATGACAAGCACCGCTTTGAGCAGGCCAAGCGTGAAAAAGAGCTGCGCAAAAACCACAAGACGATTTCCCTTAAGGAGGTTCAGCTCTCCGCCACCATCGAGGAGAACGACATCCAGACCAAGGCCAAGAACGCCATCCGTTTCCTGAAGGCCGGCGACAAGGTGAAGGTCACCATCCGCTTCAGGGGCCGGCAGATTGCCCACAGCGAAATCGGCTACAAGGTGATGAAGGAGTTTGCGCAGCGCTTAAGCGACATAGCGGTCATCGAGCGCCAGCCTAATCTGGAAGGCCGTCACATGATCATGATCTTAGTCCCCAAGGTGGAAAAACCGGTGAAGCCGGAAAAAGGCGAGCAGAAGCCCGTGCCGGCACAATAAACGCAGCAACAGCTTAAAGGAGGACCACCCGACATGCCCAAGCAAAAAACCCACCGCGGCGCGGCCAAGCGCTTCCGAGTGACCAAAAATGGCAAGGTGAAGCACAAGAAGATGAACCTGGGCCATATCATGACCAAGAAGAAAACCAAGCGCACCCGGCAGCTTCGCGCCGGCGGCGTCTTGCAGAACAAAAAAGAGGCAGCAACGATCCGTCTGCTCATCCAGAAGTAAGCTCTCAACGCTTTGATTTAAGGAGGGAACCCACACATGGCTCGCATTAAACGGGCGGTCAGCGCCCAGAAAAAGCGTCGGAAGATGCTGAAGTTGGCAAAGGGATATTACGGCGCACGGTCCAAGCAGTACCGTGCCGCCAGCGAACAGGTGCGCCGTTCGCTGCGCTACGCCTATATTGGCCGCAAGCACCGCAAGCGGGATTTCCGCAGGCTGTGGATCGTGCGCATCAACGCCGCGGCCCGGCTCAACGGGCTTAACTATTCCGCTTTTATCAGCGGGCTGAAGCGCCAGGGCATCGAGGTGAATCGGAAGATGCTGGCGGATCTGGCGGTGAACGATGCCGGCGCCTTCTCCCAGCTGGCGGAGTCTGTCAAGAGCGCTTAAAGTCAGGCCTTTTCCCAAACCGCGCCCATAGCCGGCGCGGTTTTTTCTTGCGTGGATGGGCGGGGGTATGCTATACTCAGCCTAATCACATTATAAGAGGGTCAGAAGGAGGCGGGGTTGCATGTTGCCAATGCATGTTTTCCTGGTAGGCATGTCCGGCAGCGGAAAAGCAGGCCTGGGACGTCGGGTCGCTTCAGACCTGGGTCTGCGCTTTGTGGATACGGATCAGCGTGTCAGCGAGATGATGGGCATGTCCATCAGCCAGCTGCATGCGGCGCTGGGGGAGGATTTTTACCACAACGCGGAGACCGGCGTGCTTATGGAGCTGGTGGGGGAGCCGCCCAGCATCGTTTCCACCGGCGGTGGCCTGCCTACGCTTAAGGAAAACGTGCAGATGATGCAAAACCACGGCGTCATCATCCACATAGACCGCCCTTTGGACCAGATTCTCTCCGACCTTAAGGGCGGGGATCAGAGCCCGGAGCCCGAGGATGTGATCTACGAGTTTGACCACCACATCGGTTTTTATAAGGCCTGCGCGGACTACACCCTGGACAACTCCCAGGGCTTCCAGATGGGGGTGTATCACCTGACCAAGCTGATAGAGGGCATGCGAGGATAAAGCCAGGGGGCGCCGGACAGCGCCCCTTTTTTTAAAGAGAAGAAATCAAAAGCCGGCCCCTTGAGGCCGGCTGCGCTGGAGCTGATGATGGGACTCGAACCCATGACCTCCTCCTTACCAAGGAGGTGCTCTACCTGCTGAGCTACATCAGCGCGCAAGGCGCATTATATACGATAAAGATATCAAATGCAAGGCTATAAATGGAATTATTGAAAACCCGGAAGGAAAGAGAGGGAGCATGGCAAATAAGCTGAGGAAGGACGCGGAGGCCATCATCAAAGCAGCCCTTGAGGCCGCCCAGCCCCAAAGGGCGGTGCGGCGGGCCCTGATGGATTTTAAGGCGCCTTCGGAGGGCCGGGTGGTTCTGGTGGCGATTGGCAAGGCGGCATACGCCATGGCCCAGGCCGCCTGTGAGGCGCTGGACGGGCGGATAGACCGGGGCATTGTCATCACCAAATATGGGCATGGAGGCGGAGCGCTCCCGGGGATTTTGATCCGGGAGGCGGGGCATCCGGTGCCGGATGAAAACGGCCTGAGCGCGACCGAGGAGGCCCTTGGGCTGGTGCGGGGCCTTAAGCCCCGGGACCGGGTGCTTCTGCTGATCTCCGGCGGCGGCTCCGCCCTGTTTGAAAGCCCCCGGGTGCCCCTTTCAGAACTTCAGGACATCACCCGGCAGCTGCTTGAAAGCGGCGCTGATATTGTCACCATGAACACCCTGCGCAAGCGCCTCTCCAAGGTGAAGGGTGGGCGCTTTTCCCTGGCCTGCCAGCCGGCGGGGGTTTTTGCGGTGGTGCTGTCTGATATCATAGGAGACCCGCTTGATATGATCGCCTCCGGCCCCGCCTATCCGGACAGTTCCACCAGCGGGGAGGCCCTGGCGGCGGTGGAGAAATATGGGCTGAAATTAAGCCGGGAGGCCCTTGATTGCCTTAAAGAGGAGACGCCCAAGACGCTTGGCCAGGTGGAAACCCGGATCACCGGCTCGGTAAAGCAGCTCTGCGCCGCCGCGGCCAAAACGGCAGAGGCGCTGGGTTATACGCCCGTGATGCTGACCTCCTCCCTTGACTGCGTGGCCCGGGAGGCGGGGGCCTTTTTGGCCGCCATCGCCCGGGAGCATCAGGCGGGGCCCTCCCTGGCCTATATTCTGGGCGGGGAAACCGTGGTTGAGGTGAAGGGCCGGGGCTTGGGCGGGCGCAATCAGGAGATCGCCCTGGCGGCGGCCCCGGGCATCCGGGGGCTTAAGGGCACGGCGGTATTTTCCCTGGGCAGCGACGGCACCGACGGGCCCACGGACACGGCCGGCGGCTATTGTGACGGGGAAAGCGCCGCGGTTCTTGAACAGATGGGCATCAGCGCGGCAGGCGCTCTTTTGGACAACAACGCCTATCCCGCGCTTAAGGCCTGCGGCGGCCTGATAATGACCGGACCCACCGGCACCAATGTGAACGACCTGACGGTGCTTCTGATCAAAAGATAAAAAAGACAAACAAAAAGCCGCCTGCCTCAAACAAACAACCGGCTTTTCTGATCAGGCCTGCTTTAGCGCCAGAGACCTTCGGGATAAACCCTGTGGCGGGTAAGGTCCCGGAGCGCCTCCTCCACGATGGGGCGGTCTGAGGCGTTGGTGACGCCAAACCACTTGTCCTTGGAGCGCATCACCTTGACGGTGACCCTGCCTTCGCTAAGCAGCTCGCCCACCAGGTTGGGCAGGTAGAACTCCGCCTTCAGGGGGTCCTCCGCCATGGCCTTGTTGTAAAAGACGGGGAAGCGGGCCTCGATCTCTTCAATCACCTGGGGTGTGAAGGCCCACATGTTCATGGACACGGTGGTGTCCTCCGGCAGGCGGTGGTAGGTTTGCTTGTCCAGGGTGTGCATGGGGCCGTCCACGGTGGAGATGACATGCAGGCGCTCCACGATGTTCTCCAGATAGCCTTTGTCATCCACCTGGCAGACGCCCCGGGACACATAGCCGTGCTCCGACAGGGTGTTTTTCAGCTCAAAACCCACCATGGCGTAGGCCTTAGGCTGGGGATCGCTTTTTAAGAAGGTGTACATCTGCTGCATGGCGTCCAGGCCATACAGGTCATCCCCGTTGATGGCGCAAAAGGGAGCGTCAATAGCGTCCTTGCAGCACAGCACGGCGTGGGAGGTGCCCCAGGGCTTGACCCGCTTCGGCGGCACTGCAAGGCCCGCAGGCAGCTTGTCCAGCTCCTGGCAGACGTAGGTGACCTCCATCTTGTCCTCTACGTGGCTGCCCACCAGCTCCTTGAAGTCGTCGATGATTTTGCTGTTGACGATGAAGATGACGCGCTTAAAGCCGGAGCGCAGCGCGTCAAAAAGGGAATAGTCAATCAGGCTTTCCCCGTGCAGCCCAAAGGGCGTCATCTGCTTTAAGCCCCCAAAGCGGCTGCCGATGCCCGCCGCCATTACGACCAGAATTGGTTCCCGCATGATTACCTCCAGCGTTTATGTGATATGAACAGTATAGCGCAAAGGGCGCATTAAGAAAAGCCGCGCATTGCGCATCAGCCCAGGATACGGTAAAATTGACACAGGAGGTGAGGGCTGTGGATCACCAGGACTATAGGGCCGTTGAGGAAGAGGAACGCCAGGAACGGCGCGATCACCTGCGTTTTGCGGCGGGGATGAGCGATTTTATGGGCGTCATCCTGGGGGCCGTGGTCATCCTGATCATGTTTTTGCTGATTTTAAGTCTGGTCAACTGGCTGTGGCGGGATATCTCCGCCACCTTTACCCTGCTTAATTCCAGGTTCCGCTGAGATGCTGACCTCCTGGACGCAGGTAAACGCGGATATCGCCGGCTGCACCCTGTGCGGGATTTCCGGGGGCATCACCCATAAGGTGCCCGGGCAGGGCAATCCGGACGCCCGGCTGATGATTATCGGCGAAGGCCCCGGCGCCCAGGAGGACCGGCAGGGCCTGGCCTTTGTGGGCGCTGCCGGCCAGCTCTTAACCCAGATGCTGGCGGCCATTGAGATAAGCCGGGAGGAGGTCTTCATCTCAAACGTGGTGAAGTGCCGCCCGCCGGGGAACCGGGCGCCAACAGAGGAGGAGGCGCGGAACTGCCTGCCCTTTTTAAGGGCGCAGACCGCGCTGATCCGGCCCCAGGCGATCCTGCTTTTGGGGGCCACAGCCCTTCGCTTTATTCTGGGGCCGGAGCTTCGCATCACCCGGGCCCGGGGCCAGTTTGTGGAGCGCAAGGGGGTTTTTATTCTGCCCACCTTTCACCCGGCGGCCCTGCTTCGGGATCCGGACAAGAAGCGGGACAGCTGGGAAGACCTGAAACGCTTAAGGCAAAAGCTGGACGAACTGCCGGAAAAAGAAAAGAAAATCAGCGATTTCCTGCCGTAAACATGCCAAAACCCGTTTATCCGCCTTTTGATGCGGTAAAATAGAAACAAGGAGGAGCGCTATGGACTTTATTCTGAATAATCTGCCGATACTCATCTGCGCGGTGGTTGGCATTGGGCTGATTATCGTGGAGATGTTTATGCCCGGCTTTGGTGTCCCGGGCATCTCAGGCATTATTCTCTTAATCGCGGCATCCGTGTTTACCTGGCTGCAGCACGGCTATGTGGCGGGCCTGGGGATGGGGCTGATTCTGCTGGTGATTGTGGGGCTGGCCATGTACATCTCCATCAAATCCGCCACCAAGGGCCGCCTGTCCCGATCAGATTTGATTCTAAAGGGCGAGTTGAGCCGGGAAGAGGGCTTCATCGCCACCGACCAGTACGACCAGTATCTGGGCAAGGAAGGCATCACCCTCACGGTGCTGCGCCCGGCCGGCATGGCGGAAATTGAGGGCGAACGGGTCAATGTGGTCAGCGATGGCAACTTTATCGACAAGGGCGTCCGCGTCAGGGTGCGGGAGGTTGAGGGCCCGCGGGTGATGGTGGACAGGGTGGAAGTATGAGCGCGTACACTTTTTTTGAGGAGCTTGGAGGAGGGCTTGGCATGTCTGAAATTATGCTGGGGATTGTTATTGTTGCGGTTATCCTGTTGTTTGTTGTCTTTTTCCGCTATGTGCCCATCGGGCTTTGGATCAGGGCCCGGGCGTCCGCGGTTCCGCTGACCATCTTCAGCCTGATCGGCATGCGCCTGCGCCGGGTAAGCCCCCAGCGCCTGGTGGACACCCTGATCATGTCCAGCAAGGCGGGCCTGGGGCTGAGTGTAAACCAGCTGGAGAAGCACTTCCTGGCCGGCGGCAACATCGAGCGGGTGGTGAAATCCCTGATATCCGCCCAGCAGGCGGGCATTAAGCTGACCTTTGAGCAGGCGGGCGCCATCGACCTGGCGGGCCGGGATGTGCTTCAGGCGGTGCAGATGAGCGTTATCCCCAAGGTGATTGAGTCCCCGCCGGTGGCCGCGATCGCCAAGGACGGCATCGAGCTTAGGGCCAAGGCCCGGGTGACGGTGCGCACCAGCATCCAGCAATTGGTGGGCGGCGCTGGCGAGGAAACGGTAATGGCCCGCGTGGGCGAGGGCATCGTCACCACCATCGGCTCCGCTGATTCCCACAAGGAAGTGCTGGAAAACCCGGACAAGATCAGCCACACCGTGCTCAACAAAGGTCTGGACGCGGGCACGGCTTTTGAAATTCTCTCCATTGACATCGCGGATGTGGACGTGGGGCGCAATATCGGCGCCCAGCTGCAGATGGACCAGGCGGAGGCGGACCGGCGCATCGCCCAGGCCCGGGCGGAGGAGCGGCGCGCCATGGCCGTTGCCCGGGAACAGGAGATGAAGGCGGAGGTGCAGGAGATGCGCGCCAAGGTGGTGGCCGCGGAGGCGGAGGTGCCCCTGGCCATGGCGGAAGCGCTGCGCGCGGGCAAGCTGGGCGTGATGGACTACTACCAGATGCAAAACGTGATGGCGGACACCCAGATGCGGGACGGCATCGCCAAGGCGGCGGACCCCAAGGATGAAAACTGGGAGAACCCCCACCGCAACCTGGGCAAATAAGGGTGGACAGATTATCAAAACGCCGCAGAAAGGGAGCAGCCCATGCTTGAGATTGGCATTATCCTGATCATCTTTTTAGCTGTTGCCTCCGGCGCAAACCGCAAGGCCCAGCGCCAGCAGCAGGAAAACCAGGGCGATAAAAACCAGGGCCGCGCCCGCTCGGCAGGTCCCTTGCAGCAGGCCATGCGCCAGCTGCAGGAATCCATGGAGAGGACCGTGGGTGCCCCGCAGACTCCGGCAATAGCCCCTGAAACCGAGGCCCCAAAGGCCAGGGAAAGCCTGGCTGCCAGCGACTTTGACCCGGGATTTTGGGGCAGCATGCAGGCAACCGAGGATTCTTTCCATGACCGGGTGTTCCAGGGCGCCCCTC